>NZ_JBFAYF010000004.1:0-312805 GCF_040681165.1 Actinoplanes sp. NPDC051851 | reverse complement strand
CCGCCCGCCGCCCGCCGCCCGCCGCCCGCCGCCCGCCGCCCGCGTGGCCGCGTGGCCGGGCCTGCCCGGACCGGCTGCCTGCCCGCTGCCGGTCCATCCCCTGCCGGTCCATCCCCTGCCTGTCTGACCAGGTTGCCCGGTGCCCATCCACCGCCGGGGTGGCCGGCGCGACGGGAGTGCCGGTTGCCGGTTAGCGTTGTTTCACCAGACACCGCCTTTACATGACTTTTGTGATCTATTGTCATCGCAAAAGCGGATATGTCGTCTGAATGTGCTCCGATGCGATATGACAGGGGTGACGTGCCGATCAGCTCGTATGCCGATCTGCCCGACGCGGTGCAGTCCGCGGTCGAGGCGGCCGTCGGGGCGCCCCGGGTGCTCCAACCGGCGCTCGGCGGGCCGGCCAGCACGGTCGCCTCGCGGCTGAGCACCGATCGCGGCGAGTTCTTCGTCAAGGCGGTCCCCGCCGGCCACCGGTCGGCCACCAGCCAGGAGCGCGAGGCAGAGATCTGCCGGCACGTCGGGGCGGTCGCGCCAGCGCTGATCACCCGGATCCTGGACCGGGGCTGGGACGTCCTGGTCTTCGAGGCGATCGAGGGCCGGCACGCCGACTATGCGCCCGGTTCACCCGACCTCTCGCTGGTCGCCGACCTGATCGCTCGGGTCGGCGAGATCCCGGTGCCGGAGATCCCGCTGCGCCGGGCGGAGGAGCGACTGCGGGCGTACGCCGACCCGGCCCGGCTGCACCACTTCGCCGGTGACACGCTCCTGCACACCGACCTGAACAACGTCAACGTGATCGTCGGCGGCGGCCGGGCCCGGCTCGTCGACTGGGCCTGGGCGACCCGCGGCGCACCCTGGCTGGACGCGGCATACTGGGTGGTCTGGCTGATCGCTGCCGGTCACGCACCCGAGTCGGCGGAGCAGTGGGCAGCCGAGATCCCGGCCTTCGCCGCAGCCCCGGAAGCCGGGGTGACCGCGTTCGCGGTGGCCACCGCCCGCCTCTGGCAGGCCGTCGACACCGCCAACCCGGACTCCTGGACGCTACGCCTCTCCGACGCCTCCCAGTCCTGGTGCCGCTTCCGCGCCGTCTAGCCGGGTCCTCACCCGGGCGTCGGCCGATAGCCTTCGGTCGATGAAGGGGAAGGCTCGGCGTATGGCCGAATTCCTCTATATCGCACGGGTGCGCCGTGTTGTCCGGGCGCGTTTCGCCCCGATCGGTGACCTACCAACCGCCGCACAACCGCCGTGGAGGTGGCCGATGGCGACAAAGACCGAGCGCATCGAGATGCGGACAGATCGTGATAGTGGGGCGAAGATCGCCCAGGCGGCTGAGCGGGAGCAGAAGTCGGTTTCCGCGTTCGTGCTGAACGCGGCGACGTCGGCGGCCGACCGTGTGCCGGCTCGCAGCGAGCACACCATCATGCCGGCGGAACAGTTCGACGCGCTTCTTCAGTCGCTGGAGGAACCCGCTGCCGCTCCGGCGTTGAGCAGACTGGCTCGCAGGGAACGGAGCATCGCGTGGTGCGCTTGGCGGACGTGTTGGAGTTCCAGGCACGCAGGGAACGCCGGCGGGCGGGCCGCCGCCGTATTGCCGACGCGGTTCAGGCCGCAGACCTTCCCTACTGAGCGCGGCGATCCCGACGGCCAGAATCTTCGTCGATACCAACGTGTTGTTCCCGTTCTCGGTCATGGATCTCATGCTGGCCCTGACCGAGGACGGCGTGCACGATGTGATGTGGTCCCAGGCGCTGCTCGCCGAGTGGGAGCGGGTCATCGTCCGGGCACAGCGTCGGTCTGCCGCCTCGGCTGCGGCGATCACCTCTGCGATTCGCGAGTATTTCGCCGACGGCGAGGTGTCCGCCCGAGTCTGCCTACATCCATCTGATCGTGCAGATACCGGGCAAGGACCCCGACGATCGGGTGCATATGGCGGCTGCCATTGCCGGTCGCGCCACTGCGATCGTGACCTGGAATCTTGCTGATTTTCCCGCCGAGGCGCTGGCGCCTCATGGAGTCCGAGTGTGCACGCCGGACGACTACCTGCGCGATCTGTTCGAGGCATGGCCAGGCGAGATGCTCGACACCGTGGTTCGGTTGGCTGGAGAGAAGCGTCGCCCGCCGCTGACTCCGGCGGACTTGGCCGACTCGTTGTCCAAAGCCGGCATCCCGGCGTTCGCTCAGCGACTACAGGCGATGCTGGCGGACTTGGATGGCTGAGATGCCCGATCTTGCTTCGGGAGGTGTGAGATCTGACTGCGCAGGACGGGCCGGAGCCACTCAAGAACCTCAAGGATTGCCGCCGCTTGAACCGCCCTGCTCCCGGCGGGATTTCAACCTGCGCTACGCCAAACCGCTGAATCGGACGAAGGAAAGTCGGAGATATCCTGGATGCGCACCTCACATGTGGTGGACGTGAGGTGCGCATCCAGGACGGCGGCGATCAGATTTCCACCAGGACCTTGCCGCGGTTGCCGGAACGGTCCACGTAGAGGCTCTGATACGCGGCCGGTATCTCGTCGAACCCGCGATAGACGGTCTGCCGGTAGTTCAGCTCGCCGCGGCGGATCAGGCCGCCGAGTTCGTCGCGCATGGCCGTGAGATTCTCCTCGGTGAACCACTCGTGGGCGAAGATCCCGCGGATCGTGGTGCGCGGCTGCATGATGTACGGCAGCAGGCGCGGGCCGACGTAGTCCCGGTTCACCTGGGTCGCCCACTGCCAGCAGACGGCGACCTGGCTGTGCACCGTGAGCATGCTGAAGACCACGTCGGTGATCGTGCCGCCCAGGTTGTCGAAGTATCTGTCGACGCCGTCCGGCGCGGCCTTGAGCAGTTCCGCGCGTACCTGGGCCGGGTCGTCGCCGAGCCGGTACGGTACGACGGCGTCGAAACCCAGCTCGGTCAGGAAAGCGGCCTTCACCGGTGCCGACGTCGTGCCCACCACCCGGGCCCCGGCCCGCTTCGCGAGCTGGCCGACCAGCGTGCCGACCGCGCCCGACGCGCCGCTGATCACCAGGGTGTCGCCCGGCCGGATCGTCATGAAGTGGGCCAGTGTGCCCCAGGCGGTGATGCCCGGACCGCCCATGATGCCGAGGGCGGTCGACACCGGCAGGACCTCGTCGTAATGGGCCGGGCTCAGTAGGCGGTACGCCGGGAACACCATGGGGAACGACTCGCCCTGCCAGAGCACCTCGCCGCCGGTGCCGATGACGTGACTGCGCCAGCCGCCGTAACCCTGGACCAGGTCGCCGACCGCGAAGGCGGCGTCCGGCCCGGCCTCGACCACCTCCATGATCGAGTCGGCGACCATGTGCTCACCGATCGGGGTCTCCAGGGCGAGCCCGTGCAGGTAGGGGTCGACCGACACGTACCTGGTCCGGAACAGCATCTCGTCGTCGCGGAGCGCGACCGGCACGTCCTCGGTGACCTTCTCGTAGATCTTCTCGGCGTCCGGCAGCCCGTCGAGGTGCGCGCGGACGACCCACTTGTCGATCTCCATGTGTCAGGCTCCTTGCCGGATGAGGGCGGTCGCCGGCCGGTCCGGCGCGGGCACGGGCACCACGATCTGCGTGGGCTCGGGGGCGTTCTCGTCGATGCCGGCCGTGAACGGCCGGCCGTCGTCGCGGCAGATGAACTGGACGACGTGCCGCCCGCTGGCGGCGGCGCGGATCAGGCCGCCGATCGTGGTCCAGACGCCGGAGAGGTAGAAGTTGGACAGGCCGGGCAGCACCGGGCCGTTTCGCTCCAGTTCCTTCTCCATCGTCTCGCCGCCGTCGACGAACGGCAGCCAACCGGCGATCGATCCGTCGTAGTTCGCGGTGTAGCGAATCTGGGTCAGCGGCGTGGAGACGTCGTAGGTGACGATGGAGTCGGCCAGCCCGGGGAAGCGCCGGTCCAACAGCTCGATCAGCGTGTCCCGGATCTGGCGTTTGGCCGTGTAGTAGGCCCGTCCGCGGCGGACCCGCAGGGTGTGCAGCTTCTCGCCCTTCCGGACGCGGCTGGCCTGTTCCGGGCCGTCGGCCAGGTTCCGCCAGGTGGCGGTGTCGGAGAAGTAGGTCACGAAGACGACAGCGGTCTGCTCCGGCGAGTGCTCGGGATAGTGCCTGCTGCGGAACTGCACGTTGATGCTCGGGTGCGCGCCCATGCCGACCAGCCCGGCGGACTCCTCCTCGGTCAGCAGGTGCGTGGTGCACGGGTCCTCGTCGGGGAAGGGCCGGTTGAGGGCGAAGAAGGCGCTGACGTAGCCGGGGTAGGTCTGGCCCGGCTCGTCGATCGTCTCCTCGTACAGCCGCCGGTAGGTCTCGTTGAGGTAGCGGCCCTTCAGCATCCGGGTGACCGCGGTGTGCCCGTCGCAGGCGGCGACCACGATGTCCGCGTGGTATTCGCGCCCGTCGCTGAGTCGGACGCCCGCCGCCCGGTCGTCCTCGACCAGGATCTCCTCCACCTTCGCGTTGTACGTGATCTCGCCGCCGAGCCGCTGGTAGCGGCGTTCGATCGAGCGGGCCAACTCCAGTGATCCTCCCTCCGGCACTCCGGCGGTGAGTCCGGCGTGCGCGCCGAGCTGGAAGTAGAACGGCAGCAGCGGGAACGCGGGGTGGCGTTCGTAGAGGATGAAGTTGAACGCCTCGCGCAGCAGCGGATCCTTGAACCGCGCCGAGTAGTCGGTCATCAAGGTGGTGAGGGACTTGCGCACGGTGTTCCAGTAGGGCAGGAAGACGGCGAGCATCCGCCAGCGCTCCAGCCGGCCCATCAAACCCGGGGGCTTGAGGAACGGGTACGCGTTGAGCAGCTTCCTGAACGTTCGCACCCCGGAGCAGAACTCGCGGATCAGACGCGCGTCGTCTGGGGAGTGCTCCAGCAGGTGCGCCTCCAGCCGGTCGGGGTCGGAGTAGAAGTAGACGGTGCGGCCGTCCCGCCCGCGCACGTTGTTGAACGTCTCGAAGTTGCGCATCTGCTTGCCCTGCAACGCGCCGAGTTCGAGCCAGATCTGGTACATGTCGTTGCCCGGCCCGCTGCCCAGCAGCCAGCTCACGCACCAGTCGAAGGTGAACCTCCCCTGGTCCCAGGAGGTGCAGCAGCCGCCGGGAATCTCATGCATTTCCAGGATGTGCGTCCGGTACCCGTTCATCTGCGCGTAGCAGCCGGTGGCGAGGCCGGCGAGACCGCCACCGACGATGATCATCGTTTCCCGCTGGGAAACCTGTTCTGACATGTGCGTCGACATCCCCTCGATGTGTGAGCAGGTGGTCAGCTGGGAGCGCCCAGAACCTCGCGGATCAGGGCGGCGTTGCGTGCCGCGTGCTCCTGGTCGAGCATCTCGGCGTGCGCGCCGGACCCGGCCAGCAACGCGTCCCGGCGGGCTGACGCGCCGGTCCAGCTCCCGCGCTCGCCGGCCGCGTAGAACGCGGTCTTGTCCCGGTCGCTGAGGACGGTCACCGTCGCCTTGACGGTTCCGGTGTTCGGCGTTCGGCTGCAGAACTCGATGTATTCCCGGGCCTGCGCACGGGTTTCCCGGGCGACGATCTCCGACCCGGTGTGCCGGCGCAGGTGCTCGGCCAGTTCCCGCTCGAACGCCGCGAACTCGTCCGGTCCGAACTCGAACGTCTCCGCGATGCGGTACGAGTCGACGATGATCACGTCGCGGACGACCCGGCCCCGGCCCTCCAGCTCCTTCGCCACCTCGAAGGCCAGGTTGCCGCCGAGCGAGTAGCCGAGGAGCAGACAGGAACCCGCCGGTTGGAGGTGCTCTATCAGGTCCGCGTAGCGGGCCACCTTGTCGTCCCCGGCCAGGTAGTTGAGCCCGACGATCCGCCACTCCGGGAGCTGCGCCGCGAACTGGCGGTACACCAGCCCGTGTCCGCCGGCCGGCGGGAAGCAGAACAGCGCCGGGCCGGCGTCCGGGTTGAAGGTCAGGTAGGGCTGCCCGCCGCTGAGCCGGCCGGTGACGATCTGCTCGACCGTGCCGGCCATGCCGCGCAACGTGGTGATCCGGAACAGCCGGCTCACCTGGATCTCGATGTTGAACTCCTGGCGGAGCCGGTAGATCAACTCGACGAGCTTGATCGAGGTGCCGCCGGCCTCGAAGAAGTCCAGCCGCAGATCGGGCTCGCAGCCGAGCATCGCGCGCCAGTGCTCGGCCATTCGTACCTCGTAGAGCGTGACCGGCGGTTCCGGGTCACCGGTGCCGGCCTCCGGGCGCGGTGCCGGGAGCGCAGCCACGTCGACCTTGCCGTTCGGGGTCAGCGGCAGCGCGTCCAGCGCCGTCAGATAGGCCGGGATCATGAAGGTCGGCAGCCGTTCGGCGAGCCACCGGCGCAGGTCCCGGGCGTCGGGCGCGGTCCCGTCGGCCGGGACCCAATAGGTGGAGAGCGCGGGCTCGCCGGCGGCGTCCGGGCGCACCACGACCACCGCCTCCGCCACCTCAGGCCGGCTCAGCAGGTGCGACTCCACCTCGCCGGTCTCGATCCGGTGGCCGCGCACCTTGACCTGGTTGTCGGTCCGGCCCAGCAGGTGCAGCACCCCGCCGGCGTCCCACCGGCCCATGTCCCCGGTGCGGTAGAGCCGCAGCGCGGCGGCGTCCGGGCGCCGGCTCAGCGTCCGGGTGACGAAGCGCCGCGCGGTCTGCTCCTCGTCGCCCGGATAGCCGGCCGCCACGCCGTCCCCGCCGACCCAGACCTCACCGGGTACGCCGGGCGGGACAGGCTCGCCGTGCCGGTCGAGCAGGTAGACCGCGCTGTTCGGGAACGGCCGGCCGATCGGCACCATCCGGCCGGGCTCCAGCCCGTCCGCCGGGCCCTCGAAATATGTGCTGTCGATGGTCGCCTCGGTCAGCCCGTACGAGTTGACCACCCGGGTGCCGGTCCCGCAGATCGCGCGCAGCCGCTCGTACTCCTCCGCCTTCCAGACGTCCGAGCCCACCACCAGCAGCCGCATGAAGTCCAGCCGCAGCCCGTCCCGTTCGCAGTGGGCGAGCAGGCCGCGAACGACCGCGGGAACGAACTCGCCGCAGTCCACCCGCTCCTCGGTCATCGTGCGGTACAGGCGGCCGGTGTCGAGCAGCAGGTTTCGGTCGGCGAGCACCAGGGTGCCGCCGGAGCAGAGCGCGCGCGCCAGGTCGCCGGTGAAGACGTCGAACGCGACGCCGGCCATCTGCAGGTGCACGCGGACCGCTGAGTCCAGGGCGTACTCGGCGCGCCAGCCCGCGTACACGGCGGCCAGATTGCCGTGCGTGACCCGGACCGGTTTCGGCGCGCCGGTCGACCCGGAGGTGTAGATGATGTAGGCCGGGTCGTCGAGTGTCACCCGTACCCCGAGATCGGCCTGTGGCTCCGCGTCCGACTGCGTCAGCAGCGCCGTCACGTCCAGCACGTCGCAGGATGCCCCGGTCAAGCCTGCCCGGCCGGTGTCGTCGGCGAGCACCACCGCCGCGCCGGCGTTGTCCACCAGATATGCGAGGCGTTCCGGCGGATATCCGGGGTCCAGCGGCAGGTAGCAGCCGCCGGCCCGGAGGACGGCGAGAATCGACGTGATCAGGTCCGCGGACTTCTCCTGGCAGAGCGCGACCACGGCACCGTCCCTGACCCCGAGGCGCCGCAGCCGGTGCGCGAGCGCGCGGGACCGGCGTTCGAGCGCCGCGTAGGTCAGCCGGTGTGCCGAGCCGGACTCGGCCGGCAAGACCACCGCGTCAGCGTCCGGCCGTGCTGTGGCCGCCGCGACGATCAGCTCGTGCACCGGCGAGTCGTATGCGGCCCGGTGACCGGCGCCGCTCCACTCGGTGAGCATCCGCTCGCGCTCGTCGTCGGCTAGCAACTCCAGCCTGGCGATCGGGGTGTCCGCGGTCGCGGCCGTCAGCGAGTCGAGCAGCCGCACGTAGTGCCGGGAGAGCCGCTGGATCGTGTCCGGCAGGAAGAGGTCGGTGTTGTATTTGAACACGCAGTGGAAGCGCTGGTCGGCCTCCTCCTCGTAGACCGACAGGGTTAGGTCGAACTGGCCCTCCTCCTCCGGCAGTTCGATGTATTCCAGCCGGTAGCCGTACTTCTCTGTCGCCACCTTGTGGGTGAGCAGGATGAACATCGCCTGGAAGACCGCCGACCGGCTCGGGTCGTGTTGCAGCCCGAGCTGTTCCACCAGCAGCACGAACGGATACTCCTGGTTGTCCAGTCCGTTGAGGACGGTCTCGCGCACCTGGGCCAGTAGCTCGCCGAGAGCCGGGTCGCCGGCCAGGTTCGCCCGCAACGGCAGCGGGTTGACGAAGTAGCCGTAGACCGACCCGAACTCCTCCCGGGTGCGCCCGGTCACCGGGCTGCCCACGATGACGTCGTCCTGCCCGCTGTAGCGGTGCAGCAGCAGGTAGTAGGCGGAGAGCAGCACCATGAACGGGGTGACGTTGTGCTCCCGGGCGGTGGCGTGCACCCGTGCGCTGAGCTCCGGGTCGAGCGTGAAGAATTCGGACGCGCCGTGGTGGGTCTGCACGGCGGGCCGGGGGCGATCCGTGGTCAGTTGGAGGGCCGGTATCTCGGCCGGCAGGTGCGCGGTCCAGTAGTCCAGCGAGCGCTTCGCCTGCGGGCTCGCCAGGAACCGGTTCTGCCAGTTGAGAAAGTCCAGATAGGACGACGGTACGGCGGGCAGCGCCACGGTCTCGCCGCGCCGCAGCCCTTCGTAGATCGCGAGCAGCTCCTCGATGAACGTGAACGTGGAGATGGCGTCCGAGATGATGTGGTGGACGGCCTTCATGATGATCCAGCGGTCCTCGCCCCGCCGGAACAGCCGGAACCGCAGCAGCGGATCGTGCTCCAGGTCGTACGGACGCCGGTACTCCCGGATGATCGCCTGGTAGACGTCGTCCCACTCCTCGCCGCGGACGTCGAACAGCTCCAGGTCAGCCCGGGGCTCCGCCGAGACACGCTGGACCGGCCGGCCGTCCTCGATCAGGAAGTTCGCCCGCAGGCTCGGGTGCCGGGCGATCAGCACCCGCACCGCCTCGAACATGAGGTCCGGCTCGATCGCGACGCGGACCTCGACCGCTCCCCCGATGTTGTAGGCGAAGCCGTCCGGGTCCAGCTGCTTGAGGAACCACAGCGCGTTCTGGTTCTGGGTGAGCGGATATCGTGCCTCGTCGGTGTGGACCGGCACGTCCGACGTGGTGACGTCGCCGGCGTCCAGCACGTCAAGCAGGCCGTCGTGCACCTGCCCGATCAGGGCGGCCACCGAGACGCCGCTGAGCAGCGCGACCACCGGGAGTGCGACGTGCAGTTCGGCCGAGATCCGGGCTCGCAGCTCCATGGCGAGCAGCGAGTCGAGACCGAGCGCGGTGACACCGGCCGACGAGTCGACCGTCTCGGCGGGGGTCCGGAGTACGTCGGCGACCACCGCGATGAACCGCTCGCTCAGCAACCGCTGCCGTTCTTCCTCACCGGCGTCCCGGAACTCCTCCAGGAAGCCGCTGTGCGCGGCGTCCCCCGGCGGCGTGGCGACGGCGGCCAGCTCGGTCGCCAGCGCGGGCGGCCGGTCGTACCAGGCGAGGAAGGTGGGCCAGTTGACCACCGTCGCCACCACGAGCTGCGCGCGGCTCTCACCGGCGACCCGTTCCAGCACCGCCATGCCGGCGCTGGGGGACAGCGAGCTCATGCCACGGTTGTTCCGGTAGTGGTCGACCAGGCCCAGCTCCTCGATCATGCCGGTCGCCCACGGCCCCCAGTCCAGGCTCAACGCCGGGCGGCCGGTGGCCCGCCGATGGTGGGCCAGCGCGTCTAGGAACGCGTTGCCGGCCGCGTAGTTCGCCTGGCCGGCCGTGGTCAGCAGCGAGGCGATCGACGCGAACAGCACGAAGTGGTCCAGCGGCTCGTCGCGCAGGTGCCGGTGCAGCAGGTAGGCGCCGGCCACCTTCGGGTCGTAGGCGGCACCGAACGCCTCCCGGTCCATCCGCTCGACGCGGACGTCCCGGACCTGGCCGGCGAGGTGGAACACGCCGCGGATCGGTGCGGACCGCCGCCGCCGGTAATCGTCCAGCCAGCCGGTCAGCGCACCCTCGTCGGTGACGTCCACCCGGGCCACGAGTGGCTGGCAGCCGAGCGTCTCCAACTCGGTCAGGAACGCGATCCGGTCCCGGGTCGCGTCGTCCCACCCGGGCTCGTCCCACCGGTCACGGTGTGGCACCGGCGTGCGCCCGGCCAGGACGAGCCGCCGCGCGCCGCGACGCACCAGGGTCCGGCAGAGCAGCCGGCCGAGCGCGCCGAAAGCGCCGGTGACCAGGTAGGCGCCGTCCGGCCGGAGCCGCAACGGCAGTGGGCGGTACAGGTTCGCCGCCGGCCGCAGCCGGCAGGTGAACCGGTCCGCGCCGCGCAGCGCGATCTCGTCCTCGTCGTCGTGGGCGAATTCCCGCCACAGCGCCGCGGCCTCCGCCCGGCGGTCCGGGTCCGGAGTGCCGAGGTCCACGATCTTCCCGCGGTGGCCGGGCAGCTCCTGATCCCGCAGGACCCGGGCGACACCCCAGGCGGGCGCGCCGGCCGGCTGTGCCACGCCGGAGCCGTCCACCGCCTGGCTGCCCCGCGTCACGACGTGCAGCCGGCCGCCGGTCTCCCCGCCGGACAGCGCCTGGGCCAGCGCGACCAGGGAGTAGGCGCCGAGATCGCCGCAGCCAACCAGGTCCGCGGCGGTGAGGTGGCCGAAGTCCGGCAGGTCCAGGTTCCACAGGTGGAGGATGTGGTCGCCGCTCCCGGTGAGGACGCGCCGCAGGTCGTCGGCGGAGTCGGGCCGTACCGTCGAGCGGCCCTCGCCGTCGGTGTGGAACGCGGTGCCCGGCCGAACCAGGTGGCACTGCTCGCCGTGCGCCGTGGCCAGGGTGGCGAACTCCTCCGCCAGGCCGCCGGCATCGGCCAGGATCAGCCACCGCCGCCCGGTCGGCCCTGCGTCCGCGGCCCGCTCCGGAAGCGGCGGAAGCGGCAGCCAGGCCGGCTCGGCCAGCCAGCCGTCGATCGTGCCGATGCTGACCGCCGCCGACGCCTTCTCTACGTCGGCGGCCCGGAACCCACGGATCGTGCCGACCGGCGTGCCGTCCCCGGCGTATACCGTGAGGTCGCCGACGATCTCGTCGGTGTCCCGCCGGGTGATCGTGGCGTGCACCCACAGCTCCCGGTCGCCGAACGTGTCGAGTGAGACCTCACCGATGGCGAGCGGCAGCCGGATGCCGTGCCGGTCGTCGTCTCCGCCGGTCTCCAGCAGTTGCGGGGCGAGCAGAGTCTGGAAGGCGGCGTCGAGGAGCGCCGGGTGGGCGTGGAATTCCGCTGCGCCACCGTTCAGCGCGGCCGGTGGCTGGAGCCGGGCCAGCGCCTCGTCCGGCCCGATCCACACCTCGGCGATGGCCTGGAACGCCGGGCCGTACCCGTATCCCTGCGCGGCGAGCCGGGTGTAGCAGTCCACGGAGTCCAGGCGCAGCGCGGCGCGGCCGCGGATCGCCGCCACGTCCAGCGGCGGGGCGTCCCCGTGCGGCCAGCCGGCGGTCAGCGCCCCGGTCGCGTGCACGGCGGGCTCGGCGAGGTCGGCGGTGAGCGATGCCACCGTGAAACTCCCGTCCTCCGCGGTGACTGTCGTCTGCACGGTCCGGGTGTCGCCGCCGGTGAGGAAGAGCGCTTTGCGCAGCTCGATGCCGGTCAGCGTGGTCCCGGCCCCACCGGTGACGGCGCGGGCCGCCTGCGCCGCCATCTCGATGTATCCGGCGGCGGGGAAGACGACATTGCCCTGGATGCGGTGATCGTCGAGGTAGGGCGCCGACTCGGTGTCCAGTTTGGCCTCCCATGCCGGATTCGCGGTGGAGAGCCGTCGGCCGAGCAGTGGATGGTCGCGCCGGCCGAGCCGGATTTGGGCCACCGGCGCCGGCTCCACCCAGTAGCGATCGGTCTTGAACGGGTACGGCGGAAGGGGCACCTGGACCCCGGTGGGCTGGAGAACGTCCCACTCGATCGGGAAGCCCTCGTTGAACAGCACGGCGAGCGTCATGATCATCCGCTCCGGCTCGTTCTCGGTGCGCCGGATCGACGGCAGGGTCTGCCCCTGCACGTCGCGATTCGCCAGGCACTCCTGGATCGAGTGAGCCAGCACCGGGTGTGGGCCGATCTCGAGGAAGAGCCGGTAGCCGTCGCCGATCAGCCGGTCGGCCGCGGCGCTGAACCGGACGGTGTCCCGCACGTTGCGCCACCAGTACCCGGCGTCGAGTTCCGGGCCGTCCGCCACGCCGTCCGTGCCGGTCAGGTAGAGCGGGACCCGGGCCCGCCTCGGGGTCAGCCCGGCGAGCGAGGAGAGCAGCTCGTCCTTGATCGCCTCCATCCGGGCGCTGTGGTACGGCACCCGCACGGCGAGGAACTTCGCGAAGGTCTGCTCGGCCGTCAGCTTCTCGGCGAGGTCGGCGAGCGCGTCCTCGTCACCGGCGAGCGTGACGGCGCCGGGGCTGTTGACCGCGGCCACCGAGATCGCATCGCCATAGGGCAGCACCCGCTGCCGCGCCTCGGGCTCGGTCAGGCCGACCGCGAGCATGGTTCCGGTGCCGACCAGCTTCTGCTGGAGCCGGCTACGGTGGACGACCACACGCACCGCGTCCTCCAGCGAGTACACGCCGGCCTCGTAGAACGCCGCCACCTCGCCCGTGCTGTGCCCGACGATCGCGTCCGGCTCG
This sequence comes from Actinoplanes sp. NPDC051851, assembly GCF_040681165.1. Taxonomy (NCBI): domain Bacteria; kingdom Bacillati; phylum Actinomycetota; class Actinomycetes; order Micromonosporales; family Micromonosporaceae; genus Actinoplanes; species Actinoplanes sp. NPDC051851. The sequence continues at coordinate 300,138 of NZ_JBFAYF010000004.1, read as the reverse complement.
ATGCCGTATCCGCGCCACAGGGCGGCGAGACCGATCTGGACCGCGAAGTTTGCCGGCTGGGCCAGCCACGTCTCCGCCATGTTCGAGTCGACCTCGTCGGCGTTCAGCTCGTCGATCAGCGACCATCCGGTGAGTCTGCGGAACACCCAGTCGCACCGTTCGACGGTGGCCCGGTAGACCGGCTCGGTCTCGAACAGTTGCCGGCCCATCGCCCACCACTGCGGGCCCATGCCGGTGAACACCCACACCAGGCGGCGGTCGGCCGGGTCGCGGCGCTGGCCGGTCAGCACTCTGGGGTGCGGCTCGTCGCGGCCGTAGGCGGCCAGCGCCTCGTCCAGCGACTCGCGCGATGAGTAGACGACCGACAACCGGGAATCGTGATGCTGCCGCCGGTGGGACAGCGTGTGGCCGAGATCGGCCGGCGCGACGTCGCCACCGGTCAGCTCCGCGTGGATGCCGGCGGCGAGCCGCGGCAGCACGGCCGGGTCGCGGGCGGTCAGCGGCAGGATCGTGTGGCTCGGCGGCGCGGGCACGGTGGCGGGGTCCACCGCGGCTGGCTCCGGCGCCTCCTCCAGGAGCACGTGTGCGTTGGTGCCGCCGAACCCGAACGAGTTGACCCCGGCCCGAGCCGGTCCGGTGTGTGCCGGCCAGGGAGTCGGCTCGGTGGGGATCGCGAACGACAGGGATGCCTCGTCGATGGCGGGGTTGACCTGATCGAGGTTGATGTGCGGCGGGATGATCCGGTGCTTGAGCGCCAGCGCGGTCTTGATCAGACCGGCGACTCCCGCGGCCGACTCGGTGTGCCCGATATTCGTCTTGACCGAGCCCACATAGCACCGCTCGCCCGGCGTGCGGCCGATCGCCAGGGCGCGGCTGAGCGCGTTCGCCTCGATCGGGTCACCGACCGGGGTGGAGGTGCCGTGCGCCTCGATGTATTGCAGGCTGCCGGGCGACACCCCCGCCTCGGCGCAGACCCGCTCGATCAGCGACGTCTGGGCGTCCGCGTTCGGGACCGTGATGCCGTTGGTGCGCCCGTCCTGGTTGACGCCGCTGCTGGCGATCACGGCGTAGATGGGGTCGCCGTCGCGCACCGCGTCGGACAGCCGCTTCAACGCGACGACTCCGACCCCCTCCGCGCGGACATAGCCGTTCGCGGACGCGTCGAACGTGCGCGACAGGCCCTCCGGCGAGAGGAAACCGCCCTTGGTCTCGGCGATCGTGTATTGCGGGGTCAGGTGCAGCAACGTGCCGCCGGCCAGCGCGATCTGGCTCTCGCCGCGCAGCAGGCTCTGCCGGGCCAGATGCACGGCCACCAGCGACGAACTGCACGCCGTGTCGATCGACAGGCTCGGCCCGCGGAAGTCGAAGCAGTGGGAGAGGCGGTTGGAGACCATCGTCATCATGGTCCCGGTCGCGGTGTGTGCCGCCAGCGTCTCGAAGCTGAGGTCGGCGAACTGGAGGATCTTGTAGTCCAGGGTGAAGGCACCGATGAAGACGCCGACGTCCGTACCGGCCAGCTCGCCCGGGATCTGCCCCCCGTCCTCCAGCGCCTCCCAGGCGACCTCCAGCAACTTGCGCTGCTGCGGGTCCATGTGCTCGGCCTCGCGCGGGCTGATTCCGAAGAAGGCGGGGTCGAACTCGGCCACACCGTCGATATAGCCGCCCCGTCCGCCGACCAGCCGGCCCGGCTTGGCCTTGTCCCGGCTGCCGAGCGTGCGTACGTCGTACCGGTCCGCGGGAGTCTCGGTGATGCAGTCCTTGCCATTGACCAGGTTGCGCCAGAACGACCGGTGGTCCGAGGCGCCGCCGGGCAGCCGGCAGCCGATGCCGACGATGGCGATCTTCTCCGGGGATGCGGTGTCGAGGAAGTGCCTCATCGCTCATTCCTTGGGGTCAGGTGAGATTGACGGGTGGCTCAGTAGCGGCGGTCGCCGCGGAGGGGGTGCAGCAGCGTCGCGCGGATCTCGCCGACCGGTGGGAACGAGCCCGGGTCGGTCACTCCGATGGCGGTCGGCCGACGGCCCGGCCGCCAGGTGAAACTGCCGAAGAGCTGGTCCCAGATGGACAGGTCGGAGCCGAAGTTGCCGGCCTCCGCCAGATCTGTGCTGTGGTGCAGCCGGTGCTGCTCCGGGCTGGCCAGGACGTGATTCAGCCAGCCGATCCGCACGTCGATGTTGGCGTGGGTGAAGTAGCCCTGCACGACCACGAACAGGCCGACGAGGAAGACGGACGGCTCGGAGAAGCCGGCGAACGCGAGCGACAGCTGCACCACGCCCTGGGCCAGCACGATGTCGAAGATGTGCGAGACGCCGTTGTTGCCGACGTTGACCTTGTCGGGCAGATGATGGATCCCGTGCAGTTTCCACAGCCAGCTGTTCGTGTGGCCGAGTCGGTGCATCACATAGCTGCCCAATGAGCCGGCGAGCAGGGCGAGTGGGACCTCGGCGGCCAGCGGCAGCGCCGGTTCGGCTGTCGCCACCGCCGCCACCAGCCACGACACCAGAAGCTGGGCGATGCCGCCGCCGAGCAGGGTGAGCAGGAAATAGATCCCGTACCAGCGCCACTCCCGTCGGCTCGGGTGCCAGGACCGGTCGTACGGGATGATTCGCTCGAGGATCGCGAAGTAGGTCAGCGTGCCGAACAGGAACGCGAAGTTGGCGATGCCGAGGTCCCATCCGAGCCGCGGGCCCGCCATGCCGACCACCGCCATGGCCACGAGGAGCGCCGGGTAGGCCAGCACGCGCAGACTCGCCCGGGTCACGGAGGCGCGCATCGACGCGGCGGGTTCGGGGTTGCTGTGGGTGGTGATGTCCATTTCGCCTCCACTGACAGATATAAATGAAAAATTGCAGTCAGGGGTGCCTTTCGATTGCCGCGGACGGGCGCTCCTGGTAGGAGTTTCGTGCAGCGTCACGGATGTATCGAAGTTGCGATTGTTGCCGTAGTGCGCATTTCTATCGCGCCGGGCGAGAGGGCTTCCGCGCTCACCATGTATGAGCGGTGCCATATCTGGGGGTGACGGTGAGGCGACACACAGTCAACCGCACCCCTTGTCAAGATCGGAATAGGCGCTTTCGTGGAAAGCGGAGTGATGAGACTAACACTCTTGTCCATCTTGAAGTACTGCAGGAGCATTGTGACCTACCTGCTTATCCTGTATAACGCGGAGCTCTTTAGTGGATCTTCCGGTATGGGGGGGTCGATGGACCGGGTGCGGGTGTCGGATCGCTATGCACCCCCTCTGTTCGGGGGATGGAAATCCCATATAAAAACCTCCGCGAAGTGCCATTGGCTGTGCCGAGTTATCTGACTAAGCTGAGATTGATCGATAACCATGCGTAACCGCGACGCGTCCCCGTGGAGGAAGCGCCATGACCGTCGAGGATCAGGCCGCCGCACTCGACTTCCGTTCCGTCAGCGCACGCCGCTGGAGCCGCCGGAGGAGTGGGAGCGCCTGCGTTCCGGCCGCCCCGTCGCCCACGTCCGCATGCCCAGCGGTGACGAGGCCCTGCTCCTCACCCGTTACGACGACGTCCGCGCGCTGCTCACCGACCCGCGCTTCGACCGCGAACTGAGCCGGCCGGGGGCCGCGAAGATCGGCGACTCGGAGTCCGGCGGTGTGTTCAACGAGGGCGGCACCAAGGCGGACATCAACACCGGCCCAGCCACCTGAGCCGGCGCCGCCTGGTCGGCAAGATGTTCGGGCTGCTGCTGACCCTCACGATCGGCCTCGGGCGCACGTGTACCTGCGACCGACGGAGGAGAAGGTCGTGGATGGTGGCGGGTCAGCCGACGTGGATGTGGGGGCGGCGGTCGCGGCGGGGCTCGGCCTGGCGGATCATCTCGCGGGTGACCGGGGCGACCTCGCCCTGGCCGAGGATCAGGTAGCGGGCGAAGTTCGTCACCGGGTTGCCCTCGGTCCACTCGAAGTAGATGTGCGGTCGCCGCTTCGTGGTGTCCCGGATCCAGATCAGCAGGGCGGCCAGCGCGCTCGGCACCGAGGAACTCTCCACGCTGAGTACCCGGTAGCGGTGGTGCAGCACCTCGCCGCGCAGGTGCAGGGCGGTCTCGAAGTCCGACGCGTCGACGACGGTGACCTCGACGAAGAGGATGTCCCGCTGGTCGGCCATGTCGTTGTCGGCGATGATCTGGGCGAGCTTGTCGGAGTACTCGCGGGCGTCCCGGCGATCCGGCTCGTTGGCGACCAGCCGGATCTGGCGGTGGCCGAGCTCCTCCAGGAACCGTTCGGCCGCCGGGTCCGCATCGATCGTGGTGACCCGCAGCTCGAACGCCCGGAAGACCCGGGAGAGCAGGGAGACGGCGAGGATCCCGGCGATGAAGCAGGCCGCGATCTTCACGCCGTCCGGGCGCTCGACCACGTTCGCGGCGGTGGTGTACGCGAAGACCGCGGTGATCACGCCGAACGCCCAGGCCCGTCCGCGCTGACGGCGGCGCCGGGCGGAGAGGGTCACGGCGGTCGCGGCGCTGGTGATCAGGACGAGGACGCCGGTGGCGTACGCGCCGCCCTGCGCGTCCACGTCCGCGTCGAATATCCAGGTGATCAGGAACGCGGTGCCCGTGAAGACCAGGACCAGCGGCCGCACGGCGCGGGCCCAGGCCGGGGCCATGCCGAACTTCGGGAGGTAGCGCGGCACCAGGTTGAGCATGCCGGCCATCGCGCTGGCACCGGCGAACCAGAGGATCGCGATCGTCGAGACGTCGTAGACGCTGCCGAACGCGCTGCCCAGGTTCTGGTGCGCCAGGTACGCCAGGGCCCGGCCGTTCGCCGCCCCGCCCTCCGCGAACGCGGACGCCGGGATCAGGATCGTGGTGGCGAGCGAACTGGTCAGCAGGAAGACGCTCATGATCCCGGCGGCCACGGTGAGCAGCCGTTTCCCGCCACGGATCCGCCGTTCCAGGTCGCCCTCGATGTGCGGGATGACGGCCACCCCGGTCTCGAACCCGGAGAGCCCGAGGGCGAGCTTGGGGAAGACCAGCAGGGCGATCGCCACCATCGCCACCGGGTCGCCGTGCTGGGTGGTGAGCGCGGTGGTCCAGTCGCCGACCGTGTGCGGATGGGTGGCCACCCGCCACAGCGCGTCCCCGACCACGATCACGTTCAGTCCGAGGTAGACGCCGACCAACCCGACCGCGATCCCGATCGCTTCGGTGAACCCCTTCAGGAACACCCCGCCGAGCAGCGCGATCAGCGCCAGCGTCACCACCACCTCGTGGCCGTGCCAGGCGGTGGGCCAGTACGGGTTCTCGTCGATGTGCGCGGTCGCGTCCGCCGCGGAGAGCGTGATCGTGATGATGAAGTCGGTCGCCGCGAACCCGAGCAGCACCAGGACGAAGAGCTTCCCCTTCCAGAACGGCAGCAGCCGGACGAGCATCGCGATCGACCCCTCGCCGTGCGGGCTGTCCCGCGCCACCCGGCGGTAGACCGGCAGCGCCCCGAGGAGCGTGACCAGCACGAGCACCAGTGTGGCCAGCGGCGACAGTGCACCGGCGGCGAGCGCGGCGATGCCGGGCTGGTAGCCGAGCGTGGAGAAGTAGTCCACTCCGGTCAAACACATCACCTTCCACCAGGCGTGCCGCTTCTCGGACTCCTGGCTCTTCTCCCCTTGCAGCAGCCACTCACGCAGCGCGGTCGTCATCGCGTTCCTTCCGGCGTCACCCCTGGCCGGTATCTGCCGCGCCGCGGAAAATCCTGTCACCGATGGCCGGGACCGGCCGTTAAAAAAACGTCAACGTTCCGGCGGCGGCGTTCCGGCGGCGTTCCGACGGCGGACGGCGGCGGTCAGACGGGCTGGCAGCGGGCGGGGTTGGCGAGCTCGGGGCAGGGGCGCAGGCCGTGCGAGCGGAGGATGTCGGCGCCGACCTGATTGGTGAGGAAGCGCAGGAAGCTGGCGTTCAGGGAGCGGGCGTCGACATCGGCGAACGTGTACGCGTACTCGGTCTCCCAGAACGGGTAGAGGCCCGCCTCCGCCTGCTCCAGGGTGGGCGCGTGGTCGTCGATGCGGACGGCTGTCACGCCTGCGGTGTCCGTGACCGCTCCCACCTCGCCGTACCCGATGGAGCCCTTGGTCTTGGAGACCTCACTCACGAGCTTCTCCGTGTCACTGACCTCGCAGATGTACGGTTTGCCGGCCCACTCGGCGGACTCCCCGTTGGGACAGTTGGCGACCGTGTAGCGCGCCTCCTCGGTGTGCAGGACGCGATCCTTGAACGCCGCCCGCGTCCCCGAGTCCGGATGCCGGGTGATGATCCGGATCGGCAGGTCCGCGCCGCCCACCTGCTTCCAGTCGGTGATCCTCCCGGCGTAGATGTCGCGGATCTGCGCGGCGGTCAGGTCCGCGACGCCGGCGTCCGCGTCGACGGCGAGGGCGAAGAGGAAGAAGCTCATCGGGCGTCCGACCAGGTACGGCATCGCGCCCTCCGGCTTCCTCCCGTCCGCGAAGGCGACGTACGCCGAGGGCGTGGACTGCAGGTCCTCCATCTTCTCCAGGCCCTCACCGCTGCCCGCCATCGCGAACGAGAAGGACGCGCCGGGACAGATGCCGGTGTACGCGTCCGCCGCCTCCTCGACGATCGGCTTGAAGGCGGTGGAGCCGAGGACGGTGAGGTGCCCGGAGGCGCAGTCGAGCGGGGTGCTGGTGTCGGTGCGCAGGAAGATGACCAGCTGTGCGGCCATCAGTACGACCAGGAAGCCGATCAGGGCGAGCACCGAGCGCGGCGTGCCGGTCCGGCTCTGCGTCTTGCGGGTGGAGCCGAATCGCAGCCCGCCGTGCATGATCGGCTCGCTCGGCTCGTCCTTGTGCCGCGGGTCGATCTCGCCGCCGTCGAGCAGGGCGAGCACCTTGAAGTGCTGACCCGGTTTCAGCTCGACCCGGGGGATCTCGATGGTCCCGCCCCGGACCTTCTCCTTCTCGTCGGTGTGCGATCCGCGCAGTTCGCTGAAGTTGGAGTCCAGGGAGTCGTCGCTGAGCGAGGTGATCACCACGCCGACCACCTCGCGGCCGGGGAAGACGAACCGGAAACCCCAGTCCTTCTTCCGGCTCTGGTGCTTGTAGTCGTCCTCGGCCACGTCGGTGAAACCGTCGTTCTCGATGCGCAGCAGGGTCAGCGACGGCCGGTCCAGAGGGCCGCCGGTGCGGTCCCGGATCCCCTGGAAGGCCTGCACCAGCTCGTCGTCGAGGTCGGCCACGTTGGTCATGAACGTGTTCAGCTGGACGCGATAGCCGAGACGCTTGCGTCCCTTGAGGACGAACTCGTAGAGCGCCGCGACGATGGGGACCATGACACCGAGCGCCGCGAGACCGACGCTCCACCAGAATTCGATGACCGCCTCCGAAACCCACTGTCTCCGAAACCCACTGTTGAAGGACTTCGATGCTAGGTACGCCGGTCAAGCGAAAGAGCTGGTCAGGGCAAGGATTCAGGGAATGTTAACGGGGTGTCCTCATCCCTTGACGGCGCCGGCGGTGATGCCGGCGACGAAGTGGCGCTGCAGGAAGGCGTACGCGAGGACCATCGGCAGGGAGGCGACCACCACGCCGGTGAAGAGCAGCGGGTAGTCGGTGAGGTACTCGCCCTGGAAGTCGAGCAGGGCCAGCGGCAGCGTGCGCTTCGACGGATCGTCGATGAAGAGCAGCGGGTAGAGCAGGTCGTTCCAGTGCATCACGACCAGGAAGATGCCGGTGGCGGCGAGCGACGGGTACGAGACCGGGACGGTGATCCGCCGGTACACCGCCCAGAGCCCGGCGCCGTCGATCTCGGCGGCCTCGTAGAGCTCGGCGGGGAGCGTCTTCATGAACCCGGCCAGGATGAAGACCGCCACCGGCAGCGTCACCACGATGTTGATCAGCATCAGGCCGGTCAGGCTGTTGCGCAGGCCGAGCCGGTCGAACTGCACGTACTGCGGGATCATCACGGCCTGGGCGGGCACCGCGAGGCCGACGGCGAAGATGCCGTAGAGGATCCGGGACGGCCAGCGGGGCAGCCGGGCCACGGCGTACGCGACGAGGCTCCCGAGCAGCAGGGTGACCGGCACCGAGACGCCGACCACCAGCAGGCTGTTGCCGAGCACGCCGAGCAGGTCCTCCTTGGTGAGCACGGTGGCGTAGTTGTCCAGCGTCGGACGGGTGGGCAGGCCGAACGGCGCGGCGAACAGGTCGGTGGTGGTCTTGAAGCTGCCGCCCACGATGACCAGGAGCGGTACCACGATCAGCAGGGCGTAGACGCCGAGGAGGAGTCGTCTCACCCGTGGACCATCCTCGCGGCTCGGTTCTGCAGGAAGGTCACCAGCGCGATGGCGACCATGAAGACGATCGACTCCGCGGCGGCGTACCCCAGCTGGGAGTTGGCGAACGTCGCGTAGATCCGGGTGGCCAGCACGTCCAGGCCGGACCGCGGCGGGTTGCCGGCCAGTCCGAGGATCAGATCGAAGGCCTTGAAAGACTGGAGCGTCGTGTACGCGATCACCAGGGCCGTCGCGGGCGCCACCATCGGCCAGGTGACGTGCCGGAACTGCTGCCAGCGCCCGGCGCCGTCGGTCTTCGCCGCGTCGTAGAGCTCGTCCGGGATCTGGTTGATCCCGGCGATGTAGATGACCATCATCTGCCCGGCGTGGAACCAGATCTGCGCCACCGCCACCCAGAGGATCGCGGTGCCCTCGTCGCCCAGGAACGCCGACTGATAGTGATCCAGCCCGACCGCCCGGAGCAGCGCGTTGGCCAGCCCGAAGTTCGGGTCGTAGACGAACTTCCAGATGAAGGCGACCGAGACGGAGGAGAGCACGGTCGGCAGGAAGAAGAGTGCCCGCAGCCACGTCGTTCCCCTGTTGCGTACGGCGAGGAGCACCGCGAGCAGCAGGGCGAGCGCGGTCTGCCCGAGGACCACGACCAGCAGGAACTTCAGGTTGTTGGTGAGCGCGTTCCGGAACAGGTCGTCGTCGCTCACCACGTCGGTCAGGTTCGCCAGGCCGACCGACTGGAACGTCGCGCTGTAACCGTCCCAGTCGGTGGTGGCGTACCGCAGACCCTGTACGGCGGGCAGCAGGAAGAACCCGCCGTACAGGACCAGTGCCGGCAACGCGAAGAGCAGCAGGGGGAGCCGGGACCTCATCGCTTCTGGTCGACGACCTTCTGGGCGGCCTCGGCGGCTTCCTCGGGTGACGTGCCGCCGACCACCGCGACGGTGGCGTTCTCCACCGCGCCGCGGACGTCCAGGTTGCTGAACTGGAAGCGGGGCGCGAGCGCGGTCTTCTTGGTCAGCCACGGCGCGAGCGCCTTGAGGTCGGCGTTGGTGTACTCGACGTCCTTGACCGTGACGTGCTGCGCGGTGCCGTTGGCGTAGACGCCCGCGACCGCCGGGTCGGAGAGGTGGTCGAGCCAGGCCTGCGCCGCCTCCTGCTTCCCGGACTTGGTGTTCACGCCGAGGATGAAGGTCGCGTTGAAGACGCCCTCGTACTTGGCCTTGTCGGCGGTGGTGGTGATCGGCGAGAGCAGGTCGAGGCCGAAGGTGGCGCCGAGCTTGCGGACGCCGGAGACCTGGAACGAGCCGGTGGCGAGCAGGCCGGCCTTCCCCTGGGCGAAGAGCGCGAGCGCCGCGTCGCTGCCGGTCCCGGTCGCGCCGGTCTGGAAGTAGGGCGCGAGCTGCTGGTACTGCTTCAGCACGGTGAGGAACCAGTCGTCGGTCACCCTCGCCTCACCGGTCTCGATCTTGCCGAGCGCGTCGTCGGTGGGCGCGTTGTTGACCACCATCACGTTGAGCAGCTGACCGGCGTTGGCCGAGTCGCCGCCGGGCCAGGCGATCGGCGTGACGCCCTTGCCCTTGAACGCCTCGAGCAGGGCGAGGAAGCCGTCCCAGTCCTTCGGCGCCTCGGTGACCCCGGCCTTGGCCAGCAGGTCGGTGTTGACCAGCGGGGTGTTGAAGACCAGCTGGTACGGCAGGCCGAGCTGCTTGCCGTCCTGCGCACCCGCGGTGATCAGCTCCGGCTGGTACTCGGCGACCAGGTCCCTACCGGTGAGGTCCGTCCAGAGCCCGGCCTTGCCGATCTCCAGGAACTGCGCTCCGCGGAACGCGGTGAAGGCGTCACCCACCGAGCCGCCGCGCAGCTTCTGCAGTTCGGTGCTCTGGTAGTCGGCGGAGGCGGTGATGTCCTGCCGGACGGTGACGCCGGAGTTCTTCTTCTGGAAGTCGGTGATGATCTGGGCGAAGACGTCCTTGTCCTCGGCCCGCCAGTGGGCGAAGGAGAGCTCTCCTCCGTCGTCCTTCGTCGCGGAGTCGGAGCCGCCCGGTCCGGCGCAGGCGGCCAGGAGGGAGGCGGCGCCGGTGCCGGCGGCGAGGCGCAGCAGGCCCCGTCGGGAGAGGCTGGTCATGGCGTATGGCTCCTTTTAGGAAGCGAGAAGGCCGCGACGCCGCAGCTCGGGCACGAGGCCCTCACCGGCGTGGTAGGCCTCTTCGAGATGCGGGTAACCGGAGAGGATGAACTCGTCGATGCCGAGCTCGTGGTATTCGGCGATGCGGTCGGCGACCTCGGTGTGGCTGCCGACCAGCGCGGTGCCGGCGCCGGGCCGGACCAGGCCGACGCCCGCCCAGAGGTTGGGATAGATCTCCAGCGCGTCGAGCTTGCCGCCGTGCAGGTCGAGCATCCGCTGCTGACCGACCGAGTCGGCCTTGCGCAGAGACGACTGGGCCGTGGCGATCTGCTCGGGGGTGAGGGCGTCCAGCATGGACTGGGCGACCCGCCAGGCCTCCTCGGAGGTGTCCCGGGTGATCACGTGCAGCCGGATGCCGAAGCGGATCTCCCGAGAGGTCAGTGCCCGCACCGCGGCGATCTTCTCGGCCACGGCGGCGGGCGGCTCTCCCCACGTCAGATAGACGTCGGCGTGGTCCGCGGCGACCTGGAGGGCGGCGGGGGAGGAGCCTCCGAAGTAGATCGGCGGCGGCGTGAACGCGCGTGGGGCGAGGGCCCCGGCCACCCTGTAATGCGAACCCTCGAAGTCGTACGGCCCCTGCCACGCCCCGCGCAGCACGCTGAGGAACTCGCCGGTCCGCGCGTACCGCTGGTCCTTGTCCAGCCAGTCGCCGAAGCGCTGCTGCTCGGCCGCGTCGCTGCCGGTGACGATGTTGAGCATCAGCCGGCCCCGGGAGATCCGCTGGAACGTGGCGGCCATCTGCGCGGCGAGCGTGGGGGAGAGCGACCCGGGCCGGAACGCCACCAGGAAGCGCAGCGTGCCGGTCTCCCGCGCGATCGCGGCGGTGGTCAGCCAGGCGTCCTCGCACCAGGTGCCCGTCGGGGTGAGCACGCCGGTGAACCCGGTGCGCTCGGCGGCGCGGGCGACGTCCACCAGATAGTCGATGTCCGGCTCGCGGAGCGACGCACCGTCGGTGTGCGTGCTGCGGCCGCCGCGGTCGTCGACGCCCACGATGGACCGGCTGTCACCGGTGGTGGGCAGGAACCAATGCAGAACGACGGGCATGCGCGAGATATTTGCACATCTCCTATAGATCAACAAGGGTTGTCTTAGGATGTGTGCACGTGCTCATACAACCCCCGACAGGGATGATTCGGTCGTCGTCCTTTCGTCGACGGAGGAGGCGGCGTGCAGGGTGAACGAGAAGATGGTGCCGCCGCCCGGGTTCGGTTCGGCCTCGATGTGCCCGCCGTGCCGCTCCACGATCCGCCGGCAGATCGCCAGCCCGAGACCGGTGCCCTGGTGCGCCCTCCCGTTGCTGGCCCGGTGGAAACTGTCGAAGACCGCGGCGTGCTCGCCGTCCGGGATGCCGATGCCGCGGTCCGCGACGCGGACCCGGACCACGCCGTCCCCGCCGGTCCGCGCGGTGATGTCGATCCGCGGCGCCCGCCCCGGCGGGGTGTACTTGATCGCGTTGCCGACCAGGTTGTCGATCACCTGCCGCAGCAGCACCGGGTCGGCGCGGACCGCGGGGAGCGGCCCGACGAAGACGTCCGGCCGGGTGCCGGGCTCCTCCTCCGGCGCGTCGGTACGCGTCGTCACCACCTCGTCCACCAGCGCCCGCAGGTCGACGTCGTCCTCCCGCAGCGTGGCGTCCCGGGCCGCCGCGTAGTCGAGTAGCTCGGTGATCAGCCGCTGCATCCGCTCGGCGCCGCTGATCACCTTGCCGGTGCCGCGGCGGGCCTGCTCCAGCGCCTGCGGACCGGCGCCCGCGGCGATCTCCTCGACCGCCTCGGCGACGATCTCGGCGTAACCGCGTACCGAGGTGAGCGGTGATTTGAGATCGTGCGCCACCACGCCGGCGAACCCGCGCAGCTCGGTCTCCACGTGTTTGCGCTCGGTGATGTCGTGGAAGACCGCCACCGCGCCGGGGCGGCCGCCGAGCTCGACCGGCCGGGCCGAGACGCTGATCACCCGCCCCTCCGGGAACGCCGGGTTGCGGACCACCATCTCCACCTGGTCGCTGCACTCCCCGGCCAGGGCCCGGATCAGCGGCATCTCACCGACCGGGAACGCGGTGACCCCGTCCGGGCGGAACAGCCCGAAGTGGTTCTGCCAGGTCTCGATCGGATCGTCGGTCTCGGTCTGTCCGAGAATGGTCCGTGCGGCCGGGTTCTGCATGAGGAACGCGCCATCCGCGTCGACCACGCCGACGCCGTCGCTGATGCTGTCCAGAACCGCCTGCAGCAGCATCGCCTGGCGCCGGGTCTCCGACTCGCTGGCCCGCAGCTCTCCGGTGGCCGCCCGCACCTGCGCGCGTGCCTTCTCGCCGCGCGTGGTGAGCACCCAGACCAGCACGGTGAGCAGCGCGCTCAGGCTCAGCCCGCCGCCGGCCACCGCGGGTGGCAGGCCGCTGTGCGCGCCGGGCAGATGGGCCCGGCAGGCAGCCAGCCGCAGCGTCCAAGTCGAGTCGGCCACCTGGACGGCGGCCTGGCGATGCAGGTCGGCCCGTTCCCCGGCGTCGGTGTGCAGGCTGGCCACGGTGACGTCCAGATCGCGGGAGTTGTCCGCGACCAAGCTCAGGTCGAGCAGGCCCTGACCGGTTTCGGCCAGGGTGTCACCCATGAAGTCCTGACCCCGGACGCCGAGCACCAGCCAGCCCAGGAAGGTCTGCTTGATCTCCCGGTAGACCGGCGCGACCAGCACGAACGAGTTCTGCCGCTGACTCGCGGGCAGCACCTGGTCGGTGATCAGCTGATAGGTGTCGGAGACCGCGATCTGCCGGCTGCGGCGGGCCTCGGCGAGGGCGGCCGCCGGCGCCGTCGCCTGCATCAGATCAAGACCGAGATTCCGGGTACGGCCGTCGAGCGCCGCGCTGAAGACCGAGAACGCGTGTTCCCCGGTCCCCTTCGGGTTCAGCGTGAGGTTCGGTACCCCGAGTCCCCGGTACGTCCGTTGCACCCGGGACACGTCGTCGTCGCCCGCCGGGACGACCAGCGCGATCGACGTGGCCCCGGCCAGGCCCATCGAGAACAGCGGTGTGGTGATCGTCCCGAACTCGGTGGCGGTCATCGTCTCCTGCGCGCCGGTGGCCGCCGCCGTGATCCGCAGGGTGTCCAGATAGCGGCGGGTCTCCGCACGGACCGCGGTCGCCGCGGCGGCGGTCCGCCGGTCCATCTGGGTCTCGCCGGCGGCCACCTCCTCCCGGCGGAGCAGCGCGCAGACGCCGAGCGTCACGACCGAGCCGACCACGGCGACCAGCGCGCTGATCGCGGTGGCCCGGCCGAGCGCCCCACGCCTCAGCTTCACAGACGTCTTATCGGAGGGCGGGGCGCCCGGCTGAACGGGCCGCGGTCAGGCGTGCGGCAGCAGCCACCCGACCCGGCGTACCAGATCGGCGGTGTTCAGCGGCTTGGCCAGGTACTCCTCGGCCCCGGAGACGAACGCGAGGTCGATGTCGGTGGCACTGGCCACGCCGCTGAGCATGATCACCGGAATGGTCGCGGTGGCCGGGTCGGCGTGCATCTTGTAGCAGACGCTCAGACCGTCCAGGCCGGGCATCATGATGTCGAGGACCACCAGGTCCGGGCGGCTCTCGCCGACCACGGTGAGCGCCGTGCAGCCGTCGGCCGCGGTGATCGTGCGGTAACCCGCCATCTCCAGCTTGAAGCTGACCAGGTCACGGACGCCCTCGTCGTCGTCGACGACAAGGATCGTGCGGCCCGGAGCGGCCGGCACGGCGAGGGTGTGCAGGAGGGCGGGAGCGGTGTCGAGGACGGCCGTCATGCTGGCTCCTTCTCGTTTCTCTCGGTGAAGGTTCGTGCGAGGTGCCCTGAGCAATCGCCCGTCCTGCGGTGCCGATGAGCAGAAGGACGGTTGCACGCCGGGTGCGACTCACCCCGCGCGGTGCGCGCGGGCGCCGAGCCGACCGGGAGCGTGCGGTGACCCCGATGTTCAGCAGATCGCCGTCCGTGCCGAACGGGTGAATGAAGCCCGCCGAGCCGACCCGAGGCGAACCCATGAGCCAGCGCTTTGCCCTGCCGAACACCGCGATCTTCGCGGTGCTCTATCTGCTGGCGGTGCTGGCCGGCAAGCTGGCGGTGATGGACGAGCTGGACTCGTCGGTGATCTGGCCGGCCACCGCGGTCGCCGCGGTCTGGATGGTGGTCCGTAACGACTCACGTGGGCGCTGGACGGACGCCGCGCTGCTCTTCGTCCTGACCGTCGGCGGCCTGGCGGTGACCGGCACCAGCCTGAGCGTCGCGGCGGTGCACGGCCTGGTCGCGCTCCTGGAGGCGGTGGTCTTCGCGGTCGCCGCCGCCCGCTGGCTGCCCGATGTCTGGGCCGGTGACGGCGAGGAGGGCAGCCGCCGCCCGCTGGCCCACCTCGACGACCTCTGGCGCCTGCTGCTGGTCGCGACGCCGAGCGCGTTCTGCGGCGCGCTGCTCGGCACGCTCGGCGAGGAACTGATCAACGGGGACCGTACGGTCGGAAACGCGGCGGTCTGGCTGGTCCGCGACGTGGTCAGCGTGCTGCTCTTCAGTACGGTCGCCCGGCGGATCGCCGCGCCGCCCCGCGACGAGCGGATGATGATCGAGGCGGCCGCCGTCCTCCTGGTCTCGGTCGGCGCGTACTTCTACGTCTTCGAGGTCAACGACACGCTGCCGATCGGCTTCGCGCTGATCCCGGTCACCGTCTGGGCGGGCCTGCGGCTGCCGACCCTGCTGGCGATCGCGCACACCATGCTCTTCGGCACCATCGCGGCGGTCCTCACGCTGCACGGCACCGGCCCGTACGCCGAGGTCGCCGGCGTCACCTCGCGTGCCCTGATCATCCAGATCTACGTCGGTATCCTCGCGCTGGTCAGCCTGACCCTGGCGTTCAGCCGGGACGAGCGGGAGGCGCTGATCGCCCGGATGAGCGTCTCCGAGCAGGAGGCGACCGAGAAGGCCGGCCTGATGACCGGGATCGTCAACTCGATGACCGAGGGCCTGGCCATCCTCGACCAGAGCGGCAAGCTGGTGCTCCGCAACCCGGCCGCCGGACGGCTGCTGGGCAGCACCAGCACGGTCGCCGCGGGCACCGCGCTCGCCAGCGACTACGGGTTCTTCCACCCGGACGGCACCCCGCTGACCGACGCCGAACTGCCGTACCAGCGTGCCCTGGCCGGCGAGGACGTGCAGCCGATGGACGTGCTGATCCGTAACGCCGCGGTGCCCGAGGGGCGGATCGTCCGGTTCAACGTCTCCCGGCTCGCCACCCACCCCGGCGGCCCGCAGCACGTGGTGGTGGTCTTCCACGACGTCACCGCGGACCGGCGGCACCGCGACGAGCTGATGTCCTTCGCCGGGGTGGTCGCGCACGACCTGCTCAACCCGCTGACCACCATCGAGGGCTGGGCCGAGGTGCTGGAGACCGAGCTGGCCGGGTACAAGCCGGCCGAGCGGGTCAGCCGGATCCAGCGCGCGGCGGCCCGGATGCGCACCTTCCTCAACGGGCTGCTCGCGTACACCGCGGCCCGCGACGGCAAGCTGATGCCCACCACGATCAACCTGCAACTGCTGCTGACCGACATCGCGAACAGCCGGTACGACCACGCGGAGAGCGCCGGCAAGCCCCCGCCCCAGTTCGCCTTCGGCCAGCTGGACGCGGTCGAGGGGGACCCGGTGCTGGTCCGGCAGCTGATCGAGTGCCTGATCGACTACGCCATCGACAACACCGTCCCGGGTAACCCGCCGCAGCTCAGCGTCGCCTCCCAGGCGGTGACGAGCGGGATGATCCGGATCGACATCCTGGACGCCGGCATCGGCATCCCGGAGGGGCAGCGGCCGTCCGTCTTCAGCGGCTTCCACCGCGCCGAGGACCCCGGGCGGTCCGGCCTGGAGCTGGCGATCTGCAAGCGGATCGTGGAACGGCACGGCGGGGCGATCGAGGCGGGGGCCAACCCGTACGGCAACGGCACGCGGATGTCGTTCACGCTGCCGGTGGGGCGGTCGGCGTACGCCCGGACGCTGGAGAACGAGTGGAACCGGCAGGCCGTGGGGATGACCTCCCCGCAACCGCGATAGCGCTGCGCTCATCCCGGGGTTCCGGCAGCCGACTGTAAGCGGTGTGGAGAACGGTGGCGAGGGAAGGTCCGCATGACGGCAACACGAATCGCCGGTGAGGCGGTCGAGGCCGAACGCCTCGCCGCGCTCCGCGGGTACGAGATCCTCGACACCCCGGCGGAGAGCGATTTCGACGACATCGCCGTCCTGGCCGCGCAGCTCTGCGACAAGCCGACCGCCATGGTCAGCCTGGTCGACGCGGAGCGGCAGTGGTTCAAGGCCAGGGTCGGCACCGACATCTGCGAGGGGCACCGGGCCGACTCGTTCTGCACCATCGCGATGCACGAACTCGACGTCATGCAGGTCCCGGACGCCCACCTCGATCCGCGCTTCGCCGCGAGTCCCATGGTGACCGGAGAACCGCACATCCGGTTCTACGCCGGAGCGCCGCTGGTCACCCCGGTCGGCCAGCGACTCGGCACGCTCTGCGTGGTCGATCGGGTGCCCGGGGTACTCACCCAGCCGCAGAAGGACGGCCTGCGCGCGCTCGCCCGGCACGTGGTCACCCAGCTGGAGCTGCGCAAGTACGCCCGCGACATGCACGCCCTGAACCAGCGGCTGCGTGACGCCGAGCGGATCAAGGACGAGTTCATCGCCCGGGTCAACCACGAGCTGCGCACCCCGCTCAGCTCGATCCACGGGTACCTGGAGATGCTCGGCGACCCGGACCTCGGCCCGGACGCCCGGGAGAACTTCCTGGCCCGGGTCCGGCGCAACTCCGACCGGCTGCTCTCGCTCGTCGACGACATGCTGCTCGCCGCCCAGGTCAGCACCGAGAACCAGTACTTCGACCGGACACCGGCGGACCTGGTCGAGCTGGTGCACGCCGCGGCCGGGGCGAACCGCCCGATCGCCGAGGCGAAGGGCCTCACCCTGACCACCGCGATCGACGGCCCGGTCCACGCCGACATCGACCGGCGCCGGATCGGCCAGGCGCTGGACCGGCTGATCCTGAACGCGGTCAAGTTCACCGAGAGCGGCCACGTCACGGTCTCCGCGGTCCGGCGTGGCGACCGCGCGATCCTGGAGGTGACCGACACCGGCATCGGGATCAGCCCGGCCGACCAGGAACGGGTGCTGGAGCCGTTCCGCCGCGCCGCCGACGCCGAGCGCGCCGAGGTGCAGGGCCTCGGACTGGGCCTGACCATCGTGAAGGCGATCGCCGAGGGCCACGACGGCCGGGTCAGCATCGTCAGCGTCTCCGGCCAGGGCAGCACGGTCGGCATCGAGCTGCCCCTCACCGGCCCGTACCCCGAGACCGATGCGTAGCGGCTCCGTCACGCATCCCGCCTCACATTCGCTTGACCCGCGTCCCCACCTCTCGGCTACCGTCGCGTGGTGATCGACCCGGTTCCCCTGGCCCCCGGCGTTCCCTCGGCCTCCGGTGTTCCTCTGGCTTCCGGCGTTCCTCTCGCTTCCGGTCGTGAGGCGGACGTCTTCCCGTACGCCGACGGCCGCGTGCTGCGCCGCTACCGCAACGGCGCCGGAACCGCCGGCGAGGCGATGATGATGCGGTACGCCGCCACCCACGGCTTCCCGGTCCCCGAGGTGTTCGAGGCCCGTGGCCCAGATCTGATCATGGAACGCCTGGAGGGCCCGACCCTCGCCGCCGCGTTCATCACCGGCGCCGTGCCCATCGCGGAGGCCGCCACCATGCTCGCCTCCCTGCACCACCGCCTGCACGCCGTACCGCCCCCGTTCCACCCGGAACCCGGCATGGCACTGCTCCACCTCGACCTGCACCCGGAGAACGTGATGCTCACCGCCCGCGGCCCCGTGGTGATCGACTGGCACAACGCCGCCGAGGGCCCACCCGACCTGGACCCGGCGGTGACCGCGATGATCCTGGCCGAGGTGGCCGCCGACCGCACCCACCCGCACACGTCCGCCGCGGCCGCCTTCCTCCCGCTCTTCCTCACCGCGATCGGCGGCACCCCCCTGGCCGAACTCCCGCGCGCCGTGGAGATCCGCCGCATCGACCCCACGCTGACCCCCACCGAACACGCCCACATCACCGCAGCCGCCACCTTCCTCCGCTCCACCCCCACCTGACCCGCCCGTCTGCTGCCCGGCCCGCCCGCCGCGCGCTCGCTCTGCCGCCCGTCCGGCTTCTGGCTGGTGCTCAAGGATGTTTCGGAGCCCTCGGCACACCCCGGAACGCCGGCCGGCTCCCGGCCCTTCGGGCGAGGGGCGGCCGGCGCACACAGCGGCTCACCAAGGGGCGCTTGCCGCACGTCAGGGAGCGAGGACCCGTGCTGTGAAGGCGGTCAGCTTTACCGTGGCCCGGGTGATCTTCTCGTCCACGGTCAGCGTCTCCTCGAAGCGGACCAGGCGGAGCTTCGGGGTGCGCTTGCCGCGCAGGTAGAGCGAGCATGCCAGGTCGGAGCAGAAGTAGTCGCCGACCGAGTTGCCGTTGCGGCCCGCCGCGCCCGCCCGCGGTGCCGTGAAGAGGCTGACCCCGCCCGCCGCGTGGTCGGTCAGGCAGATCTGGCACATGCTGGAGCGTCCCGCCCCGGCCCGCCCCCGCTCGGCCTTGCGGAGCACGAAGGCGTCCGGCCCGGGCAGCACGATCGCGGCCCGCTGCGGAGCGGACGGGTCGATCCAGCCGTAGAAGTCGAGATCGTCCCAGGGGGTGGCGGAGAAGTCGGCGGGCAGCTTGATCCGTCCGGCCTCGCCCTTGGAGCAGTTGCGGAACGAGGTTCGGATCGTCGCCTCGCTGATCGGTTCCATGGTCGGCCAGCCTGGCACAGCCCTCGAGAGGCGCGCACCTGAATAAAGCCCTGAACGAGGCCCTGAATGAAGCCCTGAATACGGCCCTGAGTGAAAGCCCTGAACAAAGACGCTAGGCCGCCGTCTCCAGGCGCAGGGCGAACACGCTGCCGGCCGGCTCGTTCGGCCGGTACGCGACCTCGCCCCCGTTCGCCGCGGCCAGGCTCGCCACGATGTGCAGGCCCAGCCCGTGCCCCTCGGCCGTGGCACCGGTGGCCCGCGTGTAGCGCTCGAAGAGGTGCTCGCGCAGCTCCTCCGGTACCCCGGCGCCCTCGTCGTGCACCCCTATCGAGGTGACCGCCCCGTCCGAGCGGACCGAGATCCGGGTGGCGCCGCCGCCGTACTTGGTCGCGTTGGTCAGGAAGTTCGTCACGATCTGCCGCAGGTGGGCCGGGTTGGCCAGGACCGCCAGGTGTTCCGGGCAGTCCACCGGCACGCTGACCTCGACCGCGTCGAGCGCCTCGCGCAGCGCCTCGGCGAGCGGGACCACCCGCCGCTCGGTCTTCAGTTCGCCGCCGTCGAGCGTGCACATGGCCAGTACGTTGTGCCGGAGCTCGTCGATACGGCGGGCCGCGCCGACGATCCGGTTGGCCGAGCCGGCCAGCGGGGCGGGCAGATCACTCTCGGTCAGCACCTCGCCGTACCCCATGATCGCGGTCAGCGGCGTGCCGATGTCGTGCGAGAGCATCCCCATCAGGTCGAGTTTGAGCTGGTTGGCGGCCTGCAGCTGGTCGTTCCGCTCGGCCAGGACGGTCTGCGCGGTGTCCCGTTCCCGCTCGGCGCGGACCTGCTCGGTGATGTCCTGGAAGACCGCGATCAGGTGTGTCGGGGCACCCTCGGCGTCCCGGACCAGGCGCTTGCCGACCTGGACGTCGACGGTGTGCCCGTCGGTGTGGATCAGCCGCTTGACCCGCTCGTACGAGTCGTGTTCCTCGGTGAAGAGCCCGGCGAGCAGGCGGGTGTCCTCGTCCCGATCGTCCGGGTGGGTGAGCCGGGACATCGAGGTGCCCGGCAGGGTGGCCACGTCCCGCCCGATCATGCCGGCGAACGCCGTGTTGACGTGCACGATCACGCCGTCCAGCCCGATGATCACCTGGCCGATGGTGGACTGGTGGAACTGCACCCGGAACTGCCGTTCGCTGGCGGCGAGGGCCTCCTCGGCGCGGCGGCGTTCGGTGATGTCGGTGTTGGTCTCGACCACCTCGACGGCGACGCCGTCGGCGGCGGGCCGTACGGCGTGCCGGCTCAGCGAGACCACCGGGTTCCCGTCCGAGCGCCGGTGCACCAGCTCGCCCTGCCAGACGCCGGTGCTCTCCAGGGCCTGCTCCACGTGCGGCAGGTCCTTCGGGAAGCTGGTCGCGAGCAGCCGGTGGATGTTGCGGCCCAGGACGGCGTCGGCGGGCCAGCCGTACATCTGCTCGGCGCCCCGGTTCCAGGAGCGGATGGTGCCGTCCGCGTCCCGCACGATGATCGCGGCCGGTGCGGCGTCGATCAGTTCGGCCTGGCGGCGCAGCTGCTCCTCGGCGGTCCGGCGGGTACTGATGTCGTGCAGGAACGCGTGGAACACCGGCCGGCCGGTGACATCCCAGGTGGCCTGGAGGGAGAACTCGATCGGGAAGGTCCGGCCGGTACGGTCCAGCGCGGGCAGTTCCAGGCGCTGGCCGGCGAGCTCGGAGCGGCCGCTGGCGCGTACCCGGGCCAGCCCGGCGCGGTGTGCGGCGCGGAACTCCTCGGGCACGATGAGCGCGCTCAGGTCGGCGCCGGCCGCCTCCGCAGGGGACCAGCCGAAGAGCCTCTCGGCGGCCGGGTTCCACTCCCGGATCACGCCGTCGGCGTCGATCGAGACGTACGCGTCCTGGGACACCTCGAGGATCCGCCGGACCACCGCCGAGGTCTCCTGGGCGTGCCGGGCGGCGCGGGCCAGCTCGACCTCGGAGGCGACCGCGGCGGCCAGGTCCTCCAGGATCGCCAGTTCCTCGCCGGTCCAGGCGTGCGGCGAGGAGTCGATGGCGCAGAACGCACCGAGGGTCATCCCGCCGACCCGGATCGGCATCCCGGCGTACGCGATCACTCCGAGGTCCTCGATCGCCAGGTTGTCCCGGACCAGCGGGTGCTCCCGGGCATCGGTGACCACGAGCGGGGCGTCGCCGGTCACCACGTGCTGGCAGAACGAGTGCGACATCGGCGTCTCGCCGAGTGCGGCCCAGTACTCCGGCAGTCCCAGGTGACTGGGGAAGACCTGCCGGTCGTCGAGGACCAGGGAGACCAGCGAGACCGGCACCCGGAGCAGGCGCGCCGCGAGCCGGGTCAGCCGGCGCAGGCCGGGGGACTCGGGCTCGTCGAGCAGGCCGGTCGCGCGGATCGCGGCGATCCGCTCCGGGTCCTCCACCCGGCTCCGCACCACAGTCGCCATGTCCTGCTCATCGGCACGGGGCGGCGTTAATTGAGCGTGCCGTCAGGGGACGGCGCCGAGCATGGCGAGCACACCGGCGACGATCGCGGTGGTGCCGGACATGTCGAGGTGCTCGGCGCGCCAGCCACGGTCGCGGAGTCCCTGCAGCACCTCGATCATGGTGGTCCGGGCGGTGCGCAGCGTGGCGGGGGAGACCAGCACCGCCGCGGTGCCGTCGGCGTGCGCGGCGCGGGAGGCGGCGCCGAGCGCCACCAGAGCGGCGGCCGCGCCGTTCAGGACCTGGGCGACGTGCAGGCGGTCCCGGTCCAGGTTGAAGGTGGCGAGGTGTACGGCCAGACCCAGCCCGGTCATCAGCTTCCCGGTCTCGTCGGCGTCGAGCACCGCCGGCATGGTCGACGCGTCGTCGCCGGTCCGGACCGTGTCGCCGGCGACCCCGGCGATCAGCTCGGCGGCCAGCTCCGGCGGCACCTGGACCGCGCCGGGCGGCGTACCCGGGAAGCGCTTGGCGAGTGCCGTGTCGACCGCGTCCCGGACGACGTACCCGGGAACGATTCTGTGCCGGCCGGCGAGCCGCCGCATGATCGCCTCGACCAGGCCCTCGGGGGTCATCGGCGGTTCCACCCGTCAACGGTAGCGGGAGTCAGTCCAGAACCGGGAGGGTCATCCGGGCGACCGCGCCGCCGGCGCCGCCCGTCAACTCCAGGGTCCCGTGGTGTGCCTCGGTGATGGCCCGGGCGATGGTCAGCCCCAGCCCGACCCCGGGTACGGCCTGGTCCCGCGCGAACCGTCCGCGGTAGAAGCGGTCGAAGACGTGCGTGACCTCGTCCTCCGGGATGCCCACCCCGGTGTCGGCGATCTCGACCACCGCCCGGTGTTCCTCGTCGGCCGTGGTGGTGATCGTGACCGGCCGGTCCAGCGGGGTGAAGAGCAGGGCGTTGCGCAGCAGCTGCTCGATCGCGTGGGCCAGCCGGGCCAGGTCGGCACGGACCGTGATCGGCAGCCCGGCGTGCACCGTGACCGGCTCGGCGCGCAGCACGGTGAGCGGGCGGCAGGCGGTCAGCGCCGCGGTGACCACGGTGTTCAGGTCGACCGGGCCGACCGGGGCGGGCAGCGGCGCGTCGTGCGGGCGGGTGCCGGCCAGGATGTGGTCGACCATGGCGACCAGCCGCTGCCCGTTGCGGTGGATCGGCTCGATCATCCGCCGGTACGGGGCCAGTTCCTCCTGCTCGCCGAGCATCTCCAGGTATCCCTGGATGCTGGCCACCGGCGTACGCAACTCGTGGGTGATCGTGGCGACCAGGTCCTCCTCCCGCTGCGCGGCCCGGGCCAGGTCGTCGCCGAGCCCGGCCAGCCGCATCCGGCCACGGATCGAGGAGAGGTGGGTGGCGGCCTGCCCGGCGAAGGTGGTCAGCGTGTCGAT
This sequence comes from Actinoplanes sp. NPDC051851, assembly GCF_040681165.1. NCBI lineage: Bacteria > Bacillati > Actinomycetota > Actinomycetes > Micromonosporales > Micromonosporaceae > Actinoplanes > Actinoplanes sp. NPDC051851. The sequence continues at coordinate 277,008 of NZ_JBFAYF010000004.1, read as the reverse complement.
CTGCCGGTCGGAGATCTGCCGGGCCTCGGAGTCGATCACGCACATGGCGCCCAGCGCGTGCCCGTCCTCGTCGATGATCGGCGCGCCGGCGTAGAACCGGATGTTCGGCGCCTCGATCACGTTGCGGTACGTCGAGAAGAGCGGGTGCCGGCTGGCGTCCGGGACGATCAGCGGCCGGCGGGTCGGCAGCATCTGCGCGCAGAACGAGACGTCCAGGGGGGTCTCCGCGTCGGCCAGCCCGACCCGCCCCGCGAACCACTGCCGGTCCCGGTCGATCAGCGAGACCGCGGCCATCGGGGTGTCGAACATCGTCGCGGCGAGCCGGGTCAGGTCGTCCAGCACCGGCGGCCGGGGCCGGTCGAGCACCTCGTAACTGTGCAGCGCCGCCAGGCGGTCCTCGTCGTCGACGGTCTCGTTCATGACGAAACCTCCTCGGTCTCGCGGTCACCTGCCAGGGACGCCGAGACGGCCGCGCAGGCCGGCTCGACCAGCGCGTACTCGCCGCGCAACATGGGCAGCAGGACGTCCGGGTCCGGGATGATCCCCACCTTGGCCTGCTCCTCCAGCCGGGCGAACATCCGGCTCAGGACGTCGGCGCCGATGTTGGCCGCGGAGCCCTTGAGCGCGTGCGCGAGTTCCCGGACCGTGCTCGGTTCGCCCGCCTCGACCAGCACGGACAGCTGGTCGAGGCCCGCGGTCGTCTTCGTGGTGAAGGAGGTCAGCAGCCGGCCGAGCAGGGCGCGCTCGGCCTCGTTCGGGTCGGGCCCGACGACGTCGCCGAGGCGGGCCCGGATGGCGCCCGCGCGATCGTCCGGGTCGGGGGTCGGCACGGTGCTCTCCTCGGGTGGCGGTGGCGGCGCGGCGGCCTGCAGCAGCGGGGTGAGCGCGGCGGTCAGGTCGGGCATCCGCATCGGCTTGGCCAGGTAGTCGTTCATCCCGGCGTTCCGGCACGCGGTACGGTCCTCGATCAGCACGCTCGCGGTCATCGCGATGATGTGCGGCTGCCGGTCCTCCGGGAACTCGGAGCGGATCAGCCGGGTGGCGGCCAGCCCGTCCAGCACCGGCATCTGCACGTCCATCAGGACCACGTCGTACCAGGCCTGGCGGAGCGCCTGGACCGCCTCCAGACCGTTCGAGACGGTGTCCACCCGGTGGCCCAGCTTGCCGAGCATCAGCTGGGCGACCTTCTGGTTCACGTGGTTGTCCTCGGCCAGCAGGATGCGCAGCGAGCCGTGCCAGCGCGGCGCGCTCTCCGGCCCGTCCGGGTCGTCGTGCGGGGCGACCGGCTCGGCGTCGAGCAGCAGCCGGCGCAGCGTGGAGTGCAGGGTGGCGGCCCGGGTCGGCTTGGTCAGCATCGCGTCGAAGAGCTCCCGCTCGCCGGCCTCGGCGCGCCAGGTGACGCTGCTGGCCAGCACCAGCGGCAGGTGTTCGGCGCCGGGCAGCCGGCGCAGCGCCTCGGCCAGTTGCACGCCGTCCACGTCCGGCATGCCCATGTCGAGCAGCGCCAGGTCGAACCGGGTGCCGCCCTCGATCAGGCTCAGCGCCTCGGCCGCCGAGGCGGCGTCCACGCAGCGCAGGCCCCAGCCGCTGAGCTGCTGGGTGAGCACCGCGCGGTTGGTGGCGTGGTCGTCGACGAGCAGCACGGTGCGGCCGGCGAACTCGTCCGGCATCGGCCGGTCCGCGGCGCCCGCCGGTGCGGTCCGCACCAGCGCGGTGAGCGTGAAGGTCGAGCCCCGATCCGGCTCGCTGGCCACGGTGATGTCGCCGCCCATCGCCTCGGCGAGACGCCGGCTGATCGCCAGGCCCAGGCCGGTGCCGCCGTACGTCCGGGTGGTCGACGCGTCCACCTGGGAGAACGACCGGAACAGGCGGTCCATCCGGTCGGCCGGTATGCCGATGCCGGTGTCGCGTACCGCGATCGAGAGCAGCACCTCGCCGTCGTTCGCGGCCGGCGACGTACTGATCTCGGCGACCACCTCGCCCGAGCCGGTGAACTTGACCGCGTTGGAGAGCAGGTTGACCAGCACCTGGCGCAGCCGGGTGACGTCGCCGCGGAGCACCGGAGGGCAGGCCGGGTCGAGCCGGCCGATCAGTTCCAGGCCCTTCTGCCCGGCCGGGACCGCCATCAGCGCCAGCGAGCTGTCCAGGAACTCGCGGACGTCGAACGTGGCGTCCTCCAGCTCCAGCTGTCCGGCCTCGATCTTCGACCAGTCCAGGATGTCGTTGATGATGATCAGCAGGGTCTCGCCGCTGTCCCGGACGGTGGTGACGAACTCGCGCTGCTCCGGCGTCAGCTCGGTGTCCAGCAGCAGGCCGGTCATGCCGATCACGGCGTTCATCGGCGTACGGATCTCGTGGCTCATGGTCGCCAGGAAGGCGCCCTTGGCCCGGGTCGCCGCGACCGCCTCGTCGTGCGCCGCGACCAGCGCCTCGGTGGAGGTGTTCACCGCGGCCGCCATCGCCGCCACCTCGCTGAGCCCCTTGACCGGCGCGCGACCGCTCAGGTCGCCGGCGGCCACCCGGGCCGCCGCCTCGGTCACCGCCTTCACCGGCCGGGTCACGGTACGGGTGATCCACATCCCGGTCAGCCCGACCAGCGCGGTGGTCAGCAGCACCTCGCCGACGATCAGCCACTCGGTGTACCGGGTGTGCTCCACGCTGCGCGCCTGCAGCTCGGCGAGGAGCGCGGTCTGCTCGCTGCTCATCCGGCTGAGCAGCTCCTCGGCGCGGCTCCCGCCGTCGCCGGTCCGCTCCCGCAGCACGGCCATCGCCGCCTCGGACCCGCCGGTCCGCCGGGCGGCGACCGGCTCGTTCAGCTCGGCGACCTCGTCGCTCAGCGCCTGCTGCAGCTCGGTGGTGAGCTCGCCCTGGCCCTGTTCCAGGGCGGTGAGCGCCTCCAGCCGGTCCATCGTGCCGGGGATCCGGGCCACCGAGGCCTTGTAGGTCATCAGGTCGGCGGCGGTACCGCTGATCAGGTAATCACGCTGGTCGCGCTCGGCGTCCTTGATGTCGATGCGCAGCTGGGCCACGCCGGCGAGCACGTCGCCGATCCGGGCGACCGGCTGCTGCTCGTCGGTGAGCGTCTCGATCCGGTAGATCGCGCCCGCGCCGAGGACGATGAGCAGGGCGATCATCAGCCCGTAACAGGCCGTGAGCACCCGCCCGAGTGTCCAGCGTCCCACCCCGTCTACAGCCACGCCTGACCATCGGCGTGTGGTCAGCGCAACTGAGTCGAACGGCCGGTCGGCACCGCCTGCCGGGCGGCGCCCGCCGCGGGCAGGGTGAAGGTGAACAGGGAGCCGCCGCCGGGGTTGTCGGCGGCCGCGATGGTGCCGCCGTGCCGCTCCACGATCCGCTTGCAGATGCCGAGTCCGAGGCCGGTGCCGGCGTACCCGGAGGTGCGGTGGGCACGGTGGAAGTTGTCGAAGATGGCGTCGTGCTGCCCGGCCGGGATGCCGATGCCGTTGTCCGCGATCGCCACCCTGACCAGGTCTTTGTCGTGCTTCGCGGTGATCTCCAGTGCCGGTACGGTCCCCGGCGCGGTGTACTTGATCGCGTTCCCGATCAGGTTGTCCAGCAGTTGCCGGACCAGTACCGGATCGGCCAGCACCGGCGGCAGCTCGCCGACGGTGAACCGGGGCCGCGGGTTGCCGCCCGCCACCGCCGCGTCGAGCCGGGCCACGGTGATCTCGGCGACCATCGCGTCCAGGTCGATCGCGGCGGGTGCCACCTGCGCGTCGCGGGCCGTGGTGTAGTCCAGCAGCCCGTTGATCAACAGCCGCATCCGGACCGCCGCGCGGTTCACCCGGACCAGGCTGTCCCGGGCCATCTCGACGCCCTCGACGCCGTCCAGCGACTCCTCGGCGGTCTCGCTCCAGCCCTCGACCGTGGTCACCGGGTTGAGCAGGTCGTGCGCCACCACACCGGCGAAGTTGGCCAGCTCGTCCCGGTGCCGGCGCTCGGCCGTGACGTCGTGGAAGAGCACCACCGCGGTACGCCCGTCCCCGTCCGGGAACGAACTCGCGGTGACCCGGACGATCCGCCCCTCCGGCACCCCCGCGTTGCGGATCACGTAGTCCACGCCCTCGACCCGCTCCCCGGTCCGGACGCGGACGTGCGCCAGCTCGTCGTCGGTGACCGGCTGCCCGTCGAGGTGGAAGAACCCGTAGTGGTCACTGGCGGCGACGGTGCCGTCCTGGCTGGCCTGGCCGCCGAGCAACTGGACCGCCGCCGGGTTGCGCAGGATCACCCGCCCGGTGGAGTCGATCACCGCGACGCCGTCGGCCATCGAGTCGACGATCGTGGTCATCATCTCGGCCCGGCGGGAGGCCTCCTCGCGCTGCGCGGCCAGCTCCGCCTTCTCGGCCGCGAGCTCGGCGAGCAGCGCCCCGCGTTCGTCCCGGCCCAGTGCCAGGACCAGCCCGACCACCGCGACCAGCGCGACGAAGAGCTGCGCCACGAAGGCCCGCCCGGCGTTGTCCGGTATCGCCGCGAACGGCCCCATCCCGTTCAGCGTGAAGACCACCGTGATCACCCCGGCGGCCAGGTCGTGCAGCACCACGAACGGCGTGGCGACCCGGGTGCCCGCCCACACCGTCACCGCGATCAGCAGGAACGCCAGCGGCAGCCCGTCGCTGAAGGCGAACCCGGCCAGGTACGCCAGCGTCGAGCAGACCCCCAGAGCCACGTACTCGCCGATCCGCCAGCGGGGTGTCGCCGCCATCCGGTCCAGGAAGTACCGGCTGGCGCCGCGGAGCCCGCCGTGCCGGGCCCGCGCGGTCTTGACCGCGTGCCCCACGCTCAGCGCGACCGCCCCGAACAGCAGCACCGCCGCGGTGTTCCGCGCCAGCCACACCCAGGTCGCCGGCCAGGAGTAGCGCCCGATCGCCAGCCACACCCCGGTCGGCCCGATCAGCGCGCCGGCCAGGGTCGCCCCGAACGCCGCCCCGAGCAGCCCCCACAGGTCCCGGGGCGAGCGCAGCGGCTCGTCGCCCCCGGCGCCCCACAGCGCCGGCCGCCAGCGCTCGAAGAGCTTGAGGAAGACCGCCACCTGCACGAGGTTGGCGATCACGAAGATCATCGCCATCACCGGGGTCGCCCCGGTCGCGGTGTTGACCACCAGGGTGATCAGGCTGAGCGCCGCCACGTCGGCCCACGGGATCCCGGACCTGCGCTGCGCCGAGAACCAGACCACCGCGACCCCGGCCGCCGGCCAGACCAGGCTGAGGTTGGTCCGGTCCATCACGGTGAGACGCCCGGCCACGGTCGCGATCACGTAGAGGGCCGCGAACATCCCGGTCCGGACCAGCGACGTACGGTGTCTCACGATCGCCTAAATCGGCCGATCCGGCCCGGAACTGAGCCTCGTCCGTTTCGGTCAGGCCTTCTTGACCAGGACCTTCTTCCCGGAAGCCTTGATCGTGTACGCCACCGCCACCCCGTTGTACGGGTTCTTGGCATGGATCTTGACGCCGCCGCTGACGTTCGTGGCCGTGATGACCTTGTACATCACCGAGGTGTTGAAGCCGGCGACGTCGGCCCGGACGGTCTTGCGGAGCTCGGCGAGCTTGACGGCCTTGCCCTTGGCGCCGGAGCGGACGTCCGAGGCGGCCCACTGCGCCACGCTGCGTACGTTGGCGCTCATGTCCTGGTACGCCAGCGCCTTGATCAGCACATCCTGGCCGATCGTCGTGCCGGCACCGGGCAGCGTGACGGTCTGAGCGCCGTAGTGGAAGTCGAGATCCTGGCTGTTGTTCTCGCCGCTGGAGCCCTGGGCGCCGGTGAGCACCCCGGTCGCGTCGGTGTCGAACGTGAGGGTGAGCTTCTCGCCCTCCTCGTCGAGCGTGAACGTGTACGCCGCCGACCCGTCCTCGTGGGCTACCTTGGTGCCGGCGTGCCTGCTCTCCTCGACCACGATCGCCGAGGGGATCATCGCGTACTCCGCGGCCCATCCGTCCACGGTCAGCGTGGTCTGCGGGACGAGGACGAACGCGGCGTTCGGGTACCCGGCCGTCGTGGCGGCCGACGCGGCCTTGCCGGGGAAGTACTCGATCGGGATCCAGATCCCCCTCTTGGCGGCGCCGTACACGTCGTGCGGGTAGGCACCGGTGGAGACCAGGTGGCCGGTGCCGTGCGCCCGGTCGATCTCGAACGCCCCGGCCATCTTCTGCCCGTAGTCGGTCCCGGTGTAGGTGCCGGCGTAACCGTCGGTCTGGGCCTTCCCGGTGGCGACCGAGACCGCCGTCAGCGCGTCGTGCATCTCGGTCGCGCTGAGTTGGGTGGTGATGTCGTCGGCGTACGCGGCGGCCGGGGCGAACAGCACGCCGGCCGTGATCGAGGCGGTGGCCAGCGCCATTGCGGGCCGGGACAGACGGAGCACCGGAGGTTCCTTTCGGTGAGAGCTGGGTCACTCCTACCGTCGGCACCTCCCGGGATCCGATGAGCCGGTCAGCGCGACAGGAGCGTCTCGTAGCTCGAGCCGCCGCGGGCGACCGGCCAGGCGGTGTCGTCGGCGGGGGAGCGGCCGTCGTCGAACGCCGTGCGCAGCTCCGGGACCCGGTAGAGCCAGACCCCGCGGGAGCCGACCCGCCCGGTGAACCGGATCGGCCCGGCCACACCCTTGTCGGTGATCTCGTTCTCGGCGAGCGACTCGGCCATCCGGTAGCGCAGCCCGGCGAGGCCCTCCGGGTCCGCGGGGACGCCACCGGGGCTCCGGCGCCGGGCCGCCGACTCGAGCAGCCAGACCGCGTCGTATGCGCCTGCCGCCCAGCCCCCGGCCAGCGCGTCGGCCTCGCCGTCGGGCAGCGGCCGGGGGCTGGTGCAGCGGTTCAGGTAGCGGCCGATCGCCGCGGTGAAGTTGCGCCGCCAGGCCGCCCCGGCGATCTGCCGTCCCCGGTACCGCGTGCAGGAGAGCAGCGGCCCGTGGGTCACCACGGTCACGCGTACGCCGAAGGGGACGGTCGCGGCGAGCGCCGGGTCGGTCAGGAAGCGGGCGACCGAGGAGCCGGCCAGGATCTCCGGCATCCACCGGGCCGGGCAGTGTCCGCGCAGGTCGTCGAGGAAGGCCGCGAAGTCGGTGTACCGGCCGCCGAAGAAGACGGCGGTGGGGCGGCCCGGCGACGCGCAGGCCGGGGAGAGGTCGTCGTCGGGGGTGTTCCAGGAGACCTCGGCGAGCGTCGTCCCCACGGCGGTGAGCAGGCTCCGGCGGGCCAGCACGTCGTGGCGCAGCGAGGCGACGTAGAGGTCCCGGTTGCCCGGTCCGGCCCACTCGTGCGGCGCGACGGTGTAGAGGGTCGCTGGCCGGTTCGGCAGGCGGGTGGCGTACCGGAGGACCATGTCGGCCTGTGTCGCGTTCGGGGCGCCGATCGGGAAGAAGCCGTGCATCGCCGCGCCGAACCCGTCCGCGGTCATCGTCGGGCTGACCTGGACCAGTCCGTCGTAGTCGAGCCGCTTCAGCGCGGTCCGCGTGACGCCGGTGCTGTCCACGGTCACCATCGCGCCGACCACCCGGTTGCCGGATGCCCGGGCGAACGATTCCACAAGATCAAGAGCTTTTCCGGTACGCAGACCGCGGGCACCGGCGTTCACCACGGCAAGCCGCAGCAGCGGGAGCGCGGGGTCGTCGTTGATCTCACGCTGCGCGGCGTAGGCCCCGGCCAGTCCCTCGCTCTCCGGCACCGCCGAGCCGCCCGGCCCGGTCCCGGTCAGCGAGGTCACCAGCAGCACGGTCAGCACCTCCCGCCCGTCCCGCCCGCGTTGTCCGCCCTGCCCGTCGCGCCCGCCCTGTCCGCTCCGCTCGTCGTGCCCGGTCACCGCCCGGTTCTCCGCGTAGATCCGGCTCTCCCACGGGCTGTCCCCGAACGGATCTCCGCACAGTTGGAAGCCGACCCGCTCCCCGCCCACCGTCGACACCGCCGCGTCGCAGGAATCCGCCCGGCCGACGACGGCCGCCCCCGCACCCACCAGACTTACGGCGATAAATACGGACAGGATGAGGCGACGGGATCGCGGGCGAAGGAACGGTGCCCGGACGAGCGGCCGATCCGGCGGCACCACGACAGGACCGCCCCGGACCGTGGACCCCTGCGGCAGCACCAGCACCGCCGACCGGCGCCCGATTCCGGCGTACGCCAGGACCAGGGCATTCGAGGCGGGAGTGGCCGGACCCGGGCCGACGACGAGGACGGGATACTCCGCGCGCCACGCCCGGAACCAGGTCGCCGGCCGCCACCAGCACCGGTCCCACGCGTCCGCGAGGTCGGTGAAGTACGCCGCCGCCAGCAGCCGCGCGTACCGGGGATCGCAGACCCGCCCGTCCCTCGCGCTCTCCCGCGACCACTCCCGAGCCGCCCGGCGGAGACTGCCGGACGAGCCGGAGGCGGGGGCCGTGGGGCCGGCCGGGCCGGGCGAGGCGGAGGTCCAGAGCGCCCGTAGCCGCCGGTAGCGGATCAGGGCGGCCGGTAGCGGTAGCAGGCCGACGGTCACGGCGGCGACCGCGAAGGCGAGCCGGAGCGACGGGACCGCGACCGCGAGCGCCGCGAACGTGCCGGCCAGGGAGAGCCATGCGGGGCGGAAGCGGGGCACCCCGAGGCGGTGCGCCCGGGTGGACGGCAGCCGCCGCAGCCGGTCGAAGTGCGGGAACGGGATCCACGTCCCGAAGTGCCGTGCCTCGTCCAGGATCGCCACCAGGTCACGCCCGTCCGGGTCGACGGTCGCGATCGGGCAGGCCTCCGGTGTCAGTGCGCGGATGCGCTCGGGGCCGTACTTCCGCGGGACCAGGACCGGGGCGTCCGGCCCGCGCCGGTCCTGCCAGGGCCGGGTCCGCCAGGCCAGATCGCGGCGGATCGCGTCGTCCAGCGACTCCACGCTCTTGGCCGTCCGCCGGGACAATCCCGTCGTTTCCGTCACGCTGGGAGGAAACGCGGCGATCCAGCGCGAGTGACGGACAAAATCCTACGAAAGTCTAATTTCGCAGGGAGGGGGGCACCAGGAAGGTGATCGTCTCCGGTTCGGCCGTCTGCTCGCGTACGTCGATCGGGCCGGCCGCAGCCAGCGCCGCTACCACGCCGTCCACCAGGTGCGGAGGTGCGGAGGCGCCCGCGGTGACGCCCACGGTGCCCGCCCCGCGCAGCCACGCCGGATCGATCCCGGACGCGTCCTCGATCAGGTGGGCGGCGGTTCCGAGCCGCCGGGCCACCTCGACCAGCCGCTGCGAGTTGGACGAGTTCGCCGAGCCGACCACCAGGATCAGGTCGCACTCGGCGGCGATCGCGGCCACCGCGCTCTGCCGGTTGGTGCTGGCGTAGCAGATGTCCTCCGAGTCCGGGCCGCGCAGCCGCGGGAAACGGTCACGCAGCGTGTCGACGACGCCGGCCGTCTCGTCCACGGCGAGGGTGGTCTGGGTCAGGTAGGAGACCCGCGCGGGATCGTCGACGGTGACCGCGGCGGCCTCCGCGACGTCCCGCACCAGGCGGATCCCGGGCGCGTGGCCGAGCGTCCCCTCGACCTCCTCGTGGCCCCGATGTCCGATCAGGATCACCGTGTCGCCGCGCGCGCCGAACCGCCGGGCCTCGGCGTGCACCTTGGCCACCAGCGGGCAGGTCGCGTCCACCACGTCCAGGCCGCGCCGCTCCGCCTCGGCCTGCACCGCGGGCGCCACGCCGTGCGCTGAGAAGACCACCGTCGCGCCGTCCGGCACCCCGTCCAGCTCATCGACGAAGACCGCGCCCTCCGCCTCCAGGTCGGCGACCACGTGGGCGTTGTGCACGATCTGCTTGCGTACGTAGACCGGCGCGCCGCGCAGGCGCACCACGTGGCGAACCATGTCGATGGCGCGCTCCACGCCGGCGCAGAAGGACCGGGGCGCGGCGAGCACGACCGTGCGGGGGGTCTCCATGGCCTTTGACCCTATAAGTCCTGTTCAGGGCCGTGATGGGGATTTCCGAAATTCAGACGAACATGCCGCAGATGCGATAGAACGGCCGAAGTCAACCAGATGCGCAATCCGATGAACGGAAGGCACCTTCGTGGCGACACCAACGCAGTCCGAGATCCGTGAGGAAGAGCAGGAACAGCAGCGGCAGAGTCTGAGTACGGCGGCCGCGCGGAACCTGGCGAACACCACCAAGACCGTCCCGCAGATGCAGGAGATCACCTCCCGGTGGCTGCTCCGGAAGCTGCCGTGGGTGCAGGTAAACGGCGGTACCTATCGGGTGAACCGGCGGATGACCTACCGGATCGGCGACGGCCGGCTCAGCTTCACCAACGTCGGCGCGCAGGTCCGCGTCGTCCCCGGTGAGCTGCGGGAGCTCTCCGTCCTCGCCGAGTTCGAGGACGACGAGGTCCTGCGCTCGATGGCCGACAAGTTCGTCCAGCAGGAGTTCCAGCCGGGTCAGGTGATCGTGGAGTTCGGCTCGATCGCCGACCATGTCTACCTGGTCGCGCACGGCAAGGTGAACCAGGTCGGGGTGGGTGCGTACGGCGACCCGGTCAACCTCGGCGTGGTCGCTGACGGCGAGGCGTTCGGCGAGCAGTCGCTCACCGAGGACGAGCGCATCTGGGACTACACGGCCAAGGCGATGACCGCGGTGACCCTGCTCGCCATGCCGCGCTCCGCGTTCGCCCAGCTGATGACGCAGAGTGAGCAGCTGCGGTCGCACGTCGACCGGTTCCGGGCCAAGAACAACCGCCCGCAGAACAAGCACGGCGAGGCCGCGATCGCGGTCGCCGCCGGCCACAAGGGCGAGAAGACCCTGGACGGTACGTACGTCGACTACGAGGAGTCCCCCCGGGAGTACGACCTCAGCGTCGCCCAGACCATCCTGCGCGTGCACACCCGCGTCGCGGACCTCTACAACGAGCCGATGAACCAGCTGGAACAGCAGCTGCGGCTGACCGTGGAGGCGCTGCGAGAGCGCCAGGAGTACGAGATGATCAACAACCGCGAGTTCGGCCTGCTGCACAACGCCGACCTGCGGCAGCGCATCCACACCCGGAGCGGCCCGCCGACGCCGGACGACCTGGACGAGCTGCTCAGCATGCGGCGCGCGACGAAGTTCTTCGTGGCGCACCCGCAGGCGGTCGCGGCGTTCGGCAGGGAGTGCACCAAGCGCGGCATCTACCCGCCGATGATCGAGCACGACGGGAGCATGTTCCCGTCCTGGCGCGGCGTGCCGATCCTGCCCTGCGGCAAGATCCCGGTGACCGAGACGCACACCACCTCCATCCTGGCCATGCGGACCGGCGAGTCCGACCAGGGCGTCGTCGGCCTGCACCAGACCGGCATCCCGGACGAGTACCAGCCCAGCCTCTCGGTGCGGTTCATGGGCGTCAACGAGCAGGCCATCATGTCCTACCTGGTCAGCGCGTACTACTCGGCGGCGGTGCTGGTGCCGGACGCGCTCGGCATCCTGGACCACGTCGAGCTGTCCCACTGATCATGACCAGCACGCTGCTGCCGCCGACCGTACGGCCCTGGCCGTCGGTGAGTCGCCCGTCGTCGAGCACCTCGCCCGTCGCCGGGCCCGCCGCGAAACCCGCCGGGACGGGGCTCGGGCTGCACATCCTCCGGGACCGAGTGGGAGCACCCGCCGCCGATCTCGGCGCGCTGCTCTCGCCCGTACCGCAGATAAGCCTTGCTCCCCGGGGTCTGGGCACGTCGGCGGTGACCTTCTGGAAGCCGCCGGCGGAGCCGGAGGCGGAGGAACCGCGGCTTTTCTGTCCGGGACCGATCAGGGACGACCGGGCCCTCGGCGAGCACGTCAACGAGGCGGTCGTGGACTGGGCCGAGCGGATCGGGATCTATCCCGGCCGGCTCGACAAGCTTCGGTCGGCGAACTTCGGCCGGTTCATGATGCTCGCCCATCCGCAGACCAGGGACCCGGACCGGCTGCTCGCCGCGACGAAGTGCCTGGTCGCGGAGTGGGCGACGGACGACTACTACGTGGACGAGGTGTCGCTCGGCGCCGAGCCCATGGTGGTCGGCTCCCGGCTCGCCAAGCTCCACGCGGTGACCGATCGTGCCTCGCTGCCCCGCAGATACGCCGCGGAGATGGACGAGCACCACCGGCTCCAGCCGATCTCGGAGGCCTTCCGCACCGCGATGGAGCATCTGGGCCGGTACACCTCGGTCGCCCAGATGGGCCGGTTCCAGCACCAGATGACGATCCTCTTCCTGGCCTGGGGCCAGGAGGCGGACTGGCACGTCAACGGGCGTACCCCGCCGGTCTGGGAGTACCTCGTGCAGCGGCACCTCAACAGCTACCTGCCGCCGATGATCCTGATCGACGTGCTGGCCGGCTACGAACTGCCGCCGAACGAGTTCTTCCACCCGAAGGTGCGCGAGGCCTACACCACCGCCGGTAACGCCGCGGTGCTGGTGAACGACCTCTACTCGGGCAAGAACGAGTCCGATACCGATCACAATCTGCCCACCGTCCTCATGGCCGAGGAGAAGCTCACGCACCGCGAGGCGGTGCTGCGCACGGTGGAGATCCACAACGAGCTGATGCGGACCTTCGTGAGGCTCGCCGCCGAACTCAGCGTTACCGGCTCACCGCAGTTGCGCCAGTTCCTCGCCGACACCTGGGCGTGGACCGGGGGGAGCCGCGAATGGCACGCGACCACCGGCCGGTACCACTCTGACACCAAGGAGAACTGATGACGACGACCGCCATTTCCCCGCTGCGCACCGACTTCGAGCGTTCGGTGGCGCAGTACTGGAACACCAACCAGGTGGACCCGGTCAACCTGCGCCTCGGCGAGGTCGACGGCCTCTACCACCACCACTACGGCGTCGGTGAGCCCGACCTGAGCGTGCTCGAGGGCCCGGCCGACACCCGCGACCAGCGGATCATCAACGAACTGCACCGGCTGGAGAGCGCCCAGGCCGACGTGCTCCTCGACCACCTCGGCCCGATCCAGCCCGGCGACGCGCTGCTGGACGGCGGCTCCGGTCGCGGCGGCACCAGCATCATGGCGAACGCCCGCTTCGGCTGCCAGGTCGACGGCGTCTCGATCTCGGAGTACCAGGTCGGCTTCGCCAACGAGCAGGCCCGGCTGCGCGGCGTCGCCGACAAGGTCCGCTTCCACTTCCGCAACATGCTCGAGTCCGGCATCGGCACCGGGTCACGCCGGGCCATCTGGACCAACGAGACGACGATGTACGTCGACCTCTTCGACCTGTACCGCGAGTTCGCCCGGATGCTGCGCTTCGGCGGCCGCTACGTCTGCATCACCGGCTGCGCCAACGACGCCAAGGGCCGCCGGTCCAAGGCGGTCAGCCGGATCAACGAGCACTACACCTGCGACATCCACCCGCGCAGCGACTACTTCAAGGCACTCGCCGCCAACGACCTGGTCCCGATCAACGTGATCGACCTGACCGCGGCGACCATCCCGTACTGGGAGCTGCGCGCCGAGTCCTCGGTCGCCACCGGCATCGAGGAGGCTTTCCTGACCGCGTACCGGGAGGAGAGCTTCCACTACCTGCTGATCGCCGCTGACCGCGTCTGATCTGTTCGGATTTCTCCGTCGCCGGGGCGTCGACCCCGGCGACTCTTCTTTTCTGCTCCGTCCACATGCGATCTAGGCTGCTCGTCATGCGTCTCGGAGTAACGCTTCCTCAGACGAACCACTATGACCTTTCCCATGACGTGACCGCATTCGCCCGCAACGCTGAGGCGATCGGCTACGACAGCCTCTGGGCATATGAGCGAATCCTCGCCCCGATCGACACCAGCGGGCCGCACGGTCTCTACGGTGTCCCTGACCTTCCCTGGCCCGTCCACTACGCCCACACCACCGACGCCCTGGTCACCCTGACCCTGGCCGCCGCCGTGACCACCCGTGCCGAGCTCGGCACCGGCGTCCTCGTCCCCGGTCTGCACCTGCCGTTCCGGCTGGCCCGCAGCCTCGCCGCGCTGGACACCGCATCCGGCGGCCGGGTCATCGCGGGCCTCGGCTCCGGCTGGTCCCCCGACGAGTTCGCCGCCACCGCACCGCGACCCCTCGCGGAACGGGGCGCCGCCCTCGACGAGTTCCTCGACGTCGCGGCCGCCACCTGGGCCGCCGACCCGGTCTCCTTCTCGAACCCCCGGTACGAGCTGGCGCCCAGCCACGTGAACCCCAAACCCGCCCGCCCCATCCCGATCTTCCTGGCCGGGAGCAACCGCACCTCGCTGTCCCGGATCGCCCGCCGCGCCGACGGCTGGCTCCCGACCGGCGTCCCGCCCGCCCAGACCGGCGAGATCCTCACCGCCCTGCGCGCCGAGGCGGCCGAACGGGGCCGCTCGGTCTCCTGCGTGTTCCAGGTCGGGCTCCGCTCGCTGGCCCCGGTCCCCGCCGCGGACCGGCAGCCGTACACCGGCGACGTCTCCCAGGTGGCGGAGGACATCGCCGCCCTCGCCGCCGCCGGTGTCGACCACGTCTACGTCAACCTCGCCTCCGTCTGCGACGACCTGAAGGAGCTCACCACCGCCGCCGAGTCCCTGCACGACGCGGTCCGCGCCGTCGTCCTCTGACTCGTCACCGCCGGTCCTCGGGGGTGTCCCGCAACGCCGCGACACCCCCGAGGACCGATCCGCCCGTCAGCCGATCGTGAGTGTGGGACGACCCGGCGGTCATACTGAGGAAAATGAACACCGACCGGCAGCCTTTCAGCGTCGCGGACGTCAAGCCCTACGCGGTGCCTGCACGGCTCGACGACCTGCAAGGCCCTGACCACGGTGTGGTCACGCTCCCTCGGGACGTGGCATGGAGCGGTCGACGGGAGCGCCGCCGGAAAGCCGTCGCCGAGCTCGGTGGCCAGGGCCAGCGCCGCGGTGTGCCGGTCCCGCGCCTGGTCCGGACGGCCCAGCGCGGTCATCGCCTCGCCCAGGCTGTTGCCGGTGTGCGCCTCGCCCGCGCGCTCGCCGAGCCGGCTGAAGACGGTGAAGGCCTGGCCCAGCAGGTCGAGGGCCTCAGCGGCGGGGCCCTCATGGAGCAGGGTGAGGCCGAGCCCGTCGATCACCCTGGGCTTCGTGGCCCGCGGCACCGGCGCGCCGGTCACCGACTTCAGCGTCAACGGTCATGAATGTGGCTAGAGTGACCGGCGCCACTGTGGACTGAGCGCTCGAAGGAGAACCGGCGTGTCCGACCCCCGGCTCGACACCTCCCGGCCGCACCCGGCCCGCCGGTACGACTACTGGCTGGGCGGCAAGGACAACTTCGAGGCCGACCGGGAGTCCGCCCGCCAGATCGAGGAGCGGATGCCGAAGGTACGGCTCACCGTGCACGAGAACCGCTGGTTCCTGCACCGGGCCGTACGCTTCCTCGCCCACCGCGGCGTACGCCAGTTCCTGGACATCGGGACCGGCATCCCCACCTCGCCGAACACCCACGAGATCGCGCAGGGCGTCGACCCGGCGTCACGGGTGGTCTACGCCGACAACGACCCACTGGTGCTGGTGCACGCCCGCGCCCTGCTCACCGGCGCCCCGGAGGGCCGGACCGCGTACCTCGACGCCGACCTGCGCGAGCCGGCGGCGATCCTGGGCGACCCTCAGCTGCGCGGCACCCTGGACCTGACCGAGCCGGTCGGCCTGCTGCTGATCGCGATCCTGCACTTCATCCGGGACGCCGAAGATCCGCGAGCCATCCTGGACACGCTGATCGGCGCCCTGCCGGAGGGCAGCTACGTGGTCGCCACGCACGTCACGCTGGAGTACCTGACGCCGGAGGAGTTCACCGCCCTGCGCGCGGTCGCCGAGACCCAGTCCCAGGCCCGCTCCGGCGCCGAGCTCGCCGCGCTCTTCGACCACCCCGCCCTGGAACCGGTCGGCGTGGGCGTGCAGTCGGTCGCCCAGTGGTGGGCCGAGGACGCCCCCGGCCCACGCCCGAGCGCCGAGGACGTCGCCTGCAACGGCATCGTCCTGCGCGTACGCGAAAAGGTTCAGCCCGGGTTCCGGAACCCGGGCTAGACGCCGACGGTGAGCGTCGCGGTGTAGCCGGCGGTGACCGAGCCGCTCAGCGCGGGCATCTCGGCCGTGTAGCCGTCCTTGAAGACGTTGTCGGTGGAGAGGCTGACCTGGGCGAAGTTCGTCACGCTGGCGCTGTACCCGGTGGTCGCGAAGACCTTCTTGGCGACGTCGGCCGGCATCGCCAGCTGCGAGGTGTGCAGCTTCGTCTTGTACGAGGTCGCCTTGGCGAGACTCGGGTACACCTCGAAGTGGATGTGCGGCCACCGTCCCGAGTAGCACGCCGGGAAGATGCTCTTGAAGGTGACGTACCCGGTCTTGCTCGCGACCTGCACCCCGCGCAGGTAGTTCTTGCTGGTCAGTCCGGAGGAGTAGAGCGAGTACCCGCCGTCCCGGTTGCATTGCCAGAGGTAGACCGCGAGCCCCTTGGCGGGCTTCTTGGTCTTCACGTACAGCAGCTTGAGCTTGACGGTGAGCGGGATGCCGGCCGCCGTCCCGGTGGCGCTGCCGAAGCACTTGCGGATGTCGCTGCGCACGATGCCGCTGCGCTTGAGCACGTTCAGGCCGTTCGAGTTGGAGCCGTCCGCAGGGTACGGCCCCTGCGTCTCCTCCGGGATGGTCTTCAGGCTGGTGACGGCCTGTGCCGCCGTCTCCAGCCCGAAGGTCACCGCGGTGAGCGCGCCGCCGCCGACCAGCCCGAGCAGCCCTCGCCGGTGCAGGGTCGGCAGGTCGTGGCTCAGGCCCAGGTCGTGGCCGTACGGCGCGCTGTCATCGTCGTCGTGCATGAGAATCCCCCGTGAGTGTCCCGGTGGGGCACCGGGAGGTCACGGCCGATCATCCCAGGTCAGCGGCGTCCACGAGGCTGATCTCTCCGGTACGCCGGCCGTCCAGCTCCAGCACGACGATCTCGTTCGCGCCGGTTCGCAGCAGCGGCCCGGGCAGGTACAGGGTGCGCTGCGGACCGCGATCCCAGAACCGCCCGAGACCGAAACCGTTCACCCACACGTAGCCCTTGCCCCAGCCCGGCAGCGCCACGAAGGTGTCACCCGGCTCATCCACCGTGAGCGCGACGCGGAAGAAGGCCGGCTCGCTGCCCACCCGCGCGCCGTCGTTCGCCCACTCCGGTCGCGGGCTCTCCAGATCGATCGCGTACGCCGTCACGGCGTGGACGAACTGCCTCGCGTGCCGCACCCCGCCCACGACGCCCTTCGGCTCGCCCAGCGCGGGACCGTAGTTGACCCGTCCCATCGACTCGACCAGCAGCTCGACGGTGGCCGGCCCGGTCACCTCGACACCGGTCACGCCGTCGCGCTCGAGGATCCCGGCGGGTTCCCCGTCGACCGTGACGTAGGCCCGGTCGTGCAGCCCGCTGACGGTGAGCGGGTGGGCGGCGCGCGGCCCGGGGATCTCGAAGCGGTACCCGGCCAGCCCGTGCACCAGCCCGAGCTCCTCGAAGGTCGGCGGCACCGGGTGCGACGTCCTCGGCAGAGATTCCGCGTACGCGGAAAGCGGTGTGGCATCGACGACGGGAAGCGTGACCGGCGGCAGGAGAGCGGGCTGGGCGGGAAGCTCGGCCGGGTTCGCGCCGTGCTTGGCCAGAACCTCGCGGAACAGGTGGAACTTGGCGGTGGGCGCGCCGCGCTCGTCGATCGGGGCGTCGTAGTCGTAGGAGGTGACGGTCGGTTCGAGGGCGCCGTCGGCATACTCGCCGCCGAGGTTCGCGCCCGCCGTCGTGCCGAAGCTGGTGCCGCCGTGCGCCATGTAGAGGTTGACCGAGGCGCCCGCCGCGAGGATCCGGTCGAGCACGTCGGCGGCGTCGGCCGGGTCGCGGGTCACGTGGGCGGCGCCCCACCGGTCGAACCAGCCGTCCCAGAACTCCATGCACATCAGCGGCCGGTCCGGCGGCAGCATCGCGAACGCCTCCTCCGGCCCGGACCCGAAGTTGACCGTGGCGAGCACGTCGTCGAGCGTCCCGCCGGTGAGCATGTAGTCCGCGGGCCCGTCCGAGGTGAAGAGCGGCACGTCGATCCCGCGCCGCGTGAGCCCGTCCGCGAGGTGCCGCAGGTACGCCCGGTCGCTGCCGTACGAGCCGTACTCGTTCTCGACCTGGACCATCACCACGGTCCCGCCCCGGGTGACCTGACGGCTCTCGATCAGCGGGGTGAGGTGGTCGAACCACTCGTCGACGTGCGCGAGGTACTCGGGGTCGGCGCTGCGGATCCGCCGTCCCACGAGAGCGGTGAGCCAGGCGGGCAGCCCGCCGTTGTCCCATTCCGCACAGATGTACGGCCCCGGCCGGACGATCGCGTCGAGCCCCTGCGCCGCGGCGGCGTCGAGGAAACCGGCCAGCTCGCCGAGCTTGACGATCCGTCCCTTCGCCGGCTCGTGGTAGTTCCACGGCACGTACGTCTCGACGGTGTTGAGGCCCAGTGCGCGAAGCATGCCGAGCCGGTGTTCCCACTGCTCGGGGCGGACCCGGAAGTAGTGCAGACCGCCGGAGAGGATGCGATGGGGGCGCCCGTCACGGAGGAAGTCCCGTCCGCTGATGGCGAAGCTGCTCGTCGTCATAGTAAGCGGGACTGTAGCCGGATCGTCCCGGCGGGCCGGGGTCGCCGGGTGCTGCCACCATGGCGTCCATGACGATCGCTCCAGGCGGATCAGATTCGGGCGGATCAGGTTCGGGCGGATCAGGTTCGGACAGCGCGACGCCCCCGAATCCCTACGGCGCGTACCCGGCGGCCGAGGGGCTGGGCGGCGTCGCCGCCCCGCTGCTGGCGGCCGCTGCCGCCACCCTGCTCGGCCTGGTCCTGCAGATCGAGGCGAGCCTGCGCTGGCCCGGTCTCGCTCTGCTGCTGCTCGCCGTGGCCACCGTGCTGATGCTCCGGGTGGTCCAGTGCAACGCCCGGGCGCGCGGCTACGCGGTCACCCCGGGCGAGGCGCTCGCGTGGTACCCGGACGCGGACGACCCGGAACGGCGCCGGGTCGTCTTCGCGGAGCTGGAACGGCACCGCGCGGCCTGGCGGTTCTGGATCGGCAGCGCCCGGCGGCACTACAACCTCGGCGTGCTGTTCCTGCTGCTGGGCACGATGGTGACGATGGTGCCGGCCGACTCCGCGGCACTCACCCCGGCCCGCTGGCTGGCGATCGGCGTGATCGGGCTCGGGTGCGCCGCCGAGGTCCTGGCCGTGCTGCTGGACCGCCGCCGGCCGGCCTGGTGGTCACGCTGGTGGGCGGTGGAGCCGGGCCTGCGGTGGTACGCCCGGCTGCCCGCGCGAGCGGTGCGGTGGGCGGCGCCGCCCGACCCGCCGGTGCCGCCGGCCCGGCCGGCCGGCTCAGCGGGCGGACCGCTCGTGCCCTGAGTCCGGCCGCTCCCGCCAGACCCCGGTGAAGCGGCAGCTGCCGAGGTGCTCGGTCTCGGGCGGGACCTTGCAGACCGGGCAGCGCTCCTCCTGCTCCCGCGGCCATTCACGAGTGGGTTCTCTATCGGTCACCGTGCCATTGTGGACAGGGGCCGGTGATGGGGACAACCGGCGTCGCCGACGGGAGGCACCAGCCATGCCGATCCGAGACCTCGATCTGACCGCCGACTCCGTGACCGGCCCGTGGCGGTGGCGCTGGGTGCTCACCGACGCCGCCACCGGGGAACGCCTCGCCGAGCACACCGTGGCGCCCGACCCGGAGCGCTGGGAGGTGACGGCGCTCGCGGACCTGGAGGCGTACCTCGCCTGGCGGGCCGAACCGGACCGGCGGGTGGCGAGCGAGGCCGAGTTGCTCCGGCGGATCGGCGCCTTCCTCGGGCAGGAGGTGCTCGGCCCCGGCGTGCTCGCGGCGCTCCGCGGCGACGACCCGGTCCGGCTGCGGATCCACGTCGCGGCGGCACCGCACCTGACCGGGCTGCCGCTGGAGCTCGCCGGACCGGACGGCCGGCTCCCGGCGCGGATCTCCTTCCGGACGGGTGAGCCGGTGCCGAGGGCGTCGCACGACGGGCCGCTGCGGATGCTGGCCGTCTTCAGCCTGCCCACCGGCACCACCGCGCTGCGCCTGCGCTCCGAACGGCAGCGGCTGACCCGGCTGATCGAGGAGCTGGACCGCCCGGTCGAGCTGGAGGTCGTCCAGTGGGGCGTGACCCGTGACATCCTCGCCGCCCGCCTCGCCGAGGACGGCGGCCCCGACCTGCTGCACCTCTCCGGTCACGGTTCCCGGGGCCGGATCCTGCTGGAGGGCCCGGACGGCGAGCCCGACGAGATCGGCGCCGAGGAACTGGTCGCGCTGATCCGCCCGGCCCGCGACCGGCTCCGGCTGGCCTTCCTCTCGGCGTGCGAGTCCGGGATGACCGGCGACGCCGCCGGGCTCGGGGTCCGGCTGGCCGGCGAGATCGGCTGCACCGTGCTGGCGATGCGCTACCCGGTCACCGACGACGTCGCCGGTGATCTGGCCGAGGCCTTCTACCGGCAGCTGATCCACGAGGGACGGGACGCGGGTGACGCGGCCTTCCGGGCGGTACGCGCGGTGGCCGGCGCCGGGCCCACCGCCTCCCGTCCGGCCCTGTCGCTGGCCGCGCCGGTGCTGATCGGCCCGGACGAGACGACCCTCGACCGGCCCGCGGCCGGGGCGCCGTCGATCACCGGGTCGGGCCTCCCGCCGGAACCGGAACTCTTCGTCGGTCGCGACGCGCTGATGACCGCCGCGAACGCCGCCCTGCGCCCGGGGAGCGGCACCCCGGTTCTCCTGCTGACCGGCATGGCCGCGGTCGGCAAGACCACCTGCGCGGTGGAGCTCGCGCACCGGCACGCCGGCGACTTCGGCGCGCGGATCCTCTGGGCCGCCCCGGAGCGGGACGCCGCCCTCGCCGACGGCCCGGCGGCGTTCGCCTCGGCGATCGGCCCGGAGGGTTCCGCCGCTCGGCCGCCCGCCGTGGCGGGCGGCTGGGATGTGGATGCACTGCTCGCGGGCTGTGACGAGCGCCGGGCACTGCTGATCCTGGACAACGCCGAATCCCTGCTGACGGGGGACGGGCGGTGGGCGGATCCGCGCTGGGCGGAGCTGATCGCCGCGGTCGCCGCCGGGACCGGCCCCACCCGGCTGGTGATCACCAGCCGGGTCCCGCCCGCGGGTCTCGCCGGGGCGGGCGTCCGGCGGATCGAGGTCGGCCCGCTCTCCGGCGGCGAGGCGGACGCCCTGATGCGGCAGCTCCCGGGCCTGCGCACGCTGCTGCACATCGACGACACCGGCGCGGGGGCGGACCGGGACCGGGCACTCGTCGGCGCGGTCAAGGCCGCCGCCGGGGGCCACCCGCGACTGCTGGAGCTGGCCGATGCCGCGGCGAGCGACCCGGACGCCCTGTCCCGCCTGCTCCGTGCCGATCTCGGCGACACCCTGGCCGAGTGGACCCGGCAGGCGGTCGACCGGCTGGATTCCGGCCCGCGGCTGCTGCTCCGGATCCTGGCCGCGGCCGAGCCGGGGCACCGCTCCGCCGCGACCGCCGAACACGCCTGGTCCGAGATGGGCGCCGGGCGGCCGCCGTTCGCGGCCCTTGAGGAGGCATCGCTCACCCGGCTCCGTGCCGACGGGTACGAGGTGCACCCCGCGGTGGCCGAGATCGTCCGGAGCGGTACGCCCGCCGAGATCGGCACCCGGGTGGAGACCGTCCTCGCCGAGGCCTGGGAGCTGATCGCCCGGGAGCAGAGCGCGCGGGGCGACCGGGAGGACACCGGGATCGTGGTCGCCGCGCACCTCGCCGCGGTGCCGTACCTTCTGCGGCTGGACCGGCACGCGCGGGCCGCCGGGAACCTCAACGCGGCGCTGATCCGGGACGCGGGTCCGCGGGTGGCCCGGATGGCGCTGCCCCTGGCCCGGGCGCTCGCCGTGGGCACCCCGGCGCGGGACGTGCTGCTCGGTCTCGCGTACCAGCCGATCGACCCGGACGCCGCGGAACGGTACCTGCGGGCGGTCCTGGCGAACGGGGACGACGACGTGGTCGCGGTCGCCGCCGGTGCCCTCGCCAACCAGCTGTTCCAGCAGGGCCGGCTCGACGAGGCCACCGAGCTGGCCGGGCGGGCCCGTCGCCTGGGCGATCGCTGGGGGCCGTGGACCCGGGCCGGTTCCCGTCTCCGTGAGCTGGCCGTCCTGGCGGAGTCGGGCCGTTCCGAGGAGGTGCTGACCGAGGTCACCGCGCTACTCGCGAGCCTGCCGGAGGGTGCGTCCGGGGAGCCGGAGAGCGTCGTGCCGTGGGCGGTCCGGGAGAGCGCCCACAACCTCGCGGTGGTCGCGGCCCTGGGCCTGGAGCGGTGGGAGGCGGCGCTCGACCACAACGGACGGCTGCTCGACAGCGTCCAGCGGCGCGGTGCGCGGGAGGCGGAGGTGGCCCACCACTGGTTCAACGACGCCGCCCCGCTGATCCGGCTGGGCCGGTTCGGCGAGGCGCGCCGGGTGCTCGACTACTGCGGGCGGGTCTTCGACGAGCACCACGACGACACCCGCCTCTCCCGGGTCCTCGGCACCCGGGCGCTGCTCGCCGCCGAGCGGGGCGATCCCGGGGAGGCCGCCGAGCTGGAGCGTGCCGGGCTGCGCCTGGCGTACCGCAATCCCGAGCTCGCCGACGTCGCCACCGGCCATCTGATGCTCGGCAACCACCTGCGCGACCTCGGCACCGACCCGGCCGGGCAGCTTGCCCACCATCTCGCGGCCGCCCTGCTGCGCCGGCTCGGCGGTGCGGTCCTGGATCCGGGCCTTCTGGGTACGATCGCCGCCGACCTGCATACGTACGGCCAGAGCCGGCTGCCGGACGACGCGGCGGCGCTGACCGCCCGGGTGGAGCGGGTCCCCGGCGTCCGCTTCCACGACCTGGCCACCGCGCTGACCGGCCCGGATGTGGAGCCGGGCGCCGTCGACGACGTCTTCCGCGGGCTGCTCGACGAGGTGCGGCGGGAGGCCACGGCGGGCGGTTTCGACGTGACCGGAACCCTGCTGCGCTGGGACAGCCGGATACCGGTGATCGCCGCCGCCGCGGCCGGTGAACAGCGCGCGGCCCGTCCGATGGAGGCGCTGCTCCGCGGGGCGCCCGGCCCGATGGCCACCGCGATCCGGGCGATCGTCGCCGGGGAACGGGACCTCGCCACCCTCGCCGGCGGGGTGCACCCGGCCGACGTCGCGGTGCTCCGCCGGGCACTGGCCGCGATCGCCTGGGCGGAGCGGACCGGCGCCGCGCCGGACGACGAGCGGTTCACCCTGACCGAGGCGGACTACCATGCCGCGGTCGACGAGAACGACCAGCTGCGAGCCGGGACGCGCGCCGCCGAGCTCAGCGGCATGCTCCGCGGGCGGCACGAGTATCCCGCCGCCCTGCGCTACGCGGACCTGGCCCTGGACCACGACCGGCGGGCCGGCTTCGGGCCGTGGAAGCTCCGGTTCGACCTGGGCCGGCGCCTGCAGCTGCTCGGCGACCTGAACCGGCCGGACGACGTGCTCGCCGAGCTGGAACCGCACCGGCCGAACCTGCGGGGCGAGCCGGACCTGCCCAGCCCGGCCGACCCGGTCAACCCGTCGACGGTCCGGGAGGACCTGCTGACCTTGGGCCGGCTGGCCGCGTCGGCGCTGGGGGAGTGGGAGGTGGCGCTGAGCTACCAGGAGGACCGAGTGGCCGGCGCGGAGATGCGCGGGGTGGCGGAGCCCGAACTGGCCGAGCTGCGCCTGGACCGGGTCCGGTTCCTGATCGACCTCGGGCGCCGGGAGGAGGCGCGGACGCAGCTCGGCGCGATCCGGGCGGTTCTCGTGCGTACCGGAGATCCGGCTTTCCGGGTCGCGATCGCGTCCTACGACGAGGCCCTGGCGACGGCGGATCAGGGCGCCACGGACGCCGTGGGCGAGACCGGTGGAGCGCTGGCGGAGGCGTACCGGGCGGTCGCCGCGGGACGGCTCGACCCCCGGCTGGTGGCTCAGCAGCACGTCCTGGCCGGCGAACGGCTGGGCGAGGCGGACGAGCCGGCCCGGAAGGCGGCCCACCTGCTCGCCGCCGCGGTGATCTGCGGGCTGGCCGGGGATCCGGACCTCGCCGGTCATACCGTCCGGCACGCCGCGCCGCACCTGTACCAGCTCGACGGCACCCGGTTGTCGTTCACCCTGACGGCGCTGGTCACCGAGGTGGAACGGTGGCCCGGCGTCCGGTTCACCGAGCTGGTCACCCGTCTCGGCACCACGGCCTCGGCGGCCACCCTGTTGACCGGGCTGGTGCGGGCGGCGTACGCGATCCCCGCGCACGACCTGTTCGCGCTGGACCGGGTGGTGTCCGAGATGGCGGAGGAGATCGCCGCGGTCGTCGCCGCGGCCACCGGCGGCCCGCCGGAGCGGACCGCCGCCGAGGAGTCGCTCGCCCGGCTGGCGGAGATCCCGGACATGCGGCCGCTCATCGAACCGCTGCGCCGGGCGGCGGCCGGTCAGCCACCCGCCGACACCGTCCTGCGGGCCGTGCACCCGATCCACGCGGCGGTGCTGGCCGAGGTGCGTACCCGGATGCTCGCTCGCTGACCGGTCCCGGTCCGGCGCCCGCATCGCTCTCGCCGTGCGGGCGCCGGACCGTGGGTCAGCGCTTCTCGCAGGCGACGCCGTCCTTGTCGCGGTCCATCTTCTTGTTCGCGTTGTACAGCTTGGTGTTGACGTGGAAGTTCGTCACCGGCTTGGTCGAGCCGCGGACCTTGTCCTTGGCGCCCTTCTTGCCGACCCCGTGCTTGTACGTCTTGTTCAGCGCCGTGCAGTTCTTGAACGTCTTCACCGCGGCGTCCGCGGGCCCGGCCACCGCGACCAGCCCACCGACGACCAGCGCGACGGTCAGACCTCCGCGCACCACCCTGTCCAGCATCAGTCTTCTCCCCTCAGGGCCCCACACGCAGGACCCTGCACTCACGACCATGTGCCGCTGGACCCTAGGGCATCCCCGCTCGTCCCCGGCGCGGCTTTTCCGCCTTCCCCGCCCGATTCGCCGGGATGCCGGGGTGAATTTCCGCCCGGATCGGTGACCGCCCGCTCACTGCGGTGGTACCCGCCCTCACCCGTTCGGCGGATCTCGTTCGGTGAGCGCGCCGTCCCTGCCGACCGCAGGAGGCTTTGTGGCGGGGATCCGTTCTGGCGCCCGAAAGGTGGACGTCTGTGGTATTAGTGTCGGTTCTGAGTTCGCTGTCTGATTAGCATATGCTCCGGCCGACCGCATGCCGGAGGAGAGCACCGCTTCATGATTCGTCCCCGCGAGCTGGCCGCGCGCTGCGCCTCGGCCGTCGACGCACCCTGGTTCAATCTGGCCGGGTTCACCGTGATCCTGGTGAACGCGGCCGCGATGGGCCTGGAGACCTACGACGCGCTGGAGCACGCGCCCGCCCTCAAGGCCGTCGAGTACCTCTGCGTCACCGGCTTCGTGCTGGAGCTGCTCGTCCGGTTCGGGGCGCACCTGACCGCGCCGGGACGGTTCTTCCGGGACGGCTGGAACATCTTCGACCTGGCCATCGTGATCGCCCCGGCGCTGCCCGGCGTCCGGGAGAACGTCACGCTGCTGCGCCTGCTCCGGCTGGCCCGGCTGCTGCGGACGTTCCGGCTCTTCCCGAGCCTTCGGGTGATCATGGTGGGGATACGGCGGAGCCTGCCCGGACTCGGCAGCTTCCTGCTGGTCACGGTGCTGGTCCTGTACGCGTACGCGATGCTCGGCTGGATGATGTTCGGCCACGCCTACCCGGAGCGGTACGGCACGGTCGGGCAGGCGATGCTCACGCTCTTCCTGCTGCTCTCGCTGGACGGGATCACCGACACCCTGCAGGCCGGCCGCGAGGTGACCGAGTGGGCGGTCCTCTACTACGTGTCGTACATGGTGACCGCCTGCTACCTGCTGACCAACCTGCTGGTCGGCGTGGTGCTGACCGCGCTGCAGGAGGCGCAGGAGGCGGAGCGGGCCGCCCAGCTGGCGCAGCAGGTCCGCAAGGTCCCGGCCACCCCGGAGAAGCAGCTGCCGGGCGCCGCCGCGGTCGCCGGTCTCGCCGACGACGCGGAGAACGCCCCGCCGCCGGGCCCGGCCCCCGCACCGGCGCCGGTGAGCGTCCGCGAGCAGCTGGACCATCTGCGCGCCGCGGTCGACGCCCTGGAGGCGCAGCTCACCGCGAACCTCGCCGGCGCCCGGGACACCACGCACGCCCTCTCGGTGCACGGCCACGTCCCGCACGCCGGCCCGGCGGTGGTGCACGCCAGGACGCCCGCCGAGGAACCCGCTCAATAGCGGTCAGGCGGTCACGGTGGCCTTCACCGGTGGGCTGATCACCGACAGCTCCAGGACCGGCGGCATCGGGGCACGGCCGGGACCGCCCGCGCGGACCCACGCCTCGATGTCGCCGAGGACCGTGTCGTCGAGCACCAGCCCGAACCAGACCGGTCGCGCACCGGCCCGCCGCGCGGACGGCTCCGGATGCACCACGATCACGTTCGCCTGCGCGCAGACGTCCAGGCAGAGGCTGGTCCGGATCCGGTGCTCCGGTGCGAGGGCCGCACGGAGCCGCTCCAGCTGGGCGTCGTGGTCGACGGCCGGGTACTTGCTCGGACTGCCGCAGCAGCAGTCACGGCAGACGGTCAGGGTGCAGCCGGGCGTCGGGTCGTCACTCACGATCACAGACGTTAGCCCGTCTTCTGGAGCACGGACGAGACGTGGAAGGTCCGCGGCACCGATGGCGCCGCGGACCTTCTGATGTGATCCCTACCGGTCAGCGACCGGGCTGACCGTGGCGGGGACCGGGAGGGGTGACGCTCGCCCGCGCTGCGCCTCCCTGCGGCACGGACGCCCGTGCCGGGCTCTTCTGCGGCGTCTGCGGCTCCGTCGGCCACTCCTGGATCGGCGGCACGGCCGGTTGCGCTCCGTTCGCCGCCGCCGGCTTCCGCTGCGGTACGCCGTTCTGCGGCGCCGGGGCACCCGCCTTGGGCTGGGCGGGAACACCCGGCTTCGGCTGTGCGGGGGCACCCGGCCATCCCGCGGTCGCCTGGTTGCCGTTCGGGCCGCCGTTCATCCGCGGCCCCTGCGCTCCGGCCGGCTGGGGCACCGGGGCGCCGTTCGGCCGTCCGTTCGGGGTACCCGGCCGTCCGTTCGGGCCGTTCGGGCCGTTCGGGCCGTTCGGGCGGGGCGCCGCCGCGCCGTGGGGACGCGGGGCCCCCGGAGCGGCCGGCGAGCCGGGCATCGACGGACGGGTCACGCCGCCGCGGAAGATCTGCGTCTCGGCGTGCGCCGCCTGGGCCGTGACCGAACCGATCGACATGGTCAACGGGGCCTTCTCGGCCGCCGCGACGACCGCCGGCACCCGGGGCTCCGCGGCCGACTCCTTGATCGGCGCCTTCTCGGCGGCGACCCGGTCGTGCGGCCAGGGCAGGAACCGCAGCTTCTTCTTCGCCGCCAGGTCCTCGACCCAGCCGAACATCAGCACCGCGTTGCAGAGCAGTACGAGGGCGCACGCCACGTACCCGAGTTCGGAGAACCGGCCGAGGTACCAGACCTGCATGGCGTCACCGATCGGGAAGCAGAGCGCGATCGCGACGTTGTTCCACAGGTAGATGGTGACCGCCCGCGAGTTGATCAGCGAGACCCACTTGTCGGCGAACGGGCGCTTCTCCAGCCAGCCCATCGGCGGGCTGATCCGCAGCAGGGCGAGCACGAAACCGATGTTGTAGATCGCGTACGCCACGGAGATCTCCTTGACCCCGCCGGCATCCGGGTGCAGGTGGCTGTAGCCCAGGCTGCCGCCGACGCAGGCCACCGCGAAGATCATCACGAGCCAGGCGGGGATCTGCTTGAGCGTGCCGTCCCGGTGGGCGAAGCCGATGATCCAGCAGGCCGCGTAGGTCAGGATGTCGACGCCGACCTCCTCGATCGCGTCCTTCTGCCAGATCTGCGGGAAGTGGATCGCGACGGCGAGGGCGATGACCGGCAGCACCATGGTGAGCAGGCGGGCCTTCTGGTACATCCAGAGCATGATCGGCGAGAGGAACACCAGCCACATGTAGGTGACCAGGTACCAGAGCACCTCGGCGGCCTGCACGCCGAACGTGCTCGACGGCGGGTCGGCGAACGGGAAGATCCACGAGATCAGGTGCCACATCGCGGGCTTCTCGTCCCAGCCGACCACGAACATGGCCGGCACGACGATCGCGGCCATCAGCCAGAGCGGCGGAAGCAGCCGGCGGAGGCGCCCGCGGATCACCGTGACCGGGTTGCCCTTGCGGATCAGCGAGTTCGCCATCAGGGACCCGGCGAGCGCGAACATCACGCCCATCGACGGGAAGATGTTCTCCAGGAGCGCGTACGGGAAGAAGTGGAAGACCGATACCCGGATGATCGCGAGAACACGGAGTAGGTCGAAGTACCGGTCACGGGTGGGCACCCTCGGCTCGGCCATTGAAGCCCTCCAGGGCTGTGTAGAGAAGGTCTGGGCGGCCGGGGGAGGAGCCGCTAGATCAAGCTATGACCTGCGCTTTTGCGCGCCCTGTGCCGAAGCTGTCAGCGACTCACAGGATAAAAACGAAATATCCGGAAATCTTCCCCAGGTACGCCCATCCTTCCCCCGATCCCGAGACCCAGGACACACAGGAATCCCTTCGAAACCCCACAAATTTCCCCCGCCCCTCTTCTTCAGCATTTCTTCAGGTGTATCCGCGCGCGCCCGCGTCCCTACCCTCACCCGTCACCCCCGCCCACCTGCGCACGCCCTCCGGCAGCGGAGTCGCGCCAAGCGGGGATCGCGCGCAGGCGGCTGGGGGTCACGAACACATGGGCGGAGGTCCCAGCCGACGGGGTTCCCGGCCGCGGGGTTCCCGGCCGCGGGGTTCCCGGCCGACGGGAAAACCGGCTGGCGGGAGGAGTGGCTGGCGGGAGGAGTGGCTGGCGGGGAAACCGGCCGGCGGGAGGAGTGGCTGGTGCCGAGGGGGTGTGTCGGTGAGGCCGAGGCACCCCGGAGCGCCAGCCGAGAGTCGCGCGTGTGGTGGCTGGTGGTGAGTGGTGCGCGAGGTGCTCCTCGGCGCCGGCGGGGGCGGAACGAGCGTGAGCGCCAGCCGGGCAGGGAATCGGCTGGCGCTCACGTGGGGGATGACCGGGTAAGGGGTCAGCCGGGCCGGAACCGGTGGGGACGGCTCGTACCGGTCCGGGCTCGCTCAAGTGGGAGAGCGGGCCCGCCGGGCCGTCCGCACCGGAGTCGGCGCGGAGGCGGCCCGGGACGTCCTCGAAGAACATGGCGCCGGGAACGGGGGCAGACACCCCGCACCCGGCGGCGGACCGTGGGACCGGGCGGCCGGCGGACGGCCCGCCAGCCGCTGCCGGGAGGTGCGGCGAGCCGGCCCACTGCCCGCCGGGAGGTGCGAGAGCCGGCCAGCTCGGTCAGCCGGCAGGTCAGCCCGCGGCCTGCCCTGGAGTCAGCCCGCGGCCTGCCATCGAGTCAGCCCGCGGCCTGCCGCGGAGGTGCGGAGGGTCAGCTGACGGCGGCGCGGCGTGCGGTGTACTCGCGGTCGTTGCCGCGGTCGGCGCGCTGGGTCGGGTACGGGATCAGGTTGTCCGGCTTCTCCTCGTACGACTCGGTGTTCCAGCGGCGCCCGCCGTCCAGGGGCTCGGTGTCGTAGACGGAGCGGCCGTGGAAGCGCTGTGCGTAGTCGAGCATGCCGTCCACCAGGCGGTCGACGTCCGCGGCGGGGCGGACCACCAGGCGCATGAACTGGGAGGTCATGCCGAGCTTGTTGCCGCACTCGCGGGTCATGATGCCGTGGTTGGCGACCATGTAGTCGCGCAGCGCCACGCCGGACCACTCGGTGGGGAGCTTGACCAGGAAGAAGTTGCCCTGCGACGGGAAGACCTGGAGGCCCGGGATGCGCTGCAGCTCGCGGCCCATCGTGCGGCGGTCGCGGCTGAGCAGGCGCAGGCTCTCCTCGTACTCCATCTCGTGGTCGGAGATCATGTGGACCACCTTCTCCGCGAGGGAGTTGAGGTTCCACTTGGGGAGCATCTTGGCGATCTTGCCGGCGATCGCCGGGTTGGCGAGCAGGTAGCCGAAGCGGATGCCGTGCAGGCCGAAGTTCTTGCCGAGGGACTTGAGGACGACCGCGTTGGGGCGGATCACCGCGTCCGGGCCGACCGAGGGGTAGCGCTCGGCGTCGGAGAAGTCGATGAAGGACTCGTCGATGACGACCAGGTCCAGGTCGCTGAGCGCGTCCATGAAGCGGATGACGTCGCGGCGCGGCAGGTAGTTGCCGTCCGGGTTGTTCACGTTGCAGACCACCGCGACCTTGGAGCGGCGCTCGCGGATGAACTCGACGTACTCCTCCAGGTCGAGCCGGAAGCCGTCGCGCTCCTGCAGCGGGAACATGTCCACCCGCTTGCCGGTCTCGAGGGGCTGGTCGGTCCAGCGGCCGAAGGTCGGGATCGGGATGGCCAGGCTCTCCTTGACCAGCAGGTGGTCGATCCAGGTGATCAGCTCGGTGGAGCCGTTCGCCATCGCGACCGTCTGCGGGTGCAGGCCGAGCACGCTGGCCAGCTTCTTGGTGATGGTGGCCGAGTCGCTCGGGTAGTACTTCAGGATGCTCTTCAGGTCTCTGGTGAGCTCGTCGAACATCTCGGGTGTCGGGAAGTACGGGTTGCACGGAATGCAGAAGTCGACGATCTCGGCACCTTCGCCGGCAGCCCTCGCCAGGTCGAAGTAGGACGCGCTGTGCGCGCCCTTGTGCAGGATCGAAGTGTCGATTCCGGTCCGTGCCACGGTGCCCTCCCGATAAGCCCCTCGGTGATGTTGCCGCTCATCGGTACGGGGTTGCTCTCTCGATCGTTCACAACCTGGGTGGACGCTGAGAAGTCTTAAGGCCACCAAAAGGTAACGGTCCGCGAGGGGCGGGGCGCCCACCAGCATGGCACTGATTGGGCGCGCTCCCACAGTGTGACGCGCGCCACTTTCTGCCTGTGCGGTCGATGTGGTCCGCTCGCTACGAGCGGCCCGCGGAGGCGCTCCGGCTTGCTAACGTGACCTTGACCCTCACGAGGACAGGGAGCGTGCGATGACCGGCTGGCCCGGTGCGCCGGTGATCTACGAGATCGACACCTGGCCGTGGATGGCCGGGATCAGCCGCCGGCTGGGGCGGCCCGTCACCCTCGCCGACGTGCCGTCGGCGGTCTGGGACGAGGTCGCCGCCTCGGGACTCGACGCGGTCTGGATGATGGGCGTCTGGGAGCGCAGTCCGGCGGGCCTCGCCGTGGCCCGGGTCAACGACAGCCTGCAGCGTGCGTTTCACCACGCTCTGCCTGACCTGACCGCTTCCGACGTGGTCGGTTCCCCCTATTGCGTACGTCGATACCGCGTCGACGATCGTCTCGGCGGCCCCGCCGGCCTGGCCGCCGCCCGCGGCGCGCTGAACCGCCGCGGGATGAAGCTGATCCTCGACTACGTCCCGAACCACGTGGCCCCCGACAATCCCGCGGTGACCCGGCACCCGGAGTGGTTCATCCTCGGTTCCGAGGCGGACCGGGCGGCCGACCCGGCCGGCTGGTTCACCGCGGGTGGCCGGGTGATCGCGCACGGCCGTGACCCGCTCTTCCCGCCGTGGCCGGACGTCGCCCAGCTCAACGCGTTCGACCCGGGGCTGCGCGCCGCCACGATCGCCGGGCTCACCGACATCGGCGACCAGTGCGACGGCGTCCGCTGTGACATGGCCATGCTGGTCACCAACGAGATCTTCGCCCGCACCTGGGGCCGTTACGCGGGGCGCGCCCCCGAGGCCGAGTTCTGGCCCGAGGTGATCGGCCGGGTCCGCGCCAAACACCCCGGCCTGGTGCTGATCGCCGAGGCGTACTGGGACACCGAGTGGACGCTGCAGCAGCAGGGGTTCGACTTCTGCTACGACAAGCGCCTCTACGACCGGCTCGCGCACGAGGACGCCGCCGCCGTCCGCAAGCACCTGAGCGGCGGTCTGGAGTACCAGCGCCGCCTGGTCCGGTTCACCGAGAACCACGACGAGCCGCGAGCCGCCACCAGTATGTCCGCCGAGCGAGGCCGGGCCGCCGCGGTCGCGATCGCCACCCTGCCCGGCGCCACGCTCTGGCACGACGGGCAGTTCGAGGGGCGCCGGGTGCACGTGCCGGTCTTCCTGGCCCGATACCCGGACGAGCCGGTCGACGCCGAGTCCCGGATGTTCCACCACCGTCTGGTCGCCGCCGCCCGGGAGGTCCGGCAGGGCGACTGGTGGCTGCTCGACACGCACGGCTGGCCGGACAACCCGAGCCACCAGGACGTGCTCGCCTGGGTCTGGCACGACGTGGTCCCGCGGCACCTCGTGGTGGTCAACTTCTCGGATCGCCCGTCGCAGGCCCGGATCCCGCTGCCGTTCTCCGGGGTCGGCGGCCGTCGCTGGCGGCTCACCGACCTGCTGGACGGCCGGGTCTTCGAGCGCGGCGGCGACGAGCTCGCGGGCGCCGGACTCTACGCGGATCTCCCGCCGTGGGGTGTGCACGTACTCCGCATGGCGTGACGCGTACCGGAAAAGCGGTCTTCGCTCTTTCTTTTCTTTCTTTCCGCGCTCGATGAATAGTCGGCGTTCTTATGAAAGGGATGAGAGGAAGCTGTCGATCAGCTAAGAGGTACCTTGATGCCGGTCACCCGGAAAGGTTCCCTCAAAACCACTGTATCAGGGCGTTTCCCCAGGTCGTCGTCATTGACAGGGTCCTGATAGGAGAATCATAGCCTTAGTTTTCTATTAGCGGGTTGCGCGTTGCTGATGAGTTTGTTGACAATCTTGTGGCGGATCGAACGGGTGATTCAGGGGGAGTCTCCCGGGCGATTTTCCATCCTCATCTCTAAGGAGCAAACTCGTGAAGGACGAAACGGTGCGCCCGGCCAAGCCGGCGCCCCGGCGCTGGCGGGGCGTGGCGATCGCCACCGCGGCTGTCGCCCTCCTCGGCGCGGGCATCGCGACCGCCAACGCCGCCACCGTCGGTGACAAGACCGGCGGGAAGAACACGACGAAGGCCGCCGCGGCCCCGCAGGACCCGACCAAGGGTGCCAAGGGCGTCGCCGGCCTGGTGAACGCCGCCAACGCGTTCCTCGCCACCCTGGACGACGACCAGAAGGCCGAGGTGCTGATCGATTTCAGCCAGGAGAACGCCGTAGCCTGGTCCAACCTGCCCTGCGCCGGCACCTGCCGCCCGGGCATCTCGCTCGGTGACCTGGACGACGACCAGCTCGCCGCGGCCAAGGCCGTGCTGGTCGCCGCCACCGGCACCGGCAAGGGCACCGGCATCGACCAGCTGAACGACATCGTCGCCGCCGACGACCTGCTCGCGGCCGACTCCTCGGGCTCGACCGGTGGCGGCACGGCGCCGTCGGCGGACCCGTCGGCCAGCACCGACGCCTCCGCGGCTCCCGCGCCCTCCGGGGCGGCGCCGTCCGGCGACACCGGTGGCGGCGGCATGGCCCTCACCTACGGCAGCGGTTACTACTACCTGGCCTTCATGGGTACGCCGTCGCTGACCGGCACCTGGGAGCTGGGCTTCGGCGGTCACCACATGGCCGTGCACATCACCTACAAGAACGGCAAGGGCGTCAGCGCCAGCCCGTTCTTCCTCGGTGTCGAGCCGACCAGCTACACCGACGCCGACGGGAACACCGTGGAGTCGATGAAGGCGCAGGCCACCGCGGTCTCCGCGCTGGCGACCAGCCTCACCACGGCGCAGAAGACCACCGCGACGCTCTCCGAGACCTTCGGTGACGTGCTGGTCGGCCCGCAGAACGACG
Source organism: Actinoplanes sp. NPDC051851 (assembly GCF_040681165.1). Classification (NCBI taxonomy): domain Bacteria; kingdom Bacillati; phylum Actinomycetota; class Actinomycetes; order Micromonosporales; family Micromonosporaceae; genus Actinoplanes; species Actinoplanes sp. NPDC051851. Next base: position 243,281 of record NZ_JBFAYF010000004.1, on the reverse strand, counting down.
GGAACTTCCCGACCACCAAGGAGGGCATCCAGGTCAGCAAGCTCTCCAAGAAGCAGAAGCAGCTGGTCCTCAACGTGATCAAGCCGTGGGTGGCGAACGCCGACGAGGCGACCGCGGCCGAGCTGATGAAGGTCTACGAGAAGGAGCTGGACCAGACCTTCGTCGGCCTCTCCGGCGGCACCGGGTACGACACCCAGGGTGACTACCTCCGGATCGACGGACCCAGCGTCTGGATCGAGTTCGTCTGCCAGAACGGGGTGGTATACACGGACCAGATCCACTACCACACGGTCTACCGTGACCACACCCGCGACTACGGTGGAGAGTTCACCTTCTGATGTATAAGACGCGCATCCTTCGCCTGCTGGCGGGGATCGCGGTAGCGGTACCGGCGGCGCTCCTGCTCGGGGCGTCGCCGGCCTCTGCCCATCCCATGCCCCACTCGGTGGTCCTGCTCGACGTGCACGAGACGTCGGTGACCGCGGAACTCGAGATCCCGCTCGGCGACCTGACCGCCGCCAGCAAGATCGATGATGTGACCGGTCAGGAGGATGCGCTCCGTGCCTATCTGACCGCGCACATCAAGCCGGTCACCACCGACGGCCGCCCCTGGTCGGTATCGGTCGGCGACATATCGGTCACCGAGGCCGAGCAGACGTCGACCGGGCCCTATCAGGAGCTCGACGCGACCGCCGTCCTCACCCCGCCCGCCGGGGCCGACATCCGGCACTTCACCTTCGACTACGACGTGGTGGTGCACCAGGTCGTCACGCACACCGTGCTCGTCTCGGTCCGCCAGGACTGGGCCACCGGCAAGCTCGCCGAGGACGACGACAGCGCCACCCAGGTCGGCACCATCAAGATCGACGTACGGTCGATGACCGTGCCCGCCCTCGAGGTGAACCTGGAGTCCGGCAGCACCTGGTCCGGCTTCGTGGCCATGGTCAAGCTCGGCGGCAACCACATCCTCGAGGGCACCGACCATCTGCTCTTCCTGCTGATCCTGCTGCTCCCGGCCCCGCTGCTGGCCGCCGGCGGGCGCTGGCGGGAGATCGCCGGAGCGCGGACGGCGGTGGCCAGGATCGGCAAGACCACCCTGGCGTTCACCATCGGGCACTCGGTCGCGCTCGCCGTCAGCGCGTTCACGCATCTCGACATCCCGGCGTGGCCGGTCGAGTCGTTCATCGCCGCCAGCATCCTGGTCGGCGCCATCCACGCGATCCGCCCGATCTTCCCCGGCCGGGAGGCCGCCGTCGCCGGGTTCTTCGGCCTCGGTCACGGCATGGCGTTCTCGTTCGTCCTCGCCGAGATGCAGCTCTCCACCGGACGCCTCGCGCTCAGCCTGTTCGGCTTCAACCTCGGCATCGAGCTGGTCCAGCTCTTCCTCGTCGCGCTCGCGCTGCCCGCGATCGTGGTGGTGGCCCGCAGCCGGTACGGCCGCGTCTTCCGGATCACCGGCGCCTCGGTGACCGGCGTCGCCGCGACCGGCTGGCTGATCGCCCGGCTCGGCGTCGACAACCCGGTCGCGCGTGCCGCGGACAGCGTCGGCACCCACACCACGGGCATGCTGATCGCGCTGACGGTGGCCGCGATCGCGTCGCTGGCCTGGACCTACGCCGACCGCCGCAACCGTGTCGTCCCCCCACCCGCGCCGGCGAAGTCCTCGGCGCCGTCCGGGAAGTCCTCGGCGCCGTCCGGGAAGTCCTCGGTGGCGGCGCGCAAGCCGAAGTCACCGGCCCTCGCCGGCGCCGCCACGGAGCCCGCGGCCTCGGTTGTCACGGAGCCCGCGGCCTCGGTTGTCACGAAGCCTGCGGCCTCGGCCACCGCTGAGCCGGAGGACGAGGAGCCCACGGGGGAGTAACGGCCCCGCACCGGAAAACGACGAAGGGCGTCCCGAACCCGTGGATCATCGCGGTTCGGGACGCCCTTCTCCTCATCTCAGGTCCGGAGATCACGGCCAGCGACACCCGTTCCTGCGCTCATCCTGCCGCAGTTGCCAAAAGTTGGCAATAAGGCGCGGCCCTCTGTCGGTCGGCTGGCGTTCAGGGGTCTCTCGGGCGCCTGAGGCACCCGGATCGCCAGCCGACCGGCCTGAGCACCCCGGATCGCCAGCCGACCGGCCGGGCCACCCTGGACCGGCCGGGCCACCCTGGACCGGCCGGGCCACCCTGGACCGGCCGGGCCACCCTGGACCGGCCGAGCCACCCTGGACCGCCGGCTCACCGCCCGCGGGGTACCGCCCGGCCGGTCCACGAGCGAACCCCTGGCCGGCGGGGCCGGCGATCCGCGGGCGGCGAGTGTTCGGGTGAGCACCCTGTCACGGGATCCGGCGTCCCGCCCAGGTGGTCCAGATGCGACCAGCAGGGACATACCCCTCAGCACCAGCCGAGACCTGGAGCGCGCTACGGCGTCGAGTGGCACGGGCCGTGCTGCTAGCGGAAACCCGAAAATGGTCTTGCCCGTTGACAGGTGCGGCGGCGCCGGACGGGCGGGTACGGGTGGGCGTACCGGAGATCGGGTCGGCGTGGTGCGGCGATGTGCGTCGGAGGGGGCGGTCCGGGAGGCATGCTCGATCTCGTCGCGGGTGTACCGCGAGGTGGGAGAGCAGGGCAGATGAGAGGGCGACCGGTCGCGCGGCGGCTCGGGTGGGAACGCAACGAGCTGCGCCGGACATCCGACCGCCTCCAGGGGTGGATGGTGTTCACGCTGGTGATGACGTTCCTGGCGGGGGCGCCGCTGCTCGCCTGGTGGGGTGGCGAGGCGGCGTACCGGGCCGATCTGCGGGCGCAGGAGTGGGAGCGGGAGCACTCGTTCCCCGTGCAGGCGGTGCTGGTCGAGGACGCCGGGCCGGTCGGGGCGTTCGGTACGCGTACCGAGGCACCCGGTGCGGCCCGGGCCACCTGGACCGCGCCGGACGGCTCGCCGCACTCGGGCCTGATCCAGGCGGCCTCGACCGCGCGGGTGGGCAGCCGGGTCGCCATCTGGGTGGATGACACCGGCTCGCCCCGGCTGCCCCCGGGACGGCACAGCCCGGTCACCCAGGCGGTGGTCGTCGGGTTCGCCGTGGTGCTCTGCGTGGCCTCGGCGGTGGCCGGGGCGCACCGGGTCGGGACGGCCCTGCTGGATCGCCAGCGGGACCGGGCCTGGCAGCGCGAATGGCTCCAGGTCGGCCCGCTGTGGAGCCGCCGCGACCGGCGTTAGCGTCCGGAAGCGACAACGGCCGCCGCGACCGCCGGCAGCGTCCGGGAGCGACAACAGTCGCCGCGACCGGCGCCGGCCACCGGGACCGACGGCGGCCGTCGGGTCAGGAGCGGTTGGACCAGGTGCGGGTGGAGAGGACCAGGCGGTAGCCGTCCGGGTCCTGGACCGTCACGCCCCAGCTGTCCCAGTACGCGCTCTGCCGCACCACCGTGCCCCCGGACTCCTCCAGCCGGGTGATCAACTCGTCGTCGACCGGGCCCCCGAGATACAGGACCAGCAGGTCCTCCGGTGTCGGCGCGGGTTTCGCCGCCGCGTGGACGAACTCCAGGTGCCAGGCCGCGCGGCGTGCGCCGACCATCAGCAGGTCGTGCTCGCCGGGGCCGTCGGCGGTGACCCGGCAGAGCACGTCGAAGCCGAGACCGTGGACGTAGAAGCGCTCGGCGGCGGTGAGGTCGGTGCAGGGACGGGCTATCCGGATGGCGGCGGCATCGATGTTCATGCGCCCCATCCTGCCAGTGGAGCCGCTTACAGAAAGTTTCTGACATGCTGCTGGCCGACCGGTTCCTCTGGCCGGACGCGATCGGCGAGCTGGTGGTCGGGACGGCACTGATCGGCTGGCCGTCGGGCCGGCTGGACCTCGCGGTGAGCACGCCGGTCGCCCTGGTCGCCGGGGCGTTGCTGGTGGTCTGCGGCGCGCTGATCTACTTCGCGATCAAGCTGGCGCCGGCGTCGGTCGCGTCTGGACCACGCAGAGCTACCCCGCGATGAGGCGGTGACCGAGCTGGCCCTCTTCTTCGGGTATCCGCTCGACCTGATCTGGCGGGCCGGGCTGCGCCGGTACGAGGGGACGGGCAGCTGGGGTACATTACTTCGCATGCGAAATTACTCGTCGGTAACCTATGCCGACGTCACGGTCCCGGTCCCCGCGGGCGGCACCGTCACCGCGGCGCTCTTCCAGCCGCTCGGTGCGCCCGTCGCGGTCCTGGTGATCCACTCGGCGACCGCGACGCCGCAGGGCTTCTACCGGGCGCTCGCCGAGCATCTCGCCGAACACGGCATCGCCACCGTCACCTACGACTACCGGGGCACCGGCCGCTCCGGCGACCCGCGCGCGTTCGCCGGCCTCGGCGTCCGCGACTGGATCGCCCAGGACGCGCCGGCCGTCGCGGCGTGGGCGCACCGGCGCTTCCCGGACCTGCCGCACTTCGCCCTCGGGCACAGCCTCGGCGGCCACGTGATCGCGCTCGGCGAGGCCGGTGACCACCTGACCGGCGCGGTGATCGTCGCCTCGCACCTCGCCGCGATCCGGCGGATCCCCAGTGTGATGGAGCGCGTCCGGGTCCAGTTGCTCTTCAGCGTGCTCGGCCCGGCGGCGGTCCGGCTCTTCGGGTACGTCCCCGCCCGGCGCCTCGGCCTCGGCGAGGACATCCCGTCCGGCGCGTTCGCCGAGTGGGCCGGCTGGGCCCGGCGCGACCAGTACTTCGCCGACGACCCCAGCATGCGGACCGCGGAGCGCTTCATCCGGGTCACCCAGCCGGTGCTCGCGATCGGCTTCACCGACGACCCGTGGTCCACCCCGGAGCAGATCGACGCCCTCACCGCCCGGCTCACCGGGGCCACCGTCGAGAGGCGCACCTACACCCCGGCCGACGCGGGCGTCGCCCGCATCGGGCACCACGGCTTCCTGCGGCGTGAGGTCGGCGAGTCACTCTGGCCCGATCTCGTCGCCTGGCTTTCGGCGTACGCGAACAAGGAGGCCTGATGAGTGACCGGACCGCTCAGACCCTCCCGCGCCTGGTCTTCCTGCTGCTGAGCGCGGAGCGATCGGTGCGGCGGTGGATCGACGCGCGCGCCGGCGACACCGGGATCGGCGCGGCCGGGGCGGGCGTGCTCTTCCACCTCGCCGCCCACGACGGTGCCCTGATCGGTGACGTGACGACCGCGCTCGGCGCCTCCGCCTCCGGGATGAGCGGCCTGGTCGCGCGCCTGGAGAAGAGCGGCTGCGTGACCAGGACCCCGGACCCGGCCGACGCGCGCGCCGCCCGCCTGCACCTGACCCCGAAGGGCCGTGCGGCGGTCGCGGCGTCCCGCGCGGTGGTCGACGACCTCAACAGCCGGCTGACCGAGGGCTTCACCCCGGCCGAGATGGAGGTGGTGGCACGCTGGCTCGCACACGGCGCCCGAATCCTGTGATGGCTCCCGACGACTTCCGCGGGCTGCGGCGGCCGGCTGACCGGATCGGCGACGACTTCGTGGCCGGCGTGGTCCTCTACACCGGAACCGCGACCCTGTCGTTCGGCCCCCGACTCCGGGCCATGCCCGTGGGCTCACTCGGGGAGACCCGGACTTGAGGTAACGGTCGGCCATATCTGGTGCACTCTCGGTGGATCCGGCCCGGGGTTTCGTGGCCCGAGACTGGAGGGGTCCCCGCACCGAACGTCACGAGAGGGTCCGATCAGACTTGCGTACCTCCGCCGTTTACGACCAGATCCCGGTTCTCCGGAAGACCGGCAGTGGCACCACCTCGCTGGCCGCGTTCCACGACGCGCTGGTGCAGATGGACTGCGGGTTCTACAACCTGGTGCGGCTCTCCAGCGTGATCCCGCCGGGCACCACGGTGGACCCGAGCGGCAAGGCCGGCGTGCCCGAGGGCGCCTGGGGTGACCGGCTGTTCTGCGTCTACGCCGAGCAGCACGCCACCCTGCCGGGCGAGGAGGCCTGGGCCGGGATCGGCTGGGTGCAGCGCCGGGACGGTCAGGGCGGCCTCTTCGTCGAGCACGAGGGGACCAGCGAGGCGTTCGTCACCAACGCCATCCGGGCGAGCCTGCGTGATCTGGTCAAGGGTCACGAGGACGCCTTCGAACCGGCGGACTACGTGGTCCACGGTGCGGTCTGCCAGGACGAGCCGGTCTGCGCGCTCGTGCTGGCGCCGTACGAGACGGTCGCCTGGAACGGCGTAGCGCGCGACTGACGCGTGCTCATTCCGGTGGCCTCGCCCCTTCCCCCGGGGGCGAGGCCACCGACGTATGCGCCTACGGGCTGGCGGCCAGGAACAGGAACGCGGTCAGTAGGCCCAGGTGGACGCCGCCCTGCAGGACGTTCGCGCGTCCCGGGACGACGGTGAGCGTGCCGACCACGGCGGTGAGGGCGAGCAGGACCATCTGGGTGCCGCCCAGGCCGAGCAGCAGCGGGCCGTCCAACCAGATCATCGCGATGCTGATCGCCGGGATGGTCAGTCCGATGCTGGCCATAGCGGAGCCGAGCGCCAGATTCAGGCTGGTCTGCATCCTGTCCCGCGCGGCTGCGCGTACGGAGGCAATCGTCTCCGGAAGCAGGACCAGGAGGGCGATCACCACGCCGACCACCGCCTGGGGGAGCCCGGCGTTCTGCACCGCGGACTCGACCGCCGGGGAGACGCCCTTGGCCAGGCCCACCACCGCGATCAGCGCGATCATCAGGAGACCGAGACTGGTCAGGGTGGCGCGGCCGCTCGGCGGGTCGAGGTGCTCCTCGGTGTCGATCACCTCGCCGGCCGTGGTGATCGGCAGGAAGTAGTCCCGGTGCCGCCGGGTCTGCACGGTCACGAAGAGCAGGTAGAGCCCGAGCGACACGATCGCGGCGAAGCCGAGCTGGGTGGGCGAGAACTGTGGTCCGGGTCGGCTGGTGGTGAAGCTCGGCAGCACCATGCTCATCGCGGCGATCGTGGCGACCGTGGCGAAGGCGCCGCCGGTCCCTTCGGGATTGAAGACCGCGATCTTCCGGCGTACGGCTCCGACCAGCAACGACAGGCCGAGGATGCCGTTGCAGGTGATCATCACGGCGGCGAAGACGGTGTCCCGGGCCAGCGACTGTGTCTTCTCGCCGCCGCTGATCATCAGGGTGACGATCAGCGCGACCTCGATGATGGTGACCGCGACGGCGAGCACCAGCGACCCGAACGGCTCACCGACACGATGGGCGACCACCTCGGCGTGGTGCACGGCGGCCAGCACCGCACCGGCCAGGAACGCGGCGACCAGCACGACCAGGGGTGGCGGCAGGTCCCGGCCCCAGGTGAGGATCAGGGTGGCGACGGCGAGCACCGGGACGTAGACCGTCCAGTGCGACAGGTACGAGCGGATCCGGGGTGTCATCCGCCAACCCTGCCAGAGCGGGCGCTCTCCGGCCCGGGTTCAGCGCCTGATCAGCGAGGATGACACGGGGTCGTCATATTCCGTACGCAGCGCAGTGATGCCGATCGCGCCGATCAGGACCAACTCCCCGAGATTGCCGAGCCACGGTACGGCGAACCCGGCACCCGCCGCGGCGAACATGGTGATCGCGCCGGCCAGCAGCCAGTACCGGCGGGCCCGGACCGCGAGGGCGGCACCGATCGCGATCAGCACCAGGATGGTGGCGACCGCGGGGATCGGCGGCCCGGACGCGGCGGCGTTGGTGTACCGCAGCGTGCCGGCGTACCGGGTGGGCTCCAGATCGAGGCCGATGACGTCCCGGACCAGGCCGATTCCGATGAGTAGCGCGGTGAGCAGGGCGAAGGCCGGGGTCGGGGGCAGCCGTACGCCGGAGCGGCGGCCGAGCAGCGCGCCCACCATGATCAGGAGCGGCACGAACAGGGCATGGGTGACGAACCGGGGCACCGAGAGCGCGTGCAGCAGGCCGCCCTCGCCGAGCGCCGCACCCACGGCGATCACCGCGTTGTCCCAGATCAGCGCGAGGACGACCGGGATCAGGAGGACGATCGCCCGGTCCCGCCGGTGGCGTAGTACCAGTGCGAACAGGGCGATCTCGGCGGCGGTGATCAGGGCGAAGAGCGTGCTGACCATGCGGGCGTCCGCTCCGTTTCGGCGTTGGAAACGCTGTTTCGTTAACCTAAAGGCTGCCGGAGCGAGGGGCAAGCTTTCGATTCCCGGTAACGCACGGTTGGTGTTCGATCTACCTACGGCGACCAGGATGCTGGGGGTGATCGGTGCATTGGTGATCATCCTCGTCGTGTGGGCGGCCGCTGCCGTCGCGTACTTCTGGCTGGGCGACCCGGTCCGGAAGAACCGCAAGCGTGACTGGCGTTTCGGCCCGGTCCTGGCCACGGGGTTCGCCGCCCCGATCGGTTCCGCGTACGGCTACGCCGACTGGGCCGGTTTCATCGCCCTGCTGATCGGCGGCGCCGCCACGTTCGCCCTGCTCCTCTGGATGCTCGCCACCGCCCGCCCCTGACCCCGCCCCACCCGCGGCGCCGCCGGTGCCGGGTGCGTTCCTCCGCCCGGGTGTGGCTGTCGTGTGTGACGTCGCGATTCGTAGGGAGCGCCCGAAGTTCACACGCGGAGTGGCACCGGTGAGCTGCGGAAAGCGGGCGGGGCATACTCGAGCGGTGACGGAACGGACACCCCGCCTGGAGATCGAGTACTGCACGCAGTGCCGGTGGTTGCTGCGCGCCGCGTGGATCGCTCAGGAACTGCTGACCACCTTCCCGCGCGATCTCGGTGAGGTGGCCCTGGTCCCCGGCATCGGCGGCGTCTTCGAGATCCGCCTCGACGGCGAGACCCTCTGGAACCGCAAGCCCGACGGCTTCCCCGACCTCGCCCAGCTCAAGCGCTTGGTCCGCGACCGCGTCGCCCCCGGCCGCGACCTCGGCCACTCCGACCGCGCCACCGCCACCGCCGCGCCCGCCGCCACCGCCGCCACCGCCGCGCCCGCCGCCACCGCCGCCACCGCCGCGCCCGCCGCGGCACCCGAGGAACCCTGACGATCCAGCCCAACCTGCCTGTTGCGCTCCGGCGAGGGCGGGCGGGTGTCCGCGGTGGAGCGAGACACCCCTAATGCCGGTCACATCTGGACCACCTGGGCGGGGCGCCGGATCCCGTGACCGGGTGCCCGCCCGAACACTCGCCGCCCGCGGATCGCCGGCTCCGCCTGCCGGGATTCGTTCGCGGGCCCGCCGGGCGGCGTGCCCGCAGGCGGTGAGCCGGCGGTCCGGGGTGCCTCGGCCGGTCGGCTGGCGATCCGGGGTGCCTCAGGGTGGTCGGCTGGTGTTCCGGGGTGTCTCGGGCGCTCCGAATGACCCGTGAACGCCAGCCGCGCCGGGAAAGCTGGCGCTCACGGGTCACTCCAGCCCGCCGACACACCCCAGAACGCCAGCCACCAAGATCACCCTCCGCAGTTGATCATGAAAAGTCGATCAAGTCCGGCCGGCCGGGGCCCACCCCGCGACCCCGCCGGTGACGATCTCGCCGGAATCGACCAGCGGGGTCACCCGTGATCACCGGCCATAACCCGTCGCTGGCTATCAAGAACGGTCAGAGGTCGGGGCTGTCGGCGGGGGCCATGATGCGCAGGGCGTTCGGGTCCACCGCGATCCGGAGCGGGGTCGTCCCGCTCGGCTCGCCGTCGATCTCGGTCGGGGCGGGCGGCACCGACTCCAGGAAGAGCTCGTCGACGGCGAGGAAAGGCCGGTCGTGCAGCGTGCGCCGGTGCCCGGTCGCGGCGTTGCGCGCGGTCTCCCGGAGCAGTTCGCGCCGGGACGCCCCGCCGACCGGGTAGGCCACCAGCAGCCGGTCGTCGGCGTGCGCGTCCGCGGTGATCGGCCGTCCGGCGTGGAAGCCGCCGTTCGCCACGTAGACCTGGTGCGTGGTGAAGCGCAGTTCCCGCCCGTCCGCGCGGATCGTGATCTGAAGCGGACGGTGCCGGGCGAGCAACCCGAGAGCGGTGATCGGGTACGCCAGCCGCCCCACCACCCGCTTCAGCCGGCTCGGCGCGTTGATCATCACCGCGGCGGAGAGGCCGATGCCGACGTGGTTGGTGAACGGCCTGTCGCCCGCGACGCCCAGATCGACGTCGATGACCTTTCCGCTGGTCAGCGTCGTGACGGCGGCGGTCAGGTCGGGCGGGATGCGTACCGTACGGGCGAAGTTGTTGGTGGTGCCGAGCGGCAGCAGCCCCAACGCGACGTCCCGGTGCGCGAGCAGGCGCCCCGCGGTGCTGATCGTGCCGTCCCCACCGCCCGCGATCAGCAGGTCCGCGCCGGTCTCCAGGGCGGCCTCGATCAGGGGTTCCAGCCCGCCGGGCCGCTCCATCGCGTACGTCCCGAGCAGATCGAAACCGGCCTCACGCAGCCGCTCGCGCGCGTCGTCGTACAGCCTGCGCCCCCGCCGCGAGCGCGTGTTGACCACCAGCGCGGCACGCCGATGACGCCGGATGTCCTCGGTCAGCTCCCGCTTCGTGCGCACCGCTCGACCCTACGTCAAGATCAAAGTCAGGGGCCGGATGTCGCATCCGAGTGGGGGGGTACAGACCGCTGCTCCCGCCGAGGGCGCGGCGGGCTTCGCTGGCCGCTGGCGCGTCCAGAACGCTCAGCCCACCGCGCGACCTGCGTGAGCGGTGGCGCTCAACCCGCGGTGCGACCTGCGTGGGCGGTGGCGCCCGACACCACCTCGTCGTACAGCGATTCCAGCCGGAGACTCTGTTCACGCAGATCGAAATCGGCCAGCACGCGGCGGCGGCCCTGGGTCCCGAGGCGGTGTCGCAGATCGGCGTCGCCGAGTAGCCGAGTCAGCGAGCCGGCGAGCGCCACCGGGTCGGCCTCCGGGGTGAGCAGCCCCGTCTCCCCGTGGACGACCGCCTCCGGAATGCCGCTGTGCCGGGTGGCCGCCACCGGGACACCCAGGGCGGCCGCCTCCAGGATCGTGGTGGGCAGGCCCTCCGTGTCGCCGTCCGGCGCGGTCTTCGAGGGCGCGGCCAGGATGCGCGACTCGGCGAGGTGCCGGTGCACCGCCGCGGGCGACTCGCTGCCCACGAACGTCGCGTCGACCCGCAGTTCGGCGGCCCTGTCCCGCATCCGCCCGAGGAGCTCGCCGTCGCCGATGAAGAGCGCGCGCGGCCGTGGCGAGGTCATCGTCGACAGCGCGGTGAGCAGGTCGTCCACGCCCTTCTTGGCGACGAAGCGGCCGACGAAGGCCACGTCCCAGCGCTTGGTGACCAGCGGCGGCGCGGCGGGTACCGGGACTCCGGTGTAGTGGACTCGTACCCGGAAAGGGTCTGCACCATGCCGGATCGCCTGCTCGCGGATCACCTCGGAGACCGCGACGACCAGGGCGGCCCGCGCGAACATCACCCGCAGGTTCCGGCGGTACCGGAGACCCTTGGCGCCCCGGCTCCGCGGCTGGCGGGTGACGTCGTGGCCGTGCACCGTCACGACCAGCGGGACGCCGAGCCGCCGCGCGCTGTCGCTGATCAGCCAGCCGTCGCCGCCGAAGTGCGCGTGTACCAGGTCGGGGCGCAGTCCGGCGAGCGCCCCGGTCAGCCGCGGGGACGAGCCGGTGAGGCGCAGGCGCAGGAAGCCGGCACCGTCCGGGTAGGCGATCACATCGTCCGGCCGGGAGAGCGGCGACTCGCTCCGGAACGCGCCGAGGTACGCGGGCCGCCAGCGGGTGAGCGCGTCCCCGTGGTTCCGCACGAACGTCTCGGACCCGGGAAGCATCGCGCTCCGCCAGATGACGACCCGCCTCCCCGGCTCGGTCTCCCGCTCGCCCTCCCACTCGGCGTCCTGCTCGGTCTCCGGCTCAGTCGACATCGACGGGGATCTGCCGCTCGGCGGTCGCGGAGTGCTCGGGGGCCCTGTCGCGGCGGCCGACCACCACGTCGCGCAGCCGGGCCCGCACGGACGGCGGGAGCGCCCAGATCTGCGCGTGGGTGACGTAGTCGACCGCGCCCGGACGTCCGTACCGGCGCGCCTCGGCGAGCAGCTCCCGGAAGAGCCGGCGGTCCCGGGTGGGCGCGGCCATCGAGCTGATCACGCTGAGCAGGAAAGCGGCGTACGCCCGGGGCGTGAAGAGGTCACGGTTCTCCCGGGCCCAGGTGAACTGCGCCTTCCACGGGTTGTGCAGGCTGATCCGGTCCCGGTTCTCGTCCTGGTGCCAGAGGACCAGCGCGTCCGGGGCGTACACCAGGGCCGTACCCTCCTCGCGCATCGCCCGCAGCGTCCAGTCCAGCTCCTGCTGGCGGCGCAGCCCGACGGTGAACGGTACCCGGCGGAACAGCTCGGTCGGCGCCAGGATGCAGCTCGTCTGGATGAAGCCGTCGCCGTAGAACAGTCCCCGGCGGACCACCAGGTACTCGCTGACCGGCTCGCCGGGCCCGGGCAGCCGGCGCGGCATGATCGAGTCGGCCCGGGGCGTCTTGTTGATCATCCGGCAGGCGATCACCGGCAGCGCGGAGGGGGAGGACTCGGCGAGCGCGAGCTGCTTCTCGATCTTCTCGGGCAGCCACTCGTCGTCGTCGTCCAGCATCGCGGTCCATCGGCCCCGGGCGGCGCGGGCGCCGGCGTTACGGGCGTTCGGGGCCTTGCCGCGCTCCGGTAGCACCTGCACACGCAGCCGCGGGTCGCCGATCGCGGCGAGGGCGTCCGAGGTGGCCGGGTCCGGGCCGTCGACGACGACGATCACTTCGAGGTTCGCGTACGTCTGCGCGAGGACGCTCCGGACCGCGCGGACGGCCAGCTCGGGGCGGTTGCACGTCGGGATGACGACGCTGACATCCGGTTCTGAGGACATGTCGGCTCGCTATCGGGGCACGGTCGGGCGCTTTACGGCACGTTGCGGTGCGTGGGGCACTGTCCGGTGCTTTCGGGCGCTTTCGGGCGAGGAGAGGATTCGCCGCGACGCTATGAGTCCCGGGAGGCCGTACCGTTAATGACAGGCAACCGCAAAGGGAGTAACGGGCGAGCAACGCACAGCGATGGCCCGGCCGTGGGCGTATGGTCGGCGAGCCGGAATCGGGGCTCACAGGAAATTCCGAGTTCGGACTGCAATCTTTCGGCGCGCGGGGCCCGTCTCTATGGGTGAGGTACTGCCGCCGGAGACGAGGAGAGCCCCTTGCGAAGGAAGACCGTTCGCCGACGACGCAACAACCGTTCACCACGCTGGGCCCTCTGGGTCCTGGTCTTCGGCGTGGTGCTGACGGTCGGGGGTGCGGGCGGCGCGGTCGGGCTCAAGATGACGGTCGCCGCCGCCACCAGCTCGGTCACCAAGGAGAGCCTGCTCGGTAGCGACTCCGCGACCGACGAGCAGCGAGCCGACGCCGACCTGGACGGCGCGAAGAACATCCTGCTCGTCGGCATCGACCAGCGGCCGGACCAGATCAACGGCGAGGCGCTGCGCTCCGACACGATCATCCTGGTGCACATCAACGCCGATCACGACAGCGGCTATCTGATCTCGCTGCCGCGGGACAGCTACGTGGAAATCCCGGCGTACGACAACGGCGCGCAGTCCTTCGCCGGCGGTAAGAACAAGATCAATGCGGCGTTCGCGTTCGGCACCCGCGGACTCACCGGCACGAACGCGCTCACCCACGGTTTCGAGCTACTCACCAAGACGGTGAAGAATCTGACCGGAATCACGCCGGACGCGGGCGCCATCATCGATTTCGAGGGCTTCAAGGACATCGTCAACACGCTCGGCAAGGTCTGCATGTACGTCGACGAGAAGACCACCTCGATCCACATCGGCACCGACGCGAACGGTGACCGCGCCAAGCCGTACGTGATCAACAAGGACGGCACGCTGAACCGGAAGATCGCCGGGGTGACGCCGAACATCTACACCAAGGGCGACCACTGCTTCACGCCGACCGAGGCGCTCGACTTCGTCCGCCAGCGCGACCTGCTGGAGAACGGCGACTTCGACTACGGCCGCCAGCGCCACCAGCAGCAGTTCTTCAAGGCCATCATCAACCAGGCGGTGAAGGACGGCCTCGACTCGCCGACGAAGCTGCCCGGCCTGATCTCCGCCTTCGGCAAGACCATGACGGTCGACGACGGAGGCATCGACATGGCCGACTGGGCCCTGGCGATGGCCACCGTCAAGCCCGACGACCTGGTCACCATCAAGACCAACGCCGGCACGTTCAACAGCGAGTCCATCCCCGGCATCGGCAGCGTCGAGCTCTTGAGCGACGACAGCCTGAAACTCCTCCAGGCCGTCAAGGACGACAAGGTCGCCAACTTCCTCCTCGACCACCCCGCTTTCGTCTCCGCAACCTGACCTCCACCCGCGGGCCCGCCTCCACCCGCGGGCCCGCCTTCACACGCGGGCCCGCCTCCACCCGCGGGCCCGCCTTCACACGCGGGCCCGCCTTCACACGCGGGCCCGCCTTCACACGCGGGCCCGCCTTCACACGCGGGCCCGCCTTCACACGCGGGCCTGTTCCACACGCGGGCCCGCCCCCGCTTGCATCGCCCTGCGCTCGCATCCCCGCGCCCGCACGCTCATTCCGCCAAGATCCACATCAATCCGTGATCTTCGATCATCTGGTGTGGGCCGTGGGCGGTCCGGGTTCACCGGGGGCGGCTACTCGTCGGGGCGGAGGCGGCGGAGGGCGGCGCGGGCCACGCGCTTGCCGGTGCGGAGGCTGCCGAAGACGACCGTGGCGGCGCGGCCGGTGGTGGTGGCCTTCAGCGCGCCGATGACGCGGTTGGCGCGGACCAGCTCGGCGTCGCGCTGGACCAGGCGCCTCTCGTACCAGGCGATCTGCGCACGGGCCTCGGACAGCTCGATGGTGAGCCGGTCGCGGGCGGCGGCGGTCTCCCGGGCGGTCGGCAGGGGTTCGAGGGGAGTGGCCGGCGGGGTGACGTCGGTGCGGCCGGCCATCTCGGCGAGGAGGGCGGTGACCTCGGCGGGATCGGCGGGACTCGGCCACAGGTGGGCCGCCCCCTCGTCGAAGAGCGCCGCGGCGAACCGATGCAGCGCCTCGGAGGACGACGGCGTGGCGGATGGATCGGGGGACGAGGGCAGGGCGGGGGACGAGGGCAGGGCCGGGGACGAGGGGAGGGCCGGGGAAGGGTGCAGGGTGCCGTCAGGGGTGAGCAGGACGGCGTCGGCGGGAAGAGTGGACAGCCTGCCGGTCTGCCACGCGGTCAGCAGGGTGCGGAACTCCGGGACGTCGTGGCGGCGGGATGCCGAGAGCAGGGCGTCGTGCAGGCACGCGGCGGACGGGATCGGCTTCACCCCGCCCGACGGTGTGGTGCGGACCCAGCCCAGCGTGCCGTCCCGGTCCACCCGGTGGACCTCGTCGCCGGTCGCCACCAGGGCGTCCGGGTAGCGCTCGGCCGGGGACCAGCCCAGCGTCGCGACGACCAGCCAGCCCGGGGCGAGCGACGACGCCCGCTCCTGCCGGACCAGGCGGGCGACGATCGGGCGCGGGTCCGCGAGCATCGGCGACTCCGGGACCAGCGCCCGCCGCAGCACCGACTGGGTGAATCCCCGCAGCTCCGGATCGCCGAGGATACGCTCGCTCAGCAGCACCGTCGGGGCGGTCGGCGACGGATAGGCGGCGTACGTCGCCGTCGTCTCCACACCGGAGTCGCGCAGCGTGGCGACCAGCCTCTCCAGGCTCGCCGGCCGCGTCGGGTCGTCCTCCGGGAGGGTGCCCCACTCCGCGTCGGACGGCGGCGCGGGCGGCGTGAGCAGAGCGGGCAGGCCGACCAGGTTGGGCAGGCCGAGCACCAGGCGGCCACCCGGCCGCAGCAGGGAGAGCAGCCGCGCGAGGGAGGCGGACCAGGCCTGGTCCGCGGTCTCGGTGGAGCCGGTCCGGTCCAGGCCGTTCAGGACCAGGATCTGATCGTACGAGGGATCACCCGCCAGCTTCTGCAGGTCTCCACAGAGCACTTCGGCGTCGATCCGGTGCTCGTAGTGACGCGCCAGTGCCTCCGCGTCGGGGAGGCCGCGTACCACGAAGGTCAGCGCGCCCAGGGCGAGCCGGTCGACCAGGCCGGGATCGTGCGGCCCGGCGATCAGCGTGCGGCCGGGAGCCGCGGCGGGAAGCGCGCCCAGCACCGGACCTCGCGCACGGCTCTCCACGGGCTCCGACCAGTGCGGCATCTCGCCACCGATCAACCGGGTGTTCACGACGTCTGCCTCTCGGGGGGAGTGTGGGGCCCGGTATCCGGCCAGTGGAAGAGTCTGCGCAGCTCGGCGGGGGTGCAGAGACGGTCGGAACCGAGTTCTTCGACGGCGGCGGCCCGGGCGGCAGCGGGGTCGACCCTCGGGCCGTGCAGCTCCGCCCACTGGCGCTCGATCCGGTTCTGGCCGCCGAACGCCGACTTCTCACCCCGCAGGCGCATCGGGTCGCCGTAGACGGCCGGCTCGCACCCGGCGAGCGTGCCGTAGAAGATCGCGCTGCACAGCCGGTTCGACGCCACACGCTTGTGCCGGCGCTGCTCGGCGAGCTGGTGCTGGAGGAAGTACGGGTCAAGGTCCTTCCACCACCCGCCCCGGTACCCGTGACAGACCACCCGGAACCCGGCCCGCTCGTAGTGTCGCCGTACGGCCGGTGTCCGGTACTCCTGCCAGTAGAGGCAGACGGTGACCGGCCCCTCCTCGGTGTCCCGGATCTCGTCGATCAGCCGCCCGTGGTCCCCGACGACGTGCTGCCCCTCCCAGCCGTGGAAGGGGTAGAAGATGGTGCCCTCCCGCTCCTCAGGGGGAGCAGCGGGGGGCGAGCCGGCGAGGAGATACGCCCACGGGGCCCCGATCACGTACGCCTGCCGGCGCCCCATCGACCAGGCCCGGCGCCGGGTGCGCTCGCTCCAGAGGAAGAGCGGGATCCCGGGGGTGAACTCGTGGTCCGGGGCGAGCCCGTCGCCGATGTTCCAGCCGTGCTGGAGGTAGCCGCGGATGCCCGGCGGGGACTCCTGGTCCAGCCCGCAGTACCGGGCCAGCACGTGGGAGTGCCCGTAGTAGTGGTTGGCGTGGTGCACGGATCCTCGAAGTCGTCGGCGGGGTCTCATCACACACCGGTCCGGCGACGACGGGGCGAACGCGCCGTGACCAGCCGGGGAACGCTGCGGCACACAGCCCACAGCCAGGTTTCCTTAAGGAGCGGGAAAGGGACGGCGGGCACGGTGAGCGCATGAACAACACCCTTGCTGAACGGGAGGACACCTCCCGGATCGCCGCCACCTGGTTCGGCGCCGTCCCCGGGCTCACCGACCGGCTCGAGGCCGGGGCGAGGGTCGCCGACGTCGGCTGCTGGCACGGGTTCGCCGGGATCCTGGTGGCCCGCGCCTGGCCGGCCTGCGACGTGCTCGGCTTCGACCGGCACGAGCCGTCGATCGCGACCGCGCGGGCCCGCGCCGCCGAGGCCGGCGACCCGCCGAACGTCGCGTTCCACCAGGCCGGTTTCGAGGAGATCGGTGGGTACGGGCCGTTCGACGTGGTGCTCTTCGTCGACTCGCTGCACGACCTCGGCGATCCGGGCGCGGCGGTCCGCGCGGCCTACCGGGCGCTGACGCCGGGCGGGGTGCTGGTCGCGGTGGAGCCGAAGCGGGTCTGCCCGGAGAGGCGGCTGGCCCTGCTCACCGAGGCCGGGTTCACCGGCGCATCGGTGGCGGCCGACAGCGGTTTCACCGCGGTGCTGACCGCCACCCGGTAGCGGGTGCGCCCGCGGATTCGGCGAATCCGGTTGACGGGCGGCCCGCGGCGCGCGACCGTGAGATACCCCCCGGAATCACCAGCTCACACGGGAGGTCCGGGATGGTCGAGATCCTTGTCGCAGTGCTGCTGATCTTCTCCGCGGTGGTCACCGGGATCGCCACGACACCGCCGCGCCGTCACCATCGGCACTGAACGGACGGCCGCCGCGCCGTAGGGTCACTGGCATGAGCGAACATTTCGATCTGGTCGTGCTGGGCGCGGGCCCGGGCGGCTACGTCGCGGCGGTCCGCGGTGCTCAGCTCGGGCTCTCCGTCGCGGTCGTCGAGGAACGCTACTGGGGCGGGGTGTGCCTCAACGTGGGGTGCATCCCGTCCAAGGCCCTGCTGCGCAACGCCGAGCTCGCGCACATCTTCACCCACGAGGCGAAGACGTTCGGCATCGACGGCACGGTCACCTTCGACTTCGGCGCGGCGTTCACGCGCAGCCGGTCCGTCGCCGACGGGCGGGTCAAGGGCGTCCACTACCTGATGAAGAAGAACGGGATCACCGAGATCTCCGGGCGGGGCGTCTTCACCGACGCGAACACGCTGCGGGTCGGCGACCGGATCGTCGCGTTCGACCACTGCATCCTGGCCCCGGGTGCCACGCCACGCCTGCTGCCGGGCACGTCCACGTCGGAGCGCGTGGTCACGTACGAGGAGCAGATCCTCGACGGCCGGCTGCCGGAGAGCATCGTCATCGTGGGGGCCGGGGCGATCGGGGTCGAGTTCGCGTACGTGCTGCGCAACTACGGCGTCGAGGTGACCATCGTGGAGTTCCTCGACCGGATGCTCCCGCTGGAGGACGCGGACGTGTCGGCCGAGCTCCGGCGGCAGTACCGCAGGCTCGGCATCGACGTGCGGCTCGGCACCAGGGTCGAGGGGATCGACGAGCGCGCCGAGACGGTCCGGGTCACCGTGTCGCGCAACGGCGTCCGCGAGGTGCTGGAGGCGGAGAAGGTCCTGCAGGCGATCGGCTTCCGGCCCAACGTCGAGGGGTACGGCCTGGACAAGACCGGGGTACGCCTGACGCCGGCCGGCGCGGTGGAGATCGACGACCACTGCCGCACGAGCGTCCCGCACCTCTTCGCGATCGGTGACGTGACCGCCAAGCTGATGCTCGCGCACGCCGCCGAGGCGATGGGTATCGTCGCCGCGGAGACGATCGCCGGCGCCGAGACGATGACCCTGGACTACCGGATGATCCCGCGCGCCACCTACTGCCAGCCGCAGGTGGCCAGTTTCGGTCTCACCGAGGAACAGGCCCGCGAGCAGGGGTACGCCGTCAAGGTCGCCAAGTTCCCGTTCACCGCGAACGGCAAGGCGCACGGCCTCGGCGACGCGACCGGTTTCGTGAAGATCCTCAGTGACGCGACGTACGGGGAACTGCTCGGCGCCCACCTGATCGGCCCGGACGTGACCGAGTTGCTGCCGGAGCTGACCCTGGCCCAGCAGTGGGATCTGACCGTGACCGAGCTGGCCCGCAACGTGCACGCCCACCCGACGCTCGGCGAGGCGGTCAAGGAGGCGATCCACGGTCTGGCCGGTCACATGATCAATATGTGACGTCCCCGCCGTGGTAGGCAGGTTTCATGCTGACGGCCGAACTCGCGTACTCCGCCACCCCGCACGACCGGGCCCCGGCCCCTCCGGAGCGATCCGGAGTGGGTGGCGGAGCAACTGGCCCGCCCCGACGCCCGGGTCATCCCGATGTGGCGGGGCCGGTGCCTGCTCCGGGACGGCCGCCCGGTCCTGTCCGGCGGGCCCGTCGAGGCCGAGCAGATCGTCCTGCTCGGCCTCGACGGGGAGACGCCGGTCTTCGCCGCCGAGATCGCCGACGCCGACGCGGACGAGGGGGAGACCGCCGACCTGCGCTCGCTCGTCGCCTCTCTCGCCTCCCCGGAGGCCGCCACCCTGGCGTACGCCAGAGGTCTTCTGCACTGGAATCGCACCACCCGGTTCTGTGGCTCCTGCGGCTCGCCCGCGATCAGCACCCAGGCCGGTCATGTCCGGGTCTGTTCCGGTTGCGAGCGCGAGCTCTTCCCCCGGATCGAGCCCGCCGTGATCGCGCTGATCGAGGCGCCCGGCCCGGAACCGCGCTGCCTGCTCGCCCGGCACGCCGGCGCGGCACCCGACCGGTTCGCGTTGATCGCCGGATTCGTCGAGATCGGCGAGAGCCTGGAGGCCACCGTCCGCCGCGAGGCGTTCGAGGAGGCCGGGGTCACCGTGGGTGAGGTCGGCTACCAGGGCTCGCAGGGCTGGCCCTTCCCGGCGGGCCTGATGATCGGCTTCCGCGCGCGGGCGCTCAGCGAGCACATCGCGGTCGACGGCGCCGAGCTGGCCGAGGCCCGCTGGTTCACCCGTGACGAGGTGATCGAGCGGGTCGCCACCGGCGCGGGCGCGGGTCCGGGCGACTCGATCGGCGGTGCCCTGCTGCGCTCCTGGGTGGAGTAGGGCTTCTGGGGGAGCAGGGCTTCTGGGGGAGTAGGGATACCGCAGGTGCGGTATGCCGGTTGCCTGCGTGCGGAGGACGACGGGGGCACGGGAGTCGGGAACGCTGAGGACATGTCCGTCATGAACATCAGTCGCCGCCGGTGGGTGGGATACGTCCTGCTCGCCGTGGTTCTGGCGATCATGGTGGTCACCCTGCGCGATCGTCTGCCCGGCCTGGGCGCGCTCAGCGCCGCCCTGCGCGCGGCGGATTGGCGGTGGGCCTGCCTGGCGGTCCTCTCCGGCCTCTTCTCCCAGTTCGCGTACGCCGAACAGCAGCGCCGCCTGCTCTCCGCCTTCGGGGTACGGGTACCGCGCTACCGTGCGCTGGCGGTGACCTACGTGCGCTCGGCGCTGAGCATGGCACTGCCGGCGGGCTCCGCGGCGTCGGCGGCGTACGCGTTCCAGGCGTACCGCCGGCACGGCGCCACGTCGGCGGTCTCGGCCGCGGTCACGCTGCTCTCCACGGTGGTGACCGTGCTCTCCCTGGCCCTGCTCTACGCGGCGGGCTGGTCCGCCCTCGGCGCGTTCGCCGCGGTCGTGATCGGCGCCCTGCTCTGGGCCCTCTTCCGCCGGGCCGGTTCGCCCCGTGCCGCACATCTACGACTCTTCGTGAAGGTGCGATTCAGGCGTGAACGCGCCGGTGCCGAGCCCGATCGGCGCGGCGCGGCATCCGGGTGGACCGGCCGGCTGTTCCGGCGGTTCGACGTGGGGCAGGCGATCCGGGACGCGCGTGACGTGCCGGCGCGGACCTGGGCCGTCGCGCTGCTGGCCGGCGCGGTGAACTGGCTGCTCGACATGGGCTGCCTGGTGCTGGCCGCGGCCGCGTGCCGGGTCGACGTCGGCTGGACCCGGCTGGCGCTGATCTACCTGGCCGTGCAGGCGGTCCGGCAGATCCCGATCACCCCGGGCGGGCTGGGCCTGATCGAGACCAGCATGCTGACCGCGCTGATCGCGGCGGGCGCACCGCAGGCCACCGCCGCCGCGGTGGTGCTGATCTACCGGCTGATCTCGTTCTGGCTGATCCTGCCGGCCGGGCTCGCCGCCCACCTCACCCTGCGTGCCGGTTCCGGGGGCGGAGCGCACCGGGACCCGCTCGCGACGGCGGCGGGCCCCGGGCAGTTGGTCGATCAGAACGGGTAGGGGGCGATCTCCGGGCGTACGGTCAGCCACTGCGTCTCGGTGAACGCCTCGATGTTGGCGGCCGCGCCGCCCGCCCGGGCGCCGTTGCCGGAGTCCTTCACCCCGCCGAACGGCGCGTTCGCCTCGTCGCCGACGGTCTGCTCGTTGATGTGCACCTTGCCGGACTCGATCCGGTCGGCGACCCGCATCGCCGTGCCGACGTCGCCGAGGATCGCCACCGAGAGGCCGTACTCGCTGGCGTTCGCGAGCTCGACCGCCTCGTCCAGGGTGGCGTACCGCATCACCGGGGCGACCGGGCCGAAGATCTCCTGGGTCCACGCCGGGTTCTCCGTCTTCAGGTCGGCGAGCACCGTCGGGCGGTAGCACGGGCCCTCGGCCACGCCGCCCGCCGCGAGCCGGGCGCCGGACCTCACCGCGTCCTGGACGATGCCGTCGATCCGGCTCAGCTGGGCGCCGTCGATGATCGGGCCGAGCGCGACCGGGCCGCTCGCCGGGTCGCCGACCGGCAGGTGCGCGGCCTTCGCGGCGAGCGCGGTCACGTAGTCGTCGTAGAGCGACTCGTGGACCAGGTGCCGCCCGGTGGTCATGCAGATCTGGCCCTGGTGCATGAACGAGCCGAACGCCGCGGCCGACACCGCCTTCTCCAGATCCGCGCCGGGTAGCACGATCATCGCGTTGTTCCCGCCCAGCTCCAGGTGGGCGCGCTTGAGCAGGCGGCCGGCCGTCTCGCCGATCACCCGTCCCGCCCGGGTGGAGCCGGTGAAGGCGATCACGCGTACCTCGGGGGCCTCGACCACGGCGGCGCCGACCGCGGCGTCCCCGGGGAGCAGCGAGAGCAGGCCGGACGGCAGTCCCGCCTCCTCGAAGATCCGGACCAGGCTGACGCCGCCGCTGACCGCGGTCCGCGGGTCCGGCTTGAGCAGCACCGCGTTGCCGAGCGCGAGCGCCGGGGCGACCGCCCGGATCGACAGGATCAGCGGGAAGTTGAACGGTGCGATCACCGAGACCACGCCGGCCGGCCGCCGTCGCGCGAAGGACCAGCGCTCTTCGTTGGTGGCCAGCACGTCGCCGCCCGGGTGGGTGGGCAGCGCCGCGGCCTCGTAACACTCGTTCGCCGCGATGTGCGTCTCCAGCCCGGCCTTCGGCGGGATCGCGCCGGACTCGCGCACGATCCAGCTCTCCACCTCGGCGGCGTGCTCCTCCCAGAGCATCCCGGCCCGGCGCAGCACCGCCGCCCGCTCCTCGGGCTTGCGCGCTGCCCACTCCCTCTGCGCCCGCGCGGCGATCGTGGCCGCTTCCCGTACGTCGTCGGCGGTCGCCACCCCGAAGACCCCGAGCGTCCCGCCGGTGGCCGGTTCGATCGCGTCCGCGGTGCCGCCGCGGGACTCCCGCCAGCCGTCCACGAAGATCTTCCCGCTCCAGCGGCCGTCGAACAGCGTCATCCTCGCCCCTTGCCTCGGTTCCTCGATCGGCTTCCTGATCGGCAGCCACCACCGGCCTGCGAAGAAATGATCTCGAAACATTGCGCGCGCAACTACCCCTGGCCTCCCATTCAGCGGAAACCCACAGCCGGCCCTCAGCCCGCGTGAGTCACCCGTAGCGCCGCGGGTGTGTGCGGGCTGGTGAGGCACCCCCGGGAGCCGGCCGGGACCGGGAGTCAGCGGGAGAGGTGGGCTACTCCGAGGGCGCGGTCGAGCAGGCGGAAGCGGAAGGCCAGGGTCAGGGCGCCGAACCACAGGAGGAGGGCGGGCGGGACGATCAGGGTGACCGGCAGGGAGGGGCCGAGCAGGCCGAAGTACGTCCAGAGCACCGGTACGTTGATGACCACCAGGAAGGCCACGAACAGGGCGGCCACCAGCCAGGCCGGGCGCCTGTCGTCGGTCGGCGGGGTCCACGCGGCGAAGAAGCGGGACGGCGGCGCCAGCATCAGGATCAGCACGAACGACGCGAAGCAGAAGAACGTGGAGAGCCCGGTCTGCGCGGTGATGGTCGCCGCCGCCGTGGTGAAGTCGGTGTCCGAGCCGTACGTGAGCCCGGTGAACCGCTCGTACTGGTCGATGACCTCCTCCGGGGTACGGCCGTAGCTGAAGCCCACGGTGACCGCCTCGTACAGGGCGGTGTAGACGGCCGTACCGAAACCCGCCGTGACGATCGACGCGGGCAGGACGAAGCGGGCCATGTTCGAGAAGAGCCTCTTGTCGGGCGCGGTGGGCTTCGCCCAGAAGGTCAGGAAGAACGTCGGCACGCCCACCGTGAACAGGGTCAGCCCGACCTGCGTGGGCGAGTACGGGAACCCCAGCTGCAACATCGTCACCGCGAGGATCACCAGGCCCTGCGAGGCGACCCGGGCCATGAAGACGTAGAGCGACATCCCGATCCCGTTGAGGATCTTGCGGCCCTCGTGCTGCGCGGGTGGCAGCGCCGCGAACGAGTCGTCCACCAACACGATGTCCGCGACGTCCCGGGTGACCGCGCTGCCGCTGCGCATCGCGACGCCGACCTGGGCCTGCTTGAGCGCCCGCGCGTCGTTGACCCCGTCGCCGATCATCGCGACGTACCGGCCCTGGCGCCGTAGCGAGCGGACGATCCGTTCCTTGTGCTCCGGGGCGACCCGGCCGAAGACCGTGGTCCGCTCGACCACCTTGTCCAGCGCCGCGTCGTCCAGGTCGTCGAGCTCGTGGCCCGGCACCGGGGCGCCCGCGTCCAGGCCCGCCCGGTCGGCGATGGCGGCCACCGTACGCGGATCGTCCCCGGACAGCACCTTGAGGTCGACGCCACCCTCCCGGAACCGCCGTACGGTGTCCGGCACCTCGGGCCGCAACTCGTCGGCGAGCGCGACCAGCCCGACCGGCTCGAGCATCGGCAGGTCCGGCCGCCCGGCCTCGTCGCGCAGTGACGCGCCCGAGTCCTCGGCCCGGGCCAGCAGGAGAACCCGCAGGCCACGCCCGGTCCGGTCGGTCACCTCACGCTGCGGAACCGGTTTGCGGAGCCGTGCCGCGAGGGCGTCCGGAGCGCCCAGCACCCAGACCTCGTCGTCCGCGGTGACCATCCCGGACCAGCGCAGCGAGGAGGAGAACGGCACCTCGTCGCGCAGCTCCCAGGACGGCCCGGAGAGCGCACCGGCGAGGGCGAGAGCGGTCAGGTTCGGGGTCTCCGCGTTGTGCGCCAGGCCGCCGAGCGCGTGGGCCACCTCGGCGTACTCGCACTCGCCGAGCGGGACGATCTCGTCCACCGCGAGGTTGCCGGTGGTCAGCGTGCCGGTCTTGTCGGTGCAGACCACGTCCACGTTGCTGACCGATTCGACGGCGTTGACCTGCTGGACCAGCGCACCCTCCTTGGCGATCCGCGCGGCGCCGGCCGTGTACGCGACCGCGATCAGCAGGAACAGGCCGTAGGGGACCAGCCCGGAGAGCACCGCGGTGATCTGCACGACGCGCAGCACGGTGAAGCCCTCGATGACCGCCTGGGTCACGATCGCGCCGCTCATCAGCACGACGAGCACGATCACCAGCCGTACGGTGAACTCGATCTTCCGTTGTAGTGGGGTCTTGTCCGTGGTGGTCTGCCGGGCCTCCGAGGTCAGTCGGCCGGCGTAGCTGTGCGCGCCGACGTCCCGGGCCAGCTGATGACCGTCTCCGGCCACGCAGAAGCTGCCCGAGCGGAGGTCGTCGCCGGGGTGCTTGACGACCGGATCCGATTCCCCGGTGAGCAGCGACTCGTCCGCCTCCAGCCGCCCGCCGTCGAGGAGCGGGCCGTCCACCACGATCTGGTCGCCGGCGCGTACCCGCAGTACGTCCCCGCGGACCAGCTCCTCCGGCAGGATCTCCCGCTCGTGGCCGTCCCGGACCACCAGCACCGCGCTCCGGTCCAGCAGCTGCAGCCGGTCCAGCTTCCGTTTCGCCCGGATCTCCTGTGCCGCGCTGATCAGCGCGTTGATCAGGCCGAGTCCGACACTGATCAGGGCGTCGCTGTACCTCTGGAGCACCAGCAGCGCCGCGCCGATGACGAAGAGGATCAGGTTGAAGAACGAGAAGACGTTGGTCCGCAGGATCTCCCCGTAGCTCCGGGTGTTCCCGTTGACCGCCGCGTTCCCTTCCCCGCGCCGCTGTCGCTCGGCGGCCTCCGCCTCGCTGAGCCCGGCGATCGGCGCCTCCGCCACCTGTTGCACCATCCCGCCTCCCGCGCTGGCTACGCCCCCTTCATCGCAGGGTAATTGCCTCGTTCGAGGTAAATGAGCAGTTTGCCGGGCCTGGTGTGCCCCCTACCCGGGTCGGTGGCAAGACTGCCACCAAGGGATAGAAAATAGTTGATCTCTTGACGGCGTCGGCATCGGCTGCGAACGATGATTTTCATGCGCAGACCCGGCGTGTTCCTTCTGGTCGCGATCATGGCGGCGGTCGCGGCGTGTGGTGACGGCGGTGCCGCCCCGTCCGCTTCCGGCGGTCTTCTCAAGGTACGGGTGGCGACCATCGGCGTGTCCGGCGCGGCCGCGATGGTGCTGGGCGTGAAGCAGGGTGTCTTCCGCCGGGCCGGGCTCGACGTGGAGGTGGTCGCCTCCGAGGCGCCCGCCGTCGTCCCGTCGGTGGTCTCCGGCGCGGCCCAGATCGGCTTCCTCAACGCGCCCGCCGTGCTGTTGGCCCGTGCCAACGGGGTGCCGGTGCTCTCCGTCTCGAACACCTCGACCAACCCGGCGAACGCGGCGGACAACTTCATTCAGCTGCAGGTCGAGGCGGACGGGCCGGTCAAGGCGCCGGCCGACCTGGCCGGGCGGACGGTCGCCGTGGACACCCTCTACCAGCTGCCCCACCTGTCGATCCTGAACGCGCTGAAGACCTCCGGCGTGGACGTGTCCCGGGTGAAGTTCACCGAGATGCCGTTCGCCTCGATGCCGGACGCGCTCGCCGCCGGTCAGGTCGACGCGATCCTGCCGGCCGAGCCGTTCGTGACGCTGGGGCTGGCGGCGGGCGCGACCGACCTGCTCTCCGCGAGCGTGGGCCAGACGCCGACGATGCCGCAGTCGGTCTTCCTCGCCTCCGAGACGTACGCCAAGGGGAACCGGGCGACGGTCGAGAGGTTCCGGACGGCGCTCACCGAGGCCTGCGCGTACGCCGAGGCGCACCCGGACGAGCTCCGCGCCGTACTCCCGACCTACACCAAGGTGCCGGTCGCGCTGGCCGGCAAGATCAGGCTGCCGCATTACACCACGGCCGAGGACGCGGCCGGGTGGCAGCAGTGGGCCGCCGTCCTCGAGGACCAGAAGATCACCAAGAAGGACGTCTCCGCCGACGGGGCCTACTTCACCTGATGAGGGGAGTGACCGGCTTCGCGGTGCTGCTCCTCGGCTGGGAGGGGCTGCGGATGCTGCGCGTCCTCCCGCCGACCGCGGCGCCGGGTGTCCGGGACGTCGTCGCGTCCGCCGACGCCGGCCTGGTCCGGGCCGCCGGGGAGACGCTGCTGGCCTGGGCGCTCGGGCTGGCCCTGGCCGCGGTGATCGGGATCGGTCTCGGGGTGCTGGTCGGTCTCTCCCGGTGGGCGGACGACGCGACCCGGCCGACCACCGAGTTCCTCCGGCCCATCCCGGTGGTGGCGCTGATCCCGGTGGCGATCGTGCTGATCGGGATCGACACCCGGATGCAGGCGGCGCTGGTCGGTCTCGCCTGCCTCTGGCCGTTGATGATCTCCACCCGCTTCGGGGTACGGGACGTCGACCCGCTGCTGATCGAGAGCGGCCGCGTGCTGGGCGCCTCGGGGCTGCGGCTGGTCACCCGGGTGACCTGGCCGGCGGCGCTCCCGGCGATCCGGACCGGTCTGCGTACGGCCGCGTCGCTGGGCATCGTCGTCGCGATCGCGGTGGAACTGGTGGCGGGGAGCCCGGGGCTGGGCCACTACATCGCGCAGCAGCAGGCGGCCGGCCAGATCGCCGCCTCGTACGCGGGAGTGCTGGTCTCGGGCGTGCTGGGGTGGGCGATCTCCGCGACGTTCCGGACCCGGTCATGATCGGCCTCGCCGTCGTGGGCGTGCTGCTCCTGCTCTGGGAGATCGCCGGGCGGGCCGGCCGGACCGGTCTCTTCCCGCCCTTCACCGACGCCCTCGCCGCCCTCACCGACCTGCTGACCTGGGACTCCCTCCGCACCGACGTGCTCCCGTCGGTCGGCCGCGCCCTGACCGGATTCGCCCTCGCGGTTCTGTTCGGCACTCTGATCGGCGTCACACTCGGCTGGTTCCGCCGCCTCGAACCGTGGATTCGCCCGGCCCTCGAGTTCCTCCGTGCCGTACCGCCCCCGGCCGTCCTCCCGGTCGCCGTCCTCACCCTGGGCGCGACCGGCGCCACCCGGATCGCGGTGATCGCCGGCGGCGCCGTCTGGCCGGTTCTGATCGCCGCCCACGACGCCACCCGGACCGTCGAGCCCGGTTACCTCGACGTCGCCCGGGTCAGCGGCCTGCGCCCGGCCGCGATCCTGCGCCGGGTGGTGCTGCCCGCGGTCCTCCCGGCCCTGCTCGCCGGCGCCCGGATCGCCCTCGGCATCGCCCTGATCATGATGGTGATCAGCGAGATGATCGCCGCGACGGCCGGGCTCGGCTACGTCATCCTGCAATCCCAGCGGATGTACGCCGTCGACCAGATGTACGCCGGCATCCTGCTGCTCGGCACCCTCGGCTGGCTGATCACCGCGCTCTTCACCGTGGTCGAGAGGCGACTCCTGGGGTGGTACCGGCGATGACCCTGATCCACGCGGCCGGGCTGCGCAAGAGCTACCCCGGCACCCCGGTGATCGACGAGATCACCTTCGGTCAGCAGGAGGGCGAGATCCTCGGCGTGGTCGGTCCCTCCGGCTGCGGCAAGACCACGCTGCTGCGCTGCCTCGCGGGGCTGGACCGGCCCGACTCCGGCACGCTGGACTTCGACGGCCGGCCGGTCACCGGCATCCCGCCGGACGTCTCGGTGGTCTTCCAGGAGTACAACCGCAGTCTCTTCCCATGGCTGACCGCGCTGGACAACGTGCGGTTCCCGATCACCCACCTCGGGCGTGCCGAGAGCGGGCGGCGCGCGAGTGAGATGCTCGCCCGCGTCGGCCTCGCCGAGTTCGCCGGTCACCACCCGCGGCAGCTCTCCGGCGGCATGCAGCAGCGCGTCGCGATCGCCCGCGCCGTCGTCTCGCACCCGCGCTACCTGCTGATGGACGAGCCGTTCGCCTCGGTCGACGCGCAGACCCGCGCCGACCTGGAGCTCCTCACGCTGACCATCGCCGCCGAACTCCGCCTCACCGTCCTGATCATCACGCACGACATCGACGAGGCGATCTTCATGGCCGACCGGGTGCTGGTGCTCTCCGCGCGGCCGAGTCGCGTACTCAAGGAACTTGAAGTCGATCTTGATCGTCCGCGGGACGAGGTGGAGACGCGTGCGCTGCCGGCGTTCCAGGACTACCGGCGCGAGGTGCACCACCTGATCCATCCCGGCGGTGCGCGATGACCGAGCGTCTGGTCGCCAACCTGCGCGACCTGGGCTTCTCGACCTACGAGGCCCGGTGCTACGCCGGTCTGCTCGGCGGCGGGCCGCAGACGGGTTACGCGGTGGCCAAGAGCACCGGCGTGCCCCAGCCCAAGGTCTACGAGGCGCTGCGCAAACTGGTCACCCGGGGTGCCGCCCGGCAGCTGACCGGCGTGCCCACCCGGTTCGTCGCCGAGCGCCCCGACGTCCTCTTCGACCGGATGGCCGACGAGTACGCCGCGTCCATCGCGGACGCCCGGGACGCCTCCGGCCAGCTCGCCGCCGTCCCGCCCGGCCTGGTCGAGCTCCTGCCCCAGCTCACCACCTGGCCGGAGATCCAGACCGCCGCGGTGGGCGCGCTCCTCGGCACGTCACGCTCCGCTCGTCTTTCGGGTACGCCCACCGAGCTGGCCGGCCTCGAGCACCCGCTCCGCGCGGCCCGGTCCCGCGGCGTCGACGTGACGGTGCTCCACTCCGGTGAACCCCCGTTCCCCCTGGAGGGCGCCCGCCTGATCCGCCGGGCCCGCCCCGACGAGCCACCCCGGCGCCACCTGGCCGTGATCGCCGACTCCCGCGAGCTGGTCTGGGCGGTGTCCCGGAACGGACATCAGTGGTCCGGCCTGACCAGCCGCAACGCCCTGCTGATCACGGCCGCCCGGGGCTGTCTCCAGCACGACGCCGAGCTGCGCCGGATCCTCACCGACCTCGGCCCGGAGCTGTACCGCCTCTACGGCCCGGACCTGCGCGGCCTCTCCGACACACCGACCGCTGTACACCCGGTCCCCTCCCCGGGTACGACGCCATTCGATGCCCCCGTTCCCTGACGTTTCGGTGCATGAGCGGCCCCTGCCGCTCCCCGGTCGCCTCCCAACTAGGTTCCTAGGAAGCCGAGGTGTGGTGGCCGAACACCGAACCGAATGGGATCTCGTCGCCGGCGAATCGAAGAGTCGTCCACGGCCGGAAGCGAGAAAGATCGGGGATGAAATGGTTTCTAGGCCACCGTCAGCACGTCCTCGACCGTCGCCACGAGTTTTTCTCCGCGGTCCGCCCTCAGCCGCTCGTCAAGTACTCTGGGCGCTTCTGGCTGTAGTTCTTCGAGTGGAACGGCCGACGGTGATTCGCTGAGATTCTTCGCGAACTCGTACCAGTCCGGAAGGGTCAGGTACATGGCAGGACCGTTGTTGCTCTCTCCGCGGCGGATGCAGATTATGCCGCGGGATTGGGCAACCTCGACTCGGTCGACTGCTGATGCCGCGCCACTCGCGGCGTGCCAGGTGACGCCGTCAACCCGTGCGCCCGTATCGAAATCCCTCTTGAGCAGAGCACGATCCTCGGAGGTGTGCGGAAACATGGGCCCGGCTGAACTGACGGCCGCTGCACCGAGGACCTTTTGCCGGGTTCTGAAGGCCGCGGTCATGACGCGGCGGGCTTGCTCGCGCTGCCATGCCGGATCCTCCGTGGGATGGGCGGCTTGAATCGTGGCGAGAGCGTGCCGATAGAAACTTCCCGGCACGGCTTGCGCGTCTGACTTCTTTGCCCTCATCCGCCACCAACCTTCGACTCGTCGCTTTCCCCGCAGTACGGGCAGGTCCCTCGCGGCGGTTTGAGATTGCCGGTCGAGGGGCTCTCGGATTTCTCGGTGCTCTTCCGCTCTTGCGTGATCATCAGGACCTCGACCGCGCTGCTGACAGCCAGCCGCACAGCGTCACTCTGCCGGTCGTCCGGCTTGACCGCATCGGTTTCTTTCAGGACGTAACTGACCTCGCGAGCGAAGTGGTCCTCTGCCATGCTCCAGTCGTCGTCGTGCAGGGCAACGAAGTACTCGACAAATCCGTTACCTATGCCGAAGTAGTCGGTTTCCGACCTATCGCGGAGCGACGGTATCACCAGGAGGCGAGGATCGCGGTGTGCATTGCGATTCCCGCCCGCCTTCGTGGCGCGCTTGATGGAGCGTGGCTTGCGGAGATATACCCCTTGGGGTGCGCGGCGACGCTGCAAGGTGAAGTTGACCAAGTATCCCACCACGGCGCCCGCCATGACAGGTATGACCAGCCAGCCGGCGATGGATAGGGGTACGGCGAGCCACGGATGATTCAGGTGATCCTTTTCGTCCCAGGGGGCGTTGATCGCAAGATTGATCTTGTAGGCGTTCAGCCATCCGTTCAAGATCCCGTTTGCTGTGAACAACGCGAGGTAACTGATCAGGATCGGACTGACCCACAGGGTTATGAAGTGAGAAATATTCGGAAGTCCATCTAGTGACCACCGGGCAAATTTGATCTTATCTCGGAAGGAGCGCTTGGGGGTCCGCTGCTTTCTACTCGGTGGGACTGGCGATTCCGGGGGCTGCGCGCGATCTGCTGGCGTCACGCGGTCACCGTATCGCTATCCGGCAAGCCTTTGACTCGGACTAAATTGCTGTTTTATGCGGTATTTATTCCTGCCTTCCTGAAGCTGTTCAATAATCTTGCTGGATGTGGCCCGGTGGACGCGACACCCACTGTATGGCCATTGATCGTGATCATGATTGATGGTGGGCGGGCTTTCCCTCATCTGCGTGACAGGCGTCCAACTGTGGGATTAGTCCGGGCGGATCCGTCGACCGCTGGAGCGTGAAGCACGTCTTGCCTGGTGGCTACCGGGTGGCACCAAGCACTGAGGAGCGTGCGTTCAGCCGGCCTGATCGATGGCGACCCTG
This sequence comes from Actinoplanes sp. NPDC051851, assembly GCF_040681165.1. NCBI lineage: Bacteria > Bacillati > Actinomycetota > Actinomycetes > Micromonosporales > Micromonosporaceae > Actinoplanes > Actinoplanes sp. NPDC051851. The sequence continues at coordinate 211,796 of NZ_JBFAYF010000004.1, read as the reverse complement.
CGATCCGGCGCCTGTGTCTCGGCGCTGATCGGCCGCCCGGTGACGGCCCAGAGCGGGAGTTGGCCAGCGTATGACCAGGTCGTCAGCGGTCGTTGGGGCTGAAGTGCATATAGTCCTTCAGGGTGTGCCAGCGGCCGCCCCAGAAGAAGCCGTTGCGGGTGAAGGCGGTCTCGGCGCCGCCATCGTGGATCATGCCGGTGCGGTACGGGGCGCGGGGGATCCAGGGGTCGCTGCCGGGCGGGTCGAGGTAGGTGCCGCGGATCATCGGGTTCTGGCGCGGGTTGACGTCGATGGCCAGGCCGTACGCGTGCTGGGACCAGTGGGTGGTGCCGGCGACGGTGCGGCACTCGTAGCCGCCGGTGACGATCGACCGGTCGGTGAGGCCGGGCCGGTTCACGTCGAGGGGCTGCATCACCATGATCGGGAACCGGCGTCGGTAGAGGGTGGCGAACGCCTTCTGGGTGGACCGCGCGATGCTCCTGTTGACGATCAGCCAGCCGTCCCGCCCGGCGCCCTCGAAGTCCATGTACTTGACCCAGACGCGGCGCAGGTCGGCGGCGGTGACCGGGCACTTCGGCGCGGGGCCGGTCGCGGCGGGGCCGACCGGGGTGGCGGCGGCCGAGGCGACGCCGGCGGGGGTGGCGGGGGTGGCGGTGGCCGGGGCGGTGCCGGCCGGGGCGGGGGCGGTCGGGGTGACGTCGGCCGGGGTCACCGGTTCGATCCGGCTGGCCCAGCGGGGGAGTGGGGTGGCCGGGGTGCGCAGGCTCAGCACGCCGTCCGGGCGCAGTGCGGCGTGCCGGCCGATCCGGTTCCAGCGCCGCAGGTCGGCGGCCCGCAACCGGTACAGCCTGGCGACCGTCCGCACGGTGTCCCCGGGCCGCACCACATGCCCGTCCGGTCGGATCGAGGTGACGGAATAAGGCGATGAATCCGGTGACGGCGAGGGTGGGGCCGCGGCGTTGGTGAGGGCGGCGTCGCCAGAGCCGGCTGCGGCGGAGGTGCGGACGGCGTCGCCGGAGCGGGACGCGGTGGGGGTGAGGACGGCGTCGCCGGAGCGGGACGCGGTGGGGGTGAGGACGGCGTCGCCGGAGCGGGACGCGGTGGGGGTGAGGACGGCGTCGCCGGAGCGGGGTGCTGCGGAGGACGGGTTCGCGGGTAGCGGGGCAAGGCTGAGGAGTGCGCACCCGAGTGCGATCGCAACACGCTTCACGAGCATCAAGGATCCCGCCTCACGACCACAAAAGTAGCTAAAACGGCGAAAAAGAGACTGTTTCCGCTCCGTAAAAGCCGGAAGAGATGTTGCCGCGGATCTTCACTAACCGAATGGCATTCGGTTAACGTGGCGCCACTCACCGAGGGAGGCCCGCATGGCGGAGGAGACACGGCTCAAGGCCGGGGCGCTGGGCGCCGCAGGGATCACGTTTCTGGTGGTGGCCGCCGCGGCGCCACTGACGATCATGACGGGCGTGGCGCCGCTGGCGATCTCGATCGGTGGCATCGGGGCCCCGTTCGGGTATCTCGCGGCGGGTGTCGTGCTGGCGATCTTCTCGGTCGGGTTCATGGCGATGACCCGGCACACCCGGGGTGCCGGGGCGTTCTACTCGTACATCACCCTGGGGCTGGGCCGTCCGCTCGGCGCGGCCTCCGGGCTGCTCGCGATGCTCTCCTACAACGCCCTGCAGATCGGCGTCTACGGCCTGCTCGGCACCCAGTTCGCCGCGGCGTGGACGAGGTTCACGGGTGCGGACGCGCCCTGGTGGATCTTCTCCGGAGTCGGGATCGTGCTGGTCTGGGCGCTGGGGCGGCGCGGCATCGACATCGGCGCGAAGGTGGTCGGTGTCCTGCTGATCGCCGAGAGCGCGATCCTGGTGCTGCTGGTGATCGCCGTGCTGTTCAAGGCCGGCCACCTCTCCGCGGGTACGTTCACCCCGAAGGCGCTGACCGACCCGGGCATGCTCGCCATCCTCGGCTTCTGCTTCGCGGCGTTCATGGGCTTCGAGTCGACCGCGCTCTACCGCGCCGAGGCCCGCCGCCCGGACCGGACCATCCCGCGGGCCACGTACGCCGCCGTCGCGTTCCTGGCGATCTTCTACTGCCTGGTCGGCTGGGCCGTGGTGCAGGCGTTCGGCGACGCGGACGTGGTCGCGGCGGCCGGCGCCGACCCGACCGGGCTCTTCTTCTCCGCGATGGACACCTACGTCGGGGCGTGGGCCAGCGACATCATGTACGTCCTCGTGCTGACCAGCGTGCTCGCCTCCCAGCTGGCGTTCCACAACGCGATCAACCGGTACTCGCTCTCGCTCGCCCAGGACGGCCTGCTCCCCGCCGCCCTCGGCCGGGTGCACCCGCGCTACCTCTCGCCCGCGCTGGCCGGCGGCGTGCAGAGCGTGCTCGCCGCGGTGGTGGTGGCCGGGTTCGCGATCACCGGCGCCGACCCGTACCTCCAGTTGATGTTGCTGGTGAACACGCCCGGCGCGATCGGCATCGTGGCCCTCCAGGCGCTCACCTCGGCGGCGGTGCTCGGGTACTTCCTCAAGCGGCGGGGCGTGGCCGGCGCCCGCCTGGCGATCGGCTCCGGCGCGCTCGCCACCCTGCTGCTGGCCGTCGTCCTCTATGTCCTCGTCGACAAGGTGGCGCTGCTGACCGGTGCCGACGCGAGCACGAACGCGCTGCTGGTGGCGCTGGTCCCGGCCGAGATCCTGGGCGGCGTGGCCTGGGCGCTGTTCCTCAAGGCGCGCAAGCCCGGGGCGTATCGGCGGATCGGCGGCGACGACGTCCGCCGAATTACGACAGAGGCCGGACTGAACCAGAGCGGTCCGGAGCCGGTAAGCCTGAAGGAAGTGACCGCGTGACGACGCTGAGTAGTGGGGAGGGTGCCGTATGACCGCCGCCGACCTGATCCTGATGGCGGATCGGATCCACACCATGGCACCCGGTCCGCAGCCGACCGCGATCGCCGTCGCGGGCGGGACGATCACCGCGCTCGGCGCCCGCGCGGACGCCCGTGAGTGGCGCGGCCCCGGCACCGAGGTGATCGACCTGGGCTCCGCGACCGTCACGCCCGGCCTGGTGGACGGGCACGCGCATCCGGTGATGGGCATCGGCATGACACGCGGCGTCGATCTCTCCTCCGTGCGTACCCGAAAAGGTCTTGAAGAGGCACTGCGGAGCGCCACCGCCGGACCGAGTGGATGGCTGGAGGGGTGGGGCCTGGACCCCAACGCCTTCGAGGGCGCGCCGATCACCAACGCCGTGATCGTGGACGCCGCCGGCCCCGGCGTGCCGGTCTTCCTCTCCCTCTTCGACGCGCACTCCGCGCTGGTCAGCCCGCGGGCACTGGAGCTCGCCGGGATCACCGGACCGCGTGCGTTCGTCTCCGGCGCGAGCGTGGTCTGCGACGCCGACGGGCGGCCGACCGGGCACCTGCTGGAGATGGAGGCGATCGACGTGGTGTCGGCGCTGCTGCCGGAGGACGCCCCGGCGGACCGGCGGGCCCGGCTGCGCGACCTGATGGCCCGGATGGCGGCGAGCGGCCTGACCGCGGCGAACGCGATGGACTTCGAGGAGGACTCGCTCGAGCTCTTCCAGGCCCTGGAGGCCGATGGTGAGCTGCCGCTGCGCTGGCGGTGCGCGCCGTTCACGATGCCCGGCACCGACCTGGCCCACGTGATCGAGCGGCAGCGGCACGGCGGCCGGCGGTGGCGGGTGGAGGGCGCCAAGTTCATGATCGACGGGACCATCGACGGCGGCACGGCGTGGCTGGACGAACCGGACACGCACGGCGAGTCGACGGCCTGCTTCTGGCCGGACCCGGCGGAGTACGCGGCGGCCGTCCGGAAGTTGGCCGGCCAGGACATCCCGATCGTCACGCACGCGATCGGCGACAAGGGCATCCGGTACGTGCTGGACACCCTGGCCGGGCTGCCCCGCCCGCGGGTGCCGCACCGGATCGAACACCTGGAGACCATGCCGTCCGAGCTGGTCGGCCGGTTCGCCGCGCTCGACGTGACCGCGAGCATGCAGCCCACCCACTGCACGCACTACACCCGCGCCGACCACAGTGACAACTGGTCGCAGCGGCTCGGCAAGCAGCGTGCCGACCGCGCGTTCCGGGCCCGTGACCTGCGAGATCGGGGCGCCCGGCTGGCGCTCGGCTCGGACTGGCCGATCGCGCCGTTCGACCCGCGCGGGATCCTCGCGGCGGCCCGGCTGCGGCGTCCGGCGGGCGCTCCGGCGACCGATCCGGTCCTGCCCGAGCAGGCGCTGACCGCCCGGATGGCGCTGGAGGGTTACACGGTCCAGGCCGCCGCGGCCGCCGGTCTGGCCGGCGTCTCCGGCCGGATCGCCGTCGGGTTCCGCGCCGACCTGACCGCTTTCGGTCTGGACCCGCTCACCGCCGATCCGGACGAGTTCGCCGAGTCCCCGGTCCCGCTCACGGTCGTCGACGGCACGGTCGCCCATCGCCTCTGAAGATCTCTTGGGTACGGTCGGAGTCCGCGGCACCCGCCGTCCCTGCCGAGGAGTCCCGCTTGCCCCGCCCCACGGTCCCGCTGCTCTCCCGCGAGCAGATCGCGGCCGCCGCCCTGACGCTGATCGACGAGACCGGCACGTTCACGTTGCCCGGTCTCGCCAAGGCTCTGGGTGTCAGCGCGTCCTCGATCTACCACCACTTCCCCGGCGGCCGTGAGGCGATCATCGAGGCGATCCGCGGCCTGCTCGCCGGGGAGAGCCTGCGGGCCGACCCGGGCGCCGCGGACTGGCGGGAGACCACGGTGGCCTGGGCGCGGGCGTACCGGGCGAGCTTCGCGCGGCACCCCCGGGTGGTCCCGATGATGACCGCGCAGACCGTCTCCGACCCGCTCACCCTGGCCGGTTACGAGAGCCTGGCCCGGGTGCTGCGCGGCGCCGGCTTCCGCGACGAGGACCTGCTGCACGCGGTCACCATCCTGGACTGCTTCATCCTCGGCTCGGCCCTGGACGCGGGCGCCCCGCTGGACGTCTGGGCGGCGTCCGACGACCCGGATTCGGTCCTGGGCTCGGCGATCCACGCCAGCCGCGCCCTGCCGGGCGACCGCTCCCAGGGCTCCTTCGAGATCGGCCTGCGCATCCTGCTGACCGGCCTCGCCGACCTGCCGCACACTCCGGCGGTCAGCTGACGTGGGACGCGGCTCGACGGTGACCGGTCGCTAGTGGTAGCGGCAGGAGAGGATCTCGATCTGGCCCTGGGCGTCCGTCACGCGGTACCCCAGCCGGTGCTCCTGGGTGATGCGGCGTGACGCCCAGCCCGACAGGTCGCCCTTGAGGAGTTCCGGCTTGCCGATGCCGCCGTCCTCGCCGCGCCGGATGTCCTTCTCGGCCAAGCGTCGGCGCAGTTCGCGGCCGTCAGATCGTACAACCATGGCGGTGGTTCGACCACGGCCCGAGACGTGCGGGCGGGAGGAAGGCCGCGCCCCCTCGGAGCGCGGCCTTCCCGTCGTGGTGGTGGTGCGGTGGATCAGAAGAAGCCGCCGGGGCCGCCGGGACCACCGCCCGGGCCGCCGGGGCCACCGAAACCGCCGAAGCCGCCGTGGTGGTGGTGGCCGAGGCCCATCAGGCCGTCGAGCAGGAGCATGCCGCCGACCGTGCCGGCGCCGGCCGCGAGCGCGGTCTTCCACCACGGGGTGGCGTAGTAGCCGGCCGGCATCGGGCGGCCGTCGCGGTAGCCGCCGGCGTAGTAGTACGGGTTGGCCGCGGTGGCCTGCGGGGTGACCCGGTAGCCGCCGTAGACCTCCTGCTCGGCGTAGACCGTGCCGATGCCGGCGTGCGAGACGGGCTGGGGCAGCTCGGGGCCCGGGTCCAGGCCCATCGCGGAGCGGGCGGCCCGGACGTACGCCAGGCCCTCCAGCGCGGTCTCGCGGACCAGCGCGTACTGGTGGACGGTGTGCGCCTGGGCCAGCTGCGACCCGGCGGCCTGGTGACGTTCGGTCGCGTCGAGCAGCGCCTGGCGGGACGCGCCGCCGTCGTCGCGGAGGTTGACCAGCTGGCCGCCCAGTCGTTCGTACCAGCGAACCGCGTCGGCCCGCGCGTCCGACAACGCCACGTCTTCCCGGCCGGCCGCGCCGCGGCGGCCATTGAGCAGGAAGACTGCGGCCCCAACACCCAGCAGCAGAACGAGAAGAAGAATCATGTCCCTAACGATGCGCGGGGTTTCTGGGGTGTCACCCTCAGTTCGCTGTGCGTCTGCTTTGAGCCGATATCCCGTGATAAGACCTGGTGGTGCGAGGTTATGGCGACGAGGTCGCCGGGCTGGCCGTGCCGCTGGAGGTCCCGGACGACCTCGGCGTGCTGCTGGACCGGATCGGCGGCGCGCGGGTGGTGCTGCTCGGCGAGGCCACCCACGGTACCCACGAGTTCTACACCTGGCGGGCCGCGATCACCCGGCGGCTGATCGACGAGGCCGGGTTCTCGTTCGTGGCGGCCGAGGCGGACCGGCGGGACTTCGAGGGCGTGGACCGGCACGTACGGCTGGTGCCCGGTGCGGACGCCGACCCGCTGCCGTCGCTCGGCCGCTGGCCCACCTGGATGTGGGCGAACGCCGAGGTCGCCGACCTGGTCCGGTGGCTGCGGGCGCGCAACGCCGAACGGGACCCCGCCGGCCGCGCGGGCTTCCACGGGCTGGAGGAGCGCTCCTCGACCGAGTGGGGCGGTCGCGAGGCGTGGAACGACCGCAGCTGGAAGATGGAGGTCGAGATCTGTCGCCTGCTGGAGCTGCACGGGCCCGGCAGCCGCGCCGTGGTCTGGGCGCACAACACGCACACCGGTGACGCGCGGGCCACCCGGATGGGCGCCGAGGGTGGGATCAATCTCGGTCAGTTGGTGCGTCAGCGGTACGGCCGTGAGAACGTCGCCCTGGTCGGCTTCGGCACACACCACGGGATGGTGATGGCGGGCGACTCCTGGGGTGCCCCGATGCGCGCGGTGGCGCTGCGCCCGGCCCGGCGCGGCTCGCTGGAGGCGGTCCTGCACGAGCACGCGCCGCCGCGGTCGCTCTTCGTGTTCCCGGAGCGCGGCCGGGGCCTGCGGCTGCTCTCCGGCACCCTCGGGCACCGGGCGATCGGCGTGGTCTACCACCCCGAGCTGGAGGACCGGGACACGTACGTGCCGACCGTGCTCGGCGACCGCTACGACGCGTTCTGCTGGTTCGCCGAGACCTGGGCGGTCCGCCCGGTGCCCACCCGCACCGTCGACACCCGGGCGCCGGAGACGTACCCCGCCGGTGTCTGACGCTTTTCGTTCAGGTTTCGCGGAATCCGGACGAAGAGGAGGGGTGACGCCGCGAACGGAATGAGTACCTGGTGACCGAAACCCCGCAGGCGCGCGACATCGAGCTCGCCGGCATCGAGGTGGTCGACGAGATCGGGCGCGGCGCGTTCACGATGGTGCACCGGGCCCGGCGCGGTGACCGGTCGTACGCGCTCAAGCGGCCGCTCGCCGACCCGGTCGAGCACCCCCGGTTCCGGGCCGCGTTCCACCGCGAGGCGGCGCTGCTGGCCTGCATCGACGACCCGGCCGTGGTGACCGCGCACGCGGTCGGCGACCTGGACGGGGTGCCGTCGCTGGTGCTGGAGCTGCTCAGCGGCGGCTCCCTCTCCGAACTGCTGGTCTATGGGCGGCTCACCCAGGAGCGGGTGGTCGGGATCGCCGCGCAACTGGCCCGCGGGCTGGCCGCCGCGCACCGCGCCGGACTGGTGCACCGCGACATCAAGCCGGACAACATCATGATCGGCGAGGACCGGGTGAAGCTGATCGATTTCGGGCTGGCCCAGCTCGGCCGGGACATCGACGGGGACCCGGACCAGGCGGTCGGCACATTCCTGTACACCTCACCGGAGCAGTCCGGGATGCTGCGCCGCCCGGTGGACGGGCGCTCCGACCTCTACTCGCTCGGCGTGGTGCTCTTCGAGTGCCTGACCGGGCGGCTGCCGTTCGAGGCGGCCAACGTCGGCGAACTGCTCCGGCTGCACCTGGTCGCGCCGGTCCCGGAGATCACCGTGCTGCGCCCGGACGCCGACCCGCTGCTGGTCGAGGTGATCAACCGGCTGCTCGCCAAGGACCCGGACGACCGCTACGCGGACGCCGCCACCCTCCTGGCCGACCTGCGCGACTGCCCCGGCGGCGGGGCGGCCGAGCAGCCCGCGGCCACCCGCTGGCCGCTGATCGGACGGGACGCCGAGGTCGACCGGCTGACCCGCCGCTGGCAGCGGGCGAGGACCGGGCACGGCGGGGTCGCGGTGATCCGGGGCGGTCCGGGGTCGGGGCGTACCCGGCTCGCCGAGGCGGTGGTGGAGATGGCCCGGGCGGACGGGGTGCCGGTGCTCTGGGGCACCTGCACCGACGACGCGGCTCCCCTCGCACCGCTGCGCGAGGCGGTGCAGGGATCGATGGCCCGGATCCGCCGGCTGCCGGCCACCCGCCGGGCACTCGCCGAGCGCAACATCGCCGAGGCGGCCACCGCGGCCGGGCCGGCCCAGGTCACCCGGCTCTTCGGCGACCTCGGCGTGCCGGTGCCGGCCGGGACCGGCGGCGACGAGCACGTGATGGCCGCGGGGGCCACGTTCCTCGGCGACCTGGCCCGGCGCGCCGACGGGATGCTGCTGGTGATCGACGACGCCGGGCAGCTCGACGCGGCCACCCGGCAGCTGCTCGGCAGCCTCGCGATCGACCTGCCCCGCCTGCCGGTCCTGGTGGTGCTCGTCGGCGCCGGCGAGGTGGCCGGCCTGACCGACGGCGCCCTCGAGGTGACCTGCGGGCCGCTGCCCGGCGGCGCGGTCGCCGAGGTGATCGCCTCCCGGCTGCCGGGCGCGAGGGTGCCGTCCGACCTGGTCCGGCACGTGAGCGTACGCGCCGACGACACCCCGCTCACGCTGGTCGGCTACCTGATGCGGCTGCTCGGCGCCGGCCTGCTCAGCCCGCTCTGGGGCACCTGGCGGCTGGACACCGCGGGCGCCGACGCGCTGCCGGCCGCCGCCGGGGTCCGCGACCTGCTCGCCGCCCGCCTCGCCGGGCTGCCCGAGCCGGTCCTCGACTGCCTGACCACCGCGGCGGTGGCCGGGGTCCGGTTCCACCCGGAGAGCCTGCCGGCCGACGCCGACGAGCTGATCGGCGCGCTCGCCGCGGGCGTGGACCGGCAGGTGCTGGAGGCCCGGGCCGGCGGCTGGTACGCGTTCGTCCACCCCCGGCTGCGCGAGGCACTGCTCGACCGGATGGACCCGGCCGCCCTCCGGCAGCGGCACGCCGCCCTGGCCCGCGCGCTGCAGGAGCGGGCCGGGCACGAGCGGGACGAGGGGCACGCGTACACGGTGGCCCGGCACTACCGGCGGGCCGGCGACGCGGCGCCCGCCGTGGAACGCCGGGTCGCCGCCGCGGCGGCCGGGCTGCGGGCGCTCGCCGACCAGGCGCCGGCCGACGCGATCGGGTACCTGACCGAGGCGATGGAGGGCAACCCGGCGCCCGGCACCGACCTGCTGCACCCGCTGGCGCTGGCGTACCTGCGGGCCGGGCGGTTCGCCGAGGCGGGGGAGACCCTGGACCGGGCGCTGGTGGCCGAGCCGGACCGGTTGCGGCGGGCCCGCCTGCTGGTCACCCGGATCGAGCTGTGCTACACGATCTGGGACGACACGCGCGCGCTGGAGACGACCCGGACGGCGCTGGCCGAGCTGCGGCGTCCACTGCCCCGCAACGGCCTGCTCGTGCTGGTCACGACGCTCGCGTCCGGACTGGCGGGCGGGCTGGTACGGCGTACCCGGATCGGGTCGGGAAACGCACGGGGCCGCCGGCGCGAGACGCTCGCCGTCCTCACCGCCGTGCTGGACGCCGGCGGCTATGCCGCCGCCTCCGGATCCCGCCTGCGCGAGGCCGGCATCCTCGCCATGCGCGCGCTCTACGCGGTCAACCGGCTCGGGCCCAGCCCCGAGTACGTCCGGGTGTACGCCCTGGTCGGCTACGTCGCCGCGGTGGCCCGGCTGCGCTCGACCGGCGAGGAGTGCCTGGCCCGCGCCGCCCGGGTGGCCACCGGTCTGGGCGACCCGGCGCTGGAAGCCTACGTGGCGTGGATGCGCGGCTGCGCGCTGCTCTTCGGCGGCTACGACGACGGCAGCACGTGGGGGAAGACGATCACCACCAACGCCCGGTGGTACGTACCGGCCCAGCTGCTCCCCGGGCACGCCAGCATCGGACTGCGGCTGATGCTGCGCGGCTACACCGCGGAGGCGGAGCGGGAGTACGAGCGCGGCCTCAAGACGCTCGCCGACCCGGACGAGGCGATGGGCACCTCGCTGGCCATGCTCGGCGTGATGATCCCGGCCTACCAGGGGCGCTTCGGCGAGGCGGCGACCGCCCTGCGGCGGATGCGCGAGGCGTTCCCGGACGGGAGCGGCACCCGGATCCAGCGGGCCAACATGCTCACCGCGGCCGCCTGCGTACTGCTCGAACAGGGCGAGGTCGGCGAGCCGTTCGAGCAGTTGCTCGCCGAGTTCCACGCGATGGGCCTGCGCCGCGGTGACCTGATGCCGCAGCACAAGTGGCTCTACGCGTACCAGGCGCACGCCCGGCTGGTGCACCTGCGCTACAGCGGCGACCGGGACCGGCCGCAGCGGCTGGCGGCGGCGACGGCGGCGGTCGCCGAGCTGGGCCGGGTCGGCGGCTCCCCGCTGCTCAAGCTGGTGCACGGGATGGCGAGCGCGTCGCTCTGCCAGCTGACGGGCGACGCCGCGCGCAGCCTGAAGCTCGCCGACGCGGTCGAGAAGGCGGCCCGCGACCTGGACGCGCCGCTCGCGCAGTACGAGATGCTCCGGGTCCGGGCCCGCGCGCTGCGGTCGATGGGGCAGAACAACGAGGCCGAACGGCAGGCGCGATCGGCCCTGGCGCTGGCCACCTTCCACGGCTGGGAGCAGCGGCGCCGCCAGACCCGGACCGAGTTCGGCGTCGACTTCAATCCGGAGGGTGGGGCCGGGACGCACCGGCGTACGGTCGCGGAACGGCTCGGCGGCAGCAGCGCCGGGCGCAACCGGCGGCTCGAGGCGCTGCAGCAGGTCAGCACGGCCGCGGCGACCATCCTCGACCCGTACCTGCTGGCCTGCGCGGCCCTCGACGAGCTGCTGCGCATCCTCGGCGCGGAGCGCGCGCTCTTCTTCCTGCTCGACGAGGCTGGTGCCCCGGACCGGTACGCCGGCCGCGACGCCGGCGGCGATCTGCCGGAGACGGCGGAGTACGCCGCGACCCTGGTCCGCCGGGTCGCCGAGAGCCGGGAACCGGTGGTGGTCAGCGGGCCGGAGCAGGCCACGGCGCTCGGCTCGCGCAGCGCGGTGGAGCACGGGCTGCGCAGCGTGCTGGTGGCGCCGGTGCAGTTCAAGGGGCGGCTGATCGGGGTGGTCTACCTGGACAGCCGGCTGGCCCGGGGGATCTTCACCGACGACGACGTGGAGGTGCTGACCGCGGTGAGCAGCCACGTCGCGGTGTCGCTGGAGACGGCCCGGGCGGCGCAGCTGCATCTGGCGGTGCAGGCGGCCCAGCAGCAGCAGGCGTTCGCCGAGATGCTCCGCGCCTCGCTGGCGGAGTTGACCACGATTCACGAGCCGGATGCGCTGCTGTCCCGGCTCACCTCGATGCTGACGGAGGCGCTCGGCGCGGCCACCGGCCGCCTCGTACCGGATGTGTCAGAGGTATCCGACCCGTTCCTCGCGGATGGCGAGCTGCACGTCCCGCTTCGCGGGCGGGACGGGCCGGTCGGGGTCGTGGTGCTCACCGGGCCGGGACTGGACGACACCAGCCGTCAGGTGGCCGCGGCGCTGGCCACCCAGGGGATGACCGCGTACGACAACGCCCGCCTCTTCAGCCGGGTGCAGGAGCTGGCCACCACCGACGAGCTCACCGGGCAGCACAACCGGCGGCACTTCTACGCGGTCGCGGGGGCGCTGGTCCAGGCCGCCGCCCGCAACGGCCGTGCGCTCGCCGCGGCCATGCTCGACATCGACAAGTTCAAGAGCGTCAACGACACGTACGGCCACGGCGTCGGCGACGAGGTGATCCGTACGGTGGCCCAGCGGATCCGCGCGGTGCTGCGCCACTCCGACGTGCTCGGCCGGTACGGCGGGGAGGAGTTCGCCGTCGTCCTGCCCGACCACGAGGGGCACGCCGACGATCTGGCCGAGCGGATCCGTGTGGCGGTCGCGGGGGAGCCGGTACCCACCCAGGCGGGACCACTCACCGTGACGATCAGTGTCGGTCTGACGAGGCTCGTGCCGGGTGACGTTGCTCTCGATGATCTGCTGGCGCGTGCCGACCATGCCCTCTATCGGGCGAAAGAGGCCGGAAGAAATCGGGTCATGGCGGGCTAGACACGGCTCTGGCCTGGGAAGCGGGGTCGCGGAGCATCGATCGGCCACCTATCATCGGCGGACCTTCCAAGATCACGAGGTGTGTCTGCCGTGCGTCCGTTCTCCGTTCCGGAGCGACTGAGCGGATTCGGTGTGCTCGCTGGAGCCGCGGCCGTGGTGTGGCCCGCCCTCACGGCGAGTACCGGGCTCGGCCTGCCGTGCGGGATGCGGACGCTGTTCGGTATCCCGTGCCCGGCCTGCGGCATGACCACCGCGGCCGTCGCGCTGATGCGCGGCGACGCCGGTGGGGCGCTCCGGGCCAATCCGGTGATCTTCGGGCTGGCGGCCGTCACGGTCGTCGCGGGGACGCTCGTGGTGTTGCGCGCCATGGGGATCATGAACCCACCGCGCCCGTGGCCGCCCGCGTGGCGGCGCCGGGTGGGGAGGCTCGCAGGGCTGCTCGCCGCCGCGAGCTGGCTCTATCAACTGCACCGGCTCGGCGTCCAGCCCGGCCTCGTAAGGATGATCTGACATGACATACCCCCCGCCCAACGATCCGTACGCCAACCAGGTCCCGCCGCAGCCCCCGTACGGCCAGCCCGGCTACGGCCAGCAGCCCGGTTACGGCCAGCAGCCCGGTTATGGTCAGCCCGCCTACGGGCAGCAGCCCGGCTACGGTCAGCCCGGCTATGTGCAGCAGCCCTACGGCCAGCCCGGTTACGGCCCGGCGCCGGTCGCGGCGTACGCCAGCTGGCTCCAGCGGGTCGGTGCGTCGCTGATCGACGGGCTCGTCTCGGTGCCGTTCGCCATCCTGGCCGTCGTGTTCGGCCAGAGCACCGACGACGCCACCGGCCTGCCGACGATCAATGCGTTCTACTTCGTCTTCTGGCTTCTCGGCGTCGCCGTGGCGGGCTACAACCGCTGGTACCTGACCGGCACGACCGGGCAGAGCTGGGGTAAGAAGGCGCTCGGCATCCGCCTGGTGAACGAGCAGAGCGGTCAGCCGATCGGCGCCGGCATGGCGTTCGTCCGCGAGCTGGCCCACTTCGTGGACGGGATCATCTGCGACATCGGCTTCCTGTTCCCGCTCTGGGACGCCAAGAAGCAGACGCTGGCTGACAAGATCGTCGGCACGATCGTCATCCGCTGAGGTTTCTGACGTGGTGAAGGCCCCGCTCCGGCGGGGCCTTCCGTCCGTCCGGCCTCTCCGTCCGGCCCGGCTTCCTCGCCTCCCGGCTTCTCCGTTTCAGCCGGTGGAGAGCTCGGCCACGATGCCCGCGATCGGTTTCGGGCGGGCCGCCGCGAAGCCCGTGCCCGCCCAGAGGTTCAGGGCCTCCGGGTCGCCGGCCGCGGCGGCGGCCGCCCGGATCGGCGCCGTGAGATGGTGGATCGCCGGGTAGCCGATCGGTGCCGTGGCCGAGTGCTCGATGACGAACCGGTTGCGCAGTGCCCGGGCCGGCTGGCCGGTGAACGCCCTGGTCACCACGGTCTCGGTGTACGTCCCCGAGATCATCGCGGCGCGCTGCACCGCCCGCGTCCCGGCCTCGTCGGCCAGCAGGAACGCGGTACCGCACTGCACCGCCGCCGCGCCCGCCGCGAGCAGCCGCCGGACGTCCGATCCGGACGCCGTGCCACCGGCCGCGATCACCGGCACCGGCGCGGCCGCCAGGACCACCTCGGCCAGCGTCCCCGCCGCGGTCGCGCCGCCCCGGTAGACGCCCGGGCTGGTGGTCGCCGAGTGCCCGCCGGCCGTGCCGCCCTGGGCGATCAGCGCGTCCGGCCCGGCGGCGAGGGCCCTGCGCGCCTCCCCGGCCGAGGTCACCGTGATCAGCACCGCGCACCCGGCCGCCCGCAGGGCACGTACCACGCCCCGCTCGGGCACCCCGAAGGTGAAGCTGACCAGCGGAATCCGGTACGCCACCGCCAGCTCCACCTTGGCCGCGTAGTGATCGTCGTCGGAGAGCCGCAGTGGTGGCAGTTCGACGTCGTACCGTTCCGCCTCGGGCCGCAGCTCCTCCCGGTACGCCTCCAGGGGCCCCGGATCGGTGGCCGGTGGGCTCGGCACGAAGAGATTCAGCCCGTACGCGTGACCGGAGGCCCGCACCGCGCGTACCTCGTCCTCGACCGTCTCGGGGGCCTTGTATCCGGCGGCGAGGAAGCCCAGCGCGCCGGCCTCCCCGCCCGCGATCACCAGTGCCGGTGTGGACGGCCCGCCGGCCATCGGCGCCACCACGACCGGTCGTAGCAGTTCCCGCATGACCCTGAGGCTAACGTGAGGTGGCCTCGAATGCCTCCCTGCGCAGACTCCGAGTGGGCTCTTGACGATTATCCGGGGCCGGGGAATCATCCATTCAACTTCTCCCGATTTTCCCCCCGCTTTTCTCGCCGCTGGAGCGGAAATTGAATCCGTACCGGGTTTCCGTCGTCATCCCCGCATACAACGAGGAATCAGCGATCATCCCCTGTCTGGACGCCGTCTTCGCGCAATCCCCGGCGCCCGATGAGGTGGTCGTGGTGGACAACAACTCCACCGACCACACCCTCGACCGGCTGCTGGCGTACCCCCGGCCGGTGATCGTTCTGCAGGAGTCCGCGCAGGGCGTCCAGCACGCCCGGAACCGTGGGTTCGGCGTCGCGACCGGCGACGTCATCGTGCGGATCGACGCCGACACCCGGATCCCGCCCGGCTACCTCGCGGCGGTGCACGAGACGTTCGCGGACCCCGCGGTGCACGCCGCCACCGGGCCGGTGAGCTACTACGACGTGCCGCTCCCGCGCCTGGTGGCCCGGGTCGACGCCGGTCTGCGGGGCCTCTGGGCACGCCGCCTGGACTGGATCTTCGGTGCCAACATGGCGATCCGGCGCCCGGTCTGGCAGGCGATCACGGCCGAGCTCTGCACCGACGAGCAGACCCACGAGGACCTCGACCTCGGCATCCACCTGCACGACCGGGGCTACCTGATCGTCTACGTCCGTGCCATGCTGGCCGGCACCTCCTCGCGCCGGATCCGCGGCACGTTCGCCGGATTCCGTCACTATCTGATGATGAACGAGCGCGGATATCGCCGGCACGTCGGTTTCCGGAAAGGCGGATCGTTTGCCCGTGCCTGGGTGACGTGCCGCGTTCTCCTGGCGTTCTACCTTCCGATGCGTTGTTTACATGAAATTCACCGGCGTCGTCATGAGCCGGTATTCACGGCGGCTCGAAAGAATCCGATGTCGAGCGCTCGTTGAGCAATTTTTCTCGGTGCGCAATCTTTTTCCGGCCGTGCCGCGGTGGCTCTGGGCGGCTTCGGTAGGATTCTCCGGTTAGGCATCCGCCTGCGCACGTCGTTCCCCGGAGGATTCCCCGATGTACCGCCCAGTGCCCGCGCAGGTCGACCTGCCCGCGCTCGACCACGAGATCCTGCGCTTCTGGCAGTCCGGCCGGATTTTCGAGCGCAGCCTGGAGCAGTCCGAGGGCCGCCCCGAGTGGGTCTTCTACGAGGGCCCGCCGACCGCGAACGGCATGCCCGGCGCCCACCACATCGAGGCCCGGGTCTTCAAGGACGTCTTCCCGCGTTACCGGACGATGAAGGGCTACCACGTCGCCCGCAAGGCCGGCTGGGACTGCCACGGCCTGCCGGTCGAGCTCGCCGTCGAGAAGGAGCTCGGCTTCAGCGGCAAGCAGGACATCGAGGCGTACGGGATCGCCGCGTTCAACGCCAAGTGCCGCGAGTCGGTCACCCGGCACACCGACGCGTTCGCCGAGCTCACCCACCGGATGGGCTACTGGGTCGACATGGACGACGCGTACCGGACCATGGATCCGTCGTACGTGGACTCGGTCTGGTGGTCGCTGAAGCAGATCTTCGGCAAGGGCCTGCTGGTCGAGGACTTCCGGGTGGCACCGTGGTGCCCGCGGGACCAGACCACGCTCTCCGACCACGAACTGGACCAGGGGTACGAGACCGACGTCGACCCGGCGGTCTACGTCCGGTTCCCGCTCACCTCGGGACCGCTCGCCGGGCGGGTGTCGCTGCTGGTCTGGACGACCACCCCGTGGACCCTCGTCTCGAACACCGCGGTCGCGGTCAACCCGTCGGTCACCTACGTGGTCGCCACCGACGGCACCGAGCAGGTGCTGGTCGCCGAGCCGCTGCTGGGCGCCGCGCTCGGCGAGGGCTGGACCGCGACCGGCGAGTCGTTCACCGGCAAGGAGCTGGAGCGGTGGACGTACACGCCGCCCTTCGACCTGGTCGAGGTGCCGGACGCACACATCGTGATCCTGGCCGGGTATGTCACCACGGAGAGCGGTACCGGTCTGGTCCATCAGTCGCCGGCGTTCGGCGCGGACGACCTGACCAGCTGCCGGGCGTACGGGCTGCCGATGGTGAACCCGGTGGAGCGGGACGGCACCTTCGCGGTGACCGTGCCGCTGGTCGGGGGGAAGTTCTTCCGGGACGCCAACCCGGTGCTGGTCGCGGCGCTGCGCGAGGCCGGGCTGCTCTTCAAGCACGAGGACTACGAACACCAGTACCCGCACTGCTGGCGCTGCCACACCGCGCTGATCTATTACGCCCAGCCCTCCTGGTACGTCCGGACCACCGCGGTCCGTGACGAGCTGCTGCGCGAGAACGAGAAGACCAACTGGCAGCCGGAGACGGTCAAGCACGGCCGGTACGGCGACTGGCTCACCAACAACGTGGACTGGGCGCTCTCCCGGAACCGGTACTGGGGTACGCCGCTGCCGATCTGGCGCTGTGCCGACGGGCACCTGACGTGCATCGGGTCGCGGGCCGAGCTGGGTGCGCTGACAAATAGGGATTTGTCGGATCTGGACCCGCACCGGCCGTTCATCGACGAGATCACCTTCGACTGCCCGGCGTGCGGCTCGGCGTCGGTGCGCGTCCCCGAGGTCATCGACGCCTGGTACGACTCCGGGGCGATGCCGTTCGCCCAGTTCGGGTACCCGTACCAGAACAGGGAACTCTTCGAGAGCCGCTTCCCGGCCCAGTTCATCTCCGAGGCGATCGACCAGACCCGTGGCTGGTTCTACACGCTGATGGCCGTCGGCACGCTGGTCTTCGACCGCAGCCCGTACGAGAACGTGGTCTGTCTCGGTCACATCCTCGCCGAGGACGGTCGCAAGATGTCCAAGCACCTCGGCAACATCCTGGAGCCGATCCCGCTGCTCGACACGCATGGCGCCGACGCGGTCCGCTGGTTCATGGCCGCCGTCGGCTCCCCGTGGTCGGCGCGCCGGGTCGGGCACACCACGCTGCAGGAGGTGGTCCGCAAGACCCTCCTGACGTACTGGAACACGGTCGCGTTCCAGGCGCTCTACGGCCGTACCGCCGGCTGGTCCCCGTCCGCCGCGGACCCGGCACCCGCCGACCGCCCGGTCCTCGACCGCTGGGTCCTCTCCGAGCTGAACGAGCTCGTCACCAAGGTCGACGCCGCACTGGCCGCGTTCGACACCCACGAGACCGGCAAGCTGCTCGCCGCGTTCGTCGACGACCTCTCCAACTGGTACGTCCGCCGCAGCCGCCGCCGCTTCTGGCGTGGCGACCCGGCCGCGCTGGCCACCCTGCACGAGGCGCTGCGCACGGTCACGCTGCTGCTCGCCCCGATCACCCCCTTCCTCACCGAGCGTGTCTGGCAGGACCTGGTCGTCGCCGTCGACCCGGCCGCGCCCGAGTCGGTGCATCTCGCGGCGTTCCCGGTGGCCGACCCGGCACTGATCGCTCCCGGTCTCTCGGCCCAGATGGCGACCACCCGCCGCCTGGTCGAGCTGGGCCGCGCCGCCCGCGCCGAGTCCGGCATGAAGGTCCGCCAGCCGCTCTCCCGCGCGCTCGTCTCGGGCGGCGCCGACCTCTCGGCCGACCTGCTCGCCGAGATCTCCGCCGAGCTCAACGTGGGCACCGTCGGCCCGGTGGCCGGCTCCTTTGTCGACACCACGGCGAAGGCCAATTTCCGTACGCTCGGCAAGCGCTTCGGCAAAGCGGTCCAGCAGGTCGCCAAGGCGATCGCCGTCGCCGACGCCGCCGCCCTGAAGGACGCGCTCCGCTCGACGGGTACCGCGGTCATCACGGTCGACGGCGAGGAGATCACGCTGGTCCCCGACGAGGTCGTCATCACCGAGACCCCGCAGGAGGGCTGGGCGGTCGCCTCGGACGCCGGCGCCACGGTCGCCCTCGACCTGCACCTGACCCCGGAACTGCGCCGTGCCGGCCTGGCCCGCGACGCCATCCGCCAGATCCAGGAAGCCCGCAAGACCAGCGGCCTGGACGTCTCGGACCGCATCGTCCTGCGTTACCTGACCTCGTCCTCGCCCGCCTCGTCCTCGCCTTCGTCGTCGTCCGACGAGACGGCGCTGGCCCTGACCGAGCACGCCGCGCTGGTCGCCGATGAGGTGCTGGCCACGGATTACGCCGCCGAGCCCGCGGACTGGCCCGACGCTCAGCCCTTCACCGACGACTCCATCGGCCTGACGTTCTGGCTCCGCAAGGCCTGACCCGCGGGTGGTTCCGGCCCGATTCCCGCCGGGTCGGAACCGCCTGTTAATTCGTTAACAGCTTATTCTTCGTTGGGCATGACATTCCCGCTCCCTGATGTCGTATGTTGGTGATGCGCCGCCGGAGAGTGACCCTTTTCGGCGCGCACCTCATGGATCACCCGGGAAATCCTCGCGGTGATTACCGAAAAGGATCCCCGTAATGCCCAAAGCATCTGCATTCGGTTCTGAGCGCGCCGTCACATTTTCGCCGCGACAGCAGTCGCCGTTGCTTTATCTACGCCGCTTCTGTGTGGGCGCTCTGCTTGCGCCACTTTCGTGGACGCCTCCCGCCCTGCTGCCTCCCGCCCTGCTGCCTCCCGCCCTGCTGCCTCCCGTCCTGCTGCCTCCCGTCCTGCTGCCTCCCGCCCTGCTGCCTCCCGCCCTGCTGCCTCCTTCCTTGGTGCCTCCTTCCCCGGTGCCCTCCGCTCGGGTGCCTTCCTCCCGGTAGAGACCCCTCACGGTAGAGACCAAGTGTCTCCCGGGGCGCGGCCGCCGTCGTGTGCTGAATTCCTGAACTCTTCCCGAAGTCTCGGCCGGGATTTCCTTCGACTTTCCTGAGGGGGATGGATGCCCGGTTTCCGTTGTCATTCGGCGCGGAAACCGGGCTATCCCGTCCCGTTCATCATTCCACCGGATCCCGTTCTCGCCACATCATCGGTGTGCCAATTCCAGCAGCCGCAGATCCTGCATCGGCGGATTTTCCGCTTCGCTGTACGGCAATGTTGCGAAGTTGAGGAAGTGGCACTGACGCCAGTATTCGTAGCGGTGATGTCCGGCAGCGACCCGGAACTCCACACGGGCGGTGCGGGCCGGGCGGTGGGTGTGCACGGGCGGTGCGGGCCGGGCGGTGGGTGTGCACGGGCAGTGCGGGCCGGGCGGTGGGTGTGCACGGGCAGTGCGGGCCGGGCGGTGGGTGTGCACGGGCGGCGCCGGCCGGGCGGTGGGTGCACACGATCAACCGGAAGTGGGGGCGGTAGGCGTGCGCGATCCGTGATCGTGTGCGTGCGCAGCCGTCAGAGGGGCGCCGGAAGGACGCAGACTGCGACGGTGGATTCCCGCCGCAGCCCCCCGCAAGCCATGTTCGTGAAGCCGGACCGCCCCGACCCGTACGAGAGTCCATGATCGCAACTCGGTTTGGATCTTGACGGGCTAGGAGAGCGGGCGGGACCAGGACCAGGCGTAGCGGCGGTCGTCCGTTGCCAGGGCGGCCTCGCCGAGGTCCAGGGGGCGGAACGTGTCGACCATGACGGCCAGCTCGTCGAAGGACTCGGCGCCGAGGGAGCGTTCGACCGCACCTGGCTGCGGCCCGTGGGAGTGCCCGCCCGGATGCAGGGAGATCGAGCCCTTGCCGATCCCTGACCCCTTGCGCGCCTCGTAGTCGCCGTCGACGTAGAACATCACCTCGTCGGAGTCGACGTTGGAGTGGTAGTACGGCACCGGGATCGCCAGTGGGTGGTAGTCGACCTTGCGCGGGACGAAGTTGCAGATCACGAAGTTGTGGCCGGCGAAGACCTGGTGCACCGGCGGCGGCTGGTGGACGCGGCCGGTGATCGGCTCGAAGTCGGCGACGTTGAAGGCGTACGGATAGAGGCACCCGTCCCAGCCGACCACGTCGAACGGGTGCGACGGGACCACGTGGATCGAGCCGCCGGCCCGGTGCCGCACGTAGACCTCGACGTCCGTCCCCTCGGCCAGCATCGGCGAGTCCGGTGTGCGCAGATCCCGCTCGCAGTACGGCGCGTGCTCCAGGAACTGCCCGTACCTGCTGAGGTACCGCGGCGGCGGGGCGATGTGCGAGCTCGCCTCCACGGCGTACGTCCGGAGCGGCTCTTGATCTGAAGAAGTGGGCACCCAGCGGTGTGTCGTCGTCCGCGGAATGATCACGTAGTCGCCCGGTCCGACGTCGAGGGCGCCGAAGACCGTCTCCACCGTGGCGGTGCCGCGCTCGACGAAGACGCACTCGTCACCGATCGCGTTGCGATAGTACGGCGACGGGTTCACCGCGACGGTGTAGGTGATGCGCACGTCGGCGTTGCCGAGCACCAGGCGGCGTCCGGTGACCGGGTCGGCCTCCTTGAACTCCAGGTCGTGCAGCTTGAGGTGCCGGGGGAGCAGCGGCGTGTTCGGGGTCAGCGACTGGTCGGGCAGCTCCCAGGGGCGCGCGTCCCGGATCGCCGACGGGATCCCCCGGTGGTAGAGCAGCGACGAGTCCGAGGAGAACCCCTCCTCGCCCATCAGCTCCTCGGCGTAGAGGCCCCCGTCGGGCTTGCGGTGCTGGGTGTGCCGCTTCGGCGGGATGCTCCCCACCTGCCGGTAGTAGGCCATCCGAATCCCTCCAGACCTGAACGGGCGTTAAGTCTGAACTTACGTACGGATAGCACACCGGGCAAGGGCGGCCCGCCGTGATCGTCAAAGAAGGTCGGTACCGCCTTTTCCTCCAATACTGTTCTGACCTGCTGATACACACTGCGGAATCAGGGGGATCCGATGCGGGCTGGGCTCCGGCAGATGAGCGTTGCGGTCCTGATCGCGGCGATCTGGACGATCGCCGGATCACCCGGTGTGGCCGCGGCGGTGCCCCGGCGATCCGGCACGGCGGCGCTCCTGATCCCCGCTACGCCGCCCACGGTCTACGTGGCGAACTACAGCTCCAACAACTTCTCGGTGGTCGACCTCGACACCTCGGTGACCCAGACGGTGACGCCGGGGGGCAGCAGCCCCGAGGGCGGCGCCGTCGTGCTCTCGCCGGTGTCGTCCCTTGCCTATCTGATGGGCGGTGACGAGGTCGAGGTCCTCGACCGGACCACCAATACCGTCGTCGACACCATCACCGTTCCCGGCGGTCAGTGGCTCGCGGAGGGCGACATCAGTGACGACGGCCGCTGGCTCTACGGTGCGGACTACATACAGGGCGCCGTCTATAAGATCGACACTGTCGCGCCCTACGCCGTGACCTCCTATCCGGTCGTCGCCTACCCGTGCACGCTGATGCTCGACGACGACCGGAACCGGCTCTACGTCTCCAGCAACTCAACCAACGAGATCGAGATCTACGACACCACCACCATGCAGCAGGTGCCGTCCTCGCCGGTGAGTCTCGGCACCAGCTCGTCGTACGGGATCAGCCTGACGCCCGACCGCACCCGCATCCTGGCCGCGCTCACCGGGGACGTGGTGGTCTCGATCAATACCACCACGTACGCGCTGACCACCCTCTTCACCCTGCCCAGCGGTGCGTCTCCGCGGCGGGTCCTATTCTCGCCGGACGGCGGGCACGTCTACACGGTCGGCAACGCGGGTGAGGTCTGGGAGCACAACGCCTCGACCTACGCGCTGGAGGCCTCGGTGACCGCGGCGGGAGTCAACAATGTCTTCCGTGCGGCGATCGACCCGCGAGGTACGGCGATCTACCTGCCGGGCAGCGGCAGCACCATCGTCCCGATCGACCTGACCACGGGGAGCGGCTCGGTCCTCGGCACCGTGGGCGCGGGCATCCCCGTCGCGGGCAGCAGCTGGAAGAACATCACCGTCAGCGTGGCGGCAGCGCCCGCCGCGCCGACGATCACGAACGCCGTCCCCGGCAGCGGGCAGGTCACCCTCAGCTTCACCGACGGCCTCGCCAACGGCCGGGCGATCACCGGGCACACCGTGAGCTGGCCGGGCGGATCGCAGGCCTGTCCCGCGACGAGCCCCTGTGTGGTGACCGGCCTGTCGAACCGGTCGTACACGTTCACGCTGCATGCGACGAACGCGGTGGGCGACTCGCCCGAGTCCGCGTCCCGCACGGTGAGCCTGGGCGCGGTCCCCGACCCGCCGACGATCACTGCGGCGGTGCCGGGGGACGGGCAGGCGACGCTGCGGTTCCGGGACGGCGCGGCCAACGGGTCGTGGATCACCGGGCACATGGCGAACTTCGCGGGCGGCCCGGTGTCGTGTCCGTCGAGTCCGTGTGTGATCACCGGTCTGGTCAACGGGACCGGCTACACGTTCACGGTGCAGGCGATGAACGCGGTGGGCAACTCCGCCGAGTCGGAGCCCTCCGCGGTGGTGACGCCCCGGAAGGCGCCCGTCCTGCCCGGCGTGCCGCTCCGGCTGGCCGCGATCCCGGGTACGACCTCCGTCCGGGTCTCGTTCACCGAGCCGTCCGGCACCGTCCCGGTCACCGGCTACGAGGTGAGCGTCGACGGCGGCGAGCACTGGGCGCAGCTGGCGAACCACGAGGTCACCGGGCTCACCCCGGGGACCGCCTACCGGGTCACCGTCCGGGCCGTCGGTACCGAGGGGGCCGGGCCCGCAGCCACGCCGGTCGCCGTGGTCACCCGGCTCGCGGCCGTGGGCGCGCCGGTCGCGACCGCCCGGACCTCCTCGTCGACCGTGCGCTGGAACCGGGCGGACGGGGCCGGGATCACCGGGTACACGGTGCGGGCGAACCCCGGGCCGGCCTGGTGCAGTACCACGGCGGTGGACACCGACTGCGTGATCGGGGGGACGGCGGGCACCGCGTACACCTTCACGGTCACCGTACGGGGAAAGGGGGGTGCGATCTCTGATCCGTCGAAGCCGTCGAATCAGGTCACGCCCGCGACCCCGGGACTGCCGAGTCGGCTGCCCGCCGACGCTCAGCCGGTGCTGACCACCACCAAGGGGAAGGTCGCCTCCGCTCTTCGCGGGCAGCGGATGACGCTCGTCGGCACCGGGTTCGCGCCCTGGTCGACGGTCCGCGTGGTGATCTATGGCAAGGCGCGCCTGCTCGCCACCTCGGTCACCGACGCGCAGGGACGGCTGACCCGGCAGATCGTCGTGCCGGACGAGTTGACCCTGAACCAGAAGCACACGCTGATGGCTGCGGGCGTCGATCCGGACGGCGTGGCGCGGCGGATCAGCATGACGTTCACGGCGAAGGGTTGATCCGATGTGGAAGATCGTGACGGGGATGGCGGCGCTGATCCTGGGATCGCCGGGTGCGGCCCTGGCGGCGCCGGGTCACGACGATCCGCCGCTGCTGCCGCCGACCGGTTACGTGGGCAGCTGGGCCGAGAACGGGCCGTTCCCGATCGTGAACCTCGCGGACAACTCCCGGACCGAGCTGGACGGGGACGGCACCGGGCGCTACACGTCGGTGCTCGCCCCGGACGAGTCGGTGGTCTACCTGATCGGCAGCGGCGGCACCGGGCAGGTCGAGGTCTACGACCCGGTCGCGGCGAGCATCACGAACACCATCCCGCTCGGCGCCACCGACCCGCCGGCGATCTATGCGGCGGTGATCAGCCCCGACGGCCGCTGGCTCTACGCCGCCGACAAGAACAACAGCGTGATCTACAAGATCGACACCCTTTCCCCGTACGACGTCACGGCGTACCCGGTGGGTTCGGCCTGGTTCGGACTGGCGCTCAACCGGGACGGTAGCCGGCTCTACGTGTCCGGGGCGGATCACAAGGTCTACATCCTCAACACCAGCACCGGAACGCAGGCCGGTACCTCCCCGCTCACCTTCGACGACGCCGTCTGGGATCTCACCCTCTCCCCGGACGGCAGCCGGGTCCTGGCCCCGGTGGCGGCGAGCGACAGGGTGTACTCGATCAACACCAGCACGGACGCCGTTACGGCCCCGATCACCGTGCCCGTGTCCGGCTCGCCCACCAGCACGCTGTACTCGCCGGACGGTAAGTGGACCTTCGTGACCGGCCAGACCGGGAAGGTGTGGCGGTACAGCGCCGGGACCCTCGCGCTGGAGGCGTCCCTGGACACCGGCTACGGCGACGTCTACCGCGCCGCGCTCAACCCGAACGGCACCAAGCTCTACCTGGTGTCGATGGCCACCGAGCAGCTGATCCCGATCGACCTGGTCGGCGCGGTCGGCCAGGTCCTCGGGGTCGCGGAGGACCCGCTGCCCGGCGCCTCGTCGGCCACCTTCGACCTGGCCGTCGGCGGCGTGATGGCGCCCGCCCCGCCGTCCATCACGGCCGCCGTGCTGGGCACGGCGGGCCAGGCCACGGTCGCGTTCACCGACGGCGCCGACGGCGGCTACGAGATCGTCGACCACACCGTCTCGTGGACCGGCGGCACCCAGAGCTGCCCGTCGAGCCCCTGCGCGATCACCGGGCTGACCGCCACCTCGTACACCTTCACCGTGCACGCGACCAACCAGGCGGGCGACTCGATCGAGTCGGCGCCGGTCACCGCGTCCAGCACCACCACGCCGGCGGCGACCGCCCCGGACGCACCGGTCATCACCGCGGCGACGCCCGGGGACGGCCAGGTCACCCTGGTCTTCCAGGACGGGAAGACCAACGGCGCCGCGATCACCACGCGGACGGCGGCCTGGACGGCGGGCGGCCCGGCGCAGACGGCCGCGTGCCCGCCCAGCCCCTGCGTGATCACCGGGCTGACCAACGGCACCGGCTACACCTTCACCCTCCGGGCCGCCAACTCGGCGGGGACCTCACCCGCGTCCGCGGCGACCGCGGTGGTCACCCCGGTCAAGGCGGCCACCTTGCCGGCCGCGCCCACCGGTCTCGCCGGTACGCCCACCGCGACCACGATCACGCTGAGCTTCGGTGAGCCGGCCGGCACGATCACCGGTTACCAGGCGAGCACCGACGGCGGCGCGCACTGGGCGGCGCTGGCCAAGGACCGGGTGATCACCGGCCTGACACCGTCCACCGAGTACCGGGTGTCGGTCCGCGCGGTCAACGCCGCCGGACCGGGCCCGGCCGCGACGGCCGTCACCGTCCGGACCGGGGCGCCCGCGATGGCCGCGCCGACCGTCGTCGCCGGGGTCTCCTCGCTGGCCGTCCGCTGGACGAAGCCGGCGGTCACCGGCGTCACCGGCTACACCGTCACCGCGAAGCCCGGCCCCGCGACCTGCACCACGACCGATCCCGACGACACCGACTGCGTGCTCGGCGCGACCGCGGGCACCTCCTACACCGTCACGGTGGCGGTGCTCGGCGCCTCGGTCGGCGCGTCCTCGGCGTCGAAGGCGGTCACCCCGACCGCCCCGGCGGTGCCCGGCAAGCTGCCCGGCGACGCGAAGGCCACGCTGACCACCACGAAAGGCAAGATCACTTCCGCCGTACGCGGTCAGAAGCTGACGTTGACGGGTTCCGGTTTCGCCGCGTACTCGACGGTCCGGATCGCGGTCTACGGCAAGGCGAAGGTGCTCGCCACCGTCGTCACCGACGCCAAGGGGAAGCTGACCAGGCAGGTCACCCTCCCGAACAGCCTCGCCACGGCCCAGAAGCACAGCCTGCTGGCCGCCGGCGTCGACGCGTCCGGCCGCACCCGGCGGCTGAGCATGACGTTCACCGTCAAGCGCTGAAGACCCGGCGGCGAGGGTGTTGCCGGGTCCGCTGGGAGGCGTGGTACGCGAGGTTTGACGGGGTTGGCCGCAGATGTGAAAAGCCGGTTTGTCAGGCAATTTCATCACATAGCGTCGTGGCCGTAACCCTTCGCGGCCACAGGAGGATCCGATGCGGATCGGGCGGATGCGCAAGAGCGCCGGTGTACTGGCGCTGCTGGTCACGGTATCGACCGGCGTCCCCGGGACGGCCGTCGCCGCACCCGCGGTCCACCCGGCGACCGTCACGCCGGAGAACTGGTACGTGGGCGGCGGCTCGACCCCCGGCCGATTCACGGTGTACTACCCCACGTCGACGATCACGGGGATCTTCAGCAACCCGCCCGCGTACAACGAGGCCCTCTTCTCGCCGACCAGTAATCAGGTGTACCTGATGGGTCCGGAGAACCTGATGGTCTTCCACAACGACACGTACACCGTCGGGCAGGACACCCCCCTCACCGGGACCAGCAACATCGTCTCCTCGATCATCAGTCCGGACGGCCAGACGATCTACGCCGTGGACGACGCGAACGACGCCGTCTACACCATCGACACCTCGACGTATACCGTCAGCCAGCTCTTCACGCTCGCCGACGTGACCAGGGGCGTCTCGCTCAGCCAAGACGGCGCCTACCTCTATGTGATCGACACCAACGACTACGTCTTCAAGTTCGACAGCACCTCCGGCGCGCAGGTCGGCAGTGCCGTGCAGATGCCGGGTCCCGTCGGTGAGGTGACGCGGTCCTCGAACGGATCCCGGACCATGGTGCCGATTCCGGCCGCGGACATGGTCCTCCTGTTCGACTTCTCGACCGGAATCTCCCCGATCGGCTCGCTGACCACGTCGACCGGTGGCCTGCCGAACTGGGCCGGCTACTCGCCGAACGGCAAGTGGATCTTCGTGGTCGGTCAGAACGGGATGGTCTGGAAGTTCGAGGCGACCGGCGGCGCGCTCATCTCGTCGCTGGACACACACCTCACCGGCACGTTCCACGCGGCGTTCAACCCGAACGGCACCAAGCTCTACCTGGTCCCGGAGAACACCGAGGTCGTCCACGCGATCGATCTGGACGACACCGTCAACTCGGTCGGCACTCTCGGGAGCACCACGCCACTCTCGGCGGGCGTGTCCGGGCGGAACATCGCGGTGGGCGGCTCGACGGAACCGGCCCCGCCCACCATCATCGGTCTCTTCCCGGGACCGGGCCAGGTCTCGGTGCAGTACCTGGACGGCCACGACGGCAACGACGCGATCACCGCGCACACGGTGAGCTGGTCCGGCGGTTCACAGGCGTGCACCGGCAACCCCTGCACGATCACCGGGGTACCGGTGGGCCAGCAGACCTTCACGATGACGTCGACCAACTCGTTCGGCCCGTCCCAGCCGTCCGGTGGGCTCCAGGAGACGATCCCGGGTAGTTCGTCGGCGAGTGTGCCGGACGCGCCGACGATCACGTCGGCGGTGGCCGGGGACGGTCAGGTGACCCTGCGGTTCCGGGACGGTTCGGGCAACGGTTCGCCGATCACGGGCCATCTCGCGAACTTCTCCGGTGGTCCGGCGTTCTGTGCCGCGAGTCCGTGTGTGATCAGTGGCTTGACCAACGGGACGGGTTACACGTTCACGGTGCAGGCGGTGAACGCGGTCGGTAACTCGTCGCCGTCGGTGGCGTCGGAGACGGTGACGCCGGGCCGGCTGCCGGAGGCTCCGAAGATCACCGGTCTTCAGGCGACCTCGGACGGGGTGAAGGTGTCGTTCACGCCGCCACACAGTGACACCCCGATCGTGAAATACCAGTCCCAGGTGGACAGTGGTGCGTGGGCGGACCTGATGGCGGCGACGATCCCGGGTGTGAAGCCGGGTAAGCATGCGGTGAAGGTGCGGGCGGTCAACGGTGTCGGTGCGGGTCCGGCGTCGGGGACGGCGTGGGTGACGGTGCCGGGCACTTCGACGAAGCCGGACGCGGTGCCTGCTCCGATGGTGGTCGCGGCGGCGTCGTCGGCGCGGTTGAGCTGGAAGAAGTCGTCGAGTGAGGGCGTCACCGGCTACACGGTCCGGGCGAACCCGGGTCCGGCCTCGTGCACGACGACGGCCGATGACACGGACTGTGTGATCGGCGGGACGGCGGGGACGTCGTACCGGTATGCGGTGACGGTCAACGGTGGAGGCGGTTCGGTCTCGGATCCGTCGGCGTGGTCGAAGTCGGTCACCTTGAAGTCGCCGGGTCTGCCGAGCAAACTGCCGGGCGATGCCGAGCCGTTGCTGACGACGCCGAAGGGCAAGATCACTTCTGCGGTACGTGGTCAGAAGCTGACCCTGATCGGTTCGGGTTTCGCGGCGTACTCGACGGTCCGGATCGTGATCTACGGCAAGGCGCGGCAGCTGGCCACCGTGGTCACCGACGCCAAGGGCCGTCTGAGCAAGCAGATCACCGTCCCGGCCGAGCTGGTCCTCGGGCAGAAGCACACCGTGATGGCGGCCGGCGTCGATCCGGACGGTGCGGCCCGCCGGATCAGCATGACCTTCGCCGTGAACTCCTAGGGAGAACCCGATGCGGAAAATCCTGGCCACCCTGGCGCTGTCCGTCCTCGTGACAGCCGGAACGCCGGGTCGTGCGATGGCCTCGCCGACTCCTCCGGTGCGACTTCACCTGTTGACGGGCGGTGCGGACAACAGCTCCTCGTTCGGAATCTGGGACCTGGTCGCCAACTCGCCAGTGACCACGTACTCCGGAACGCCGCACTACAACGTGGCGGTGCTCGACCCGGACGGCGCCACCGCCTATCTGCTCGGTGCCGACCAGATGCTCCCTTTCGACATGGCGACCGACACCCCGGGATCGCCGATGACCGTCTCCGGCGCCAGTGACATCGTCGACGCGGCGATCAGCCCCGACGGTTCGAAGATCTACGCCCTGGACGACTCCGGCGAGACCGTCCTCATCATCGAGACCGCGTCGCCGTACGCCGTGACCCCGTTGCCGCTCGGCTCGGTGGGCCGGGGCGTGACGCTCAACCAGAGCGGCAGCCGTCTCTACGTGTCCGGCGACTACAACCTGTTCTACGTCATCGACACGACCAACAACCAGGTGATCACCTCGGTGAGCCTGCCGGACCAGACCGCCAATCTGACGATGTCGCCGGACGGGTCGGAGGTTCTCGCGCCGGTTCTGACATCGAACAGCGTCGAGCGGCTCGACACCACCACGAACACCCTGCTCACTCCGTTGAGCGGGCCCGGTACCAGCTCCGCCGCCTGGGCGGGCTACTCGCCGGACGGCAAGTGGATCTACGTGCTCGGCTACGGGGGTGGACTCGGGAAGTTCGACGCCCAGAACCGGCAGGCCGTCGCGTCGATGAACCTGACCGTCTCCGACACGGTTCGCGCGGCGTTCAACCCGAACGGCAGCAAGCTCTATGCGGCCTCCACGGATGGCTACGTCCGGGCGGTCAGCCTGGACGACTCGACCAGCTCGGCGGGGACCGAGGACGCTCCCCTCCCGCTGGTGGCCGGCACCGGGCCGGGCACGATCGTGGTCGGCGGGTCGATGGTGCCCGCTCCGCCGGCGATCGTCACGGCCACCCAGGGGTCCGGGCAGGCCACGATCGCCTTCACCGAGGGCCTCACCGGTGGTGATCCGATCACCGGGCACACCGCCACGTGGTCCGGCGGCTCGCAGTCCTGCCCGTCCAGCCCGTGCACCGTCACCGGCGTGAGCGGCACCTCGACCTCGTTCACCCTGCACTCGACGAACGGCTGGGGCGACTCGGCCGAGTCGGCGCCGGTGGTGGCCACCGCGTCCGGTTCGTCGGCGAGTGTGCCGGACGCGCCGACGATCACGTCGGCGGTGGCCGGGGACGGTCAGGTGACCCTGCGGTTCCGGGACGGTTCGGGCAACGGGTCGGCGATCACCGGTCACTTCGCGAACTTCGCGGGTGGTCCGGCGTTCTGCCCGTCGAGTCCGTGTGTGATCACCGGCCTGACGAACGGGGTGGGTTACACGTTCACGGTGCAGGCGGTGAACGCGGTCGGTAACTCGTCGCCGTCGGTGGCGTCGGAGACGGTGATGCCGGGCCGGTTGCCGGAGGCTCCGAAGATCACTGATCTGCAGGTGACGGCCGACGGGGTGAAGGTGGTGTTCACGCCGCCGCACAGTGATACCCCGATCGTGAAGTACCAGTCCCAGGTGGACGGTGGTGCGTGGGCGGACCTGATGGCGGCGACGATCCCGGGTGTGAAGCCGGGCAAGCATGCGGTGAAGGTGCGGGGGGTCAACGGTGTCGGTGCGGGTCCGGCGTCGGAGGCGGCGTGGGTGACGGTGCCGGGCGCCTCGGTGAAGCCTGCGGCGGTGCCTGCTCCGATGGTGGTCGCGGCGGCGTCGTCGGCGCGGTTGAGCTGGAAGAAGTCGTCGAGTGAGGGCGTCACCGGCTACACGGTCCGGGCGGACCCGGGTCCCGCCTCGTGCACGACGACGGCCGCTGACACGGACTGTGTGATCGGCGGGACGGCGGGGAAGTCGTACACGTACTCGGTGACCGTTCGCGGTCAGGGCGGGGCGGTCTCCGATCCGTCGAAGTGGTCGAAGTCGGTCACGCTCAAGAATCCGGGTCTGCCGAGCACGTTGCCGGACGACGCCGAGCCGTTGCTGACGACGCCGAAGGGCAAGATCACTTCTGCGGTACGCGGTCAAAAGGTCACCCTCGTCGGTTCGGGTTTCGCGGCGTACTCGACGGTCCGGATCGTGATCTACGGCAAGGCGCGGCAGCTGGCCACCGTGGTCACCGACGCCAAGGGACGCCTGAACAGGCAGATCACCATTCCGGGCGAACTGGCGCTGGGGCAGAAGCACAGCCTGATGGCGGCCGGTGTCGACCCGGACGGGGCGACGCGCCGGATCAGCATGACAGTCACCGTGAAGGCCTAGGGAGAATCCGATGCGTAAGTGCCTGACGCCCCTGACGCTGCTGGCCGCGGCGGTGATCGCGCTGCCCGGCGCCGCCGTGGCGGCACCCCGGCGGGCGGCGATCGACCCGCTGCCGCTCCTGCCCCCGACGGCGTACATCGGATCGGCGATGAGCGCCAGCTCCGGCGCGGTCCTGGACGCGACCGCCGGCACGGTGACGGAGGTGCCGGGCGCCTACGGCACCGGAATCACCCGGGCCGTCCTCGCGCCCGACGTGCCGGTCGCCTACTGGGCGGGCCAGGCCGAGGTGCTTCGTTACGACCGGCAGACGGCGGCGGTCACCACCTTCGCCACGCTGCCCGGATCGAACCCGTACCCGAGCGTCAACAGCACGTTGATGAGCCCCGACGGCCGCTGGCTCTACGTCGCCGACAGCAACGCGAACACGATCTACAAGTTCGACACCACGGGGGTGGAGAGCCGCGTCGACATCCCGGTCACCGAGGTCGGCATGGATGTCGCCGCGAATGCGGACGTGACCCGCCTCTACGTGCCCGAGTACGGGGACAACCACATCTACATGGTCGACACCGCCACGAACCAGGTCTCCACCGATCCGCCGCTGGACGCGGGCTTCTGGGTGACCGGCTTCGCCCGATCCCCGGACGGCGCCAAGATTTTCGCGTGGGGGGACGAGGGGGAGAACCAGGTGGCCGTGATCGACACCGCCGCGAACACCATCACACCGGCCTTCACCGTGCCCGCCGGCACCTATCCGCTGGAGATGGCCTACTCGCCGGACGGCAGATCGATCTTCGCCGCCACCTACGAGTCGTCGGGCGACGTCGTCCTCCGTAAGTACGACGCCACGTCGTACGAGGCCCAGGGCACGCTCACCACCGGCAGCTATTCGGTCAACGGGATGGCGTTCAACCCGAACGGCACCGCGTTGTACCTGACGGCGGTCTGGCCGGGCGCCGTCTACCCCGTCGATCTGACCACGGGGGACGAGCAGAGCCTCGGCACCATCGGACAGCCGATCACGTTGACGAATTCTCCGGGCCCCATCGTCTTCGGCGGTGTGATGGTGCCCGGCGCGCCGACGATCACGGCGGCGGCGCTCTCCAGCGGGCAGGCCACGATCAGCTTCGTCGACGGCGCCGACGGCGGGGACCCGATCAGTGGCCGTACGGTGACCTGGTCCGGCGGTTCGCAGTCGTGCCCGTCGAGTCCGTGCACCGTCGCCGGCCTGACCGGCAGCGGCTACTCCTTCACCATGCACGCGACCAACCAGCGCGGGGACTCGCTGGAGTCGGCGCCGGCCGTGGTGGGGACAACACCGTCGACGAGCGGCCCGTCGGCGAGCGTGCCGGACGCTCCGGAGATTACCTCGGCGGTGGCCAGCGACGGTCAGGTGACGCTGCGGTTCCAGGACGGCGCCGGTAACGGGTCGGCGATCACCGGGCACATGGTGAACTTCGACGGCGGCCCGCGATCCTGCCCGCCGTCCGTCTGCGTGATCACCGGCCTGACCAACGGCGTGGGCTACACGTTCACGGTGCAGGCGGTGAACGCGATCGGCAACTCGGTCCCGTCGGACCCGAGCGACGTGGTGACGCCGTCGCGGCTGCCGGGCGCACCGAAGATCACCGGGCTGCGGCTGGCCGACGGCACGGTGACGGTCGGTTTCACCCCACCGGCCGGGCCGAACGACACCCCGATCGAGGGATATCAGTACGCGGCCGGCTCCGGCGCGTGGATCGACCTGGACGACGACGCGACGATCGAGAACCTGGAGCCGGGCCGGACCCACTCGATCCGGCTGCGGGCGGTCAACGGCGCCGGCGCGGGACCGGCCTCGGCCCCCGTCACGGTGACCATCCCGGCGGTGACCGGCCAGCCGTCGTCGTGGCCGGCGCCCACCGTGGTGGCCGGGGTCTCCTCGACCACGGTGACCTGGACGAAGCCCACCGCGCAGGGCGTGACCGGCTACACCGTCCGCGCCAAGCCGGGCCCGGCGACCTGCACCACGAGCGCCGGCGACACCAGCTGCGTGATCGGCGGTACGGCCGGCAAGCCCTACACCTTCACGGTGACGGCCCGCGGCGTGAGCGGCGTCGTCTCGCCGGCGTCGAAGGTGGTCACCCCGAGGACCCCGGGGCTGCCGAGCGCGTTGCCGGACGACACCGAGGCGGTGCTGACCACGACGAAGGGCAGGGTCACCACGGCCACCCGCGGGCAGACGATGACGCTCGTCGGCAGGGGCTTCGCCGCGTACTCCACGGTCCGGGTGGTGATCTACGGCAAGGGCCGGCTGCTCGCCACCCCCGTCACCGACGCCACCGGCCAGTTCAGCACGAAGATCACCGTCCCCTCGGTGGCGACCGGCCGGAAGCACAGCCTGATGGCCGCCGGCGTCGACCCGGACGGCGGGCCCCGGCGGATCAGCATGACGTTCACGGTGAAGAAGGACTAGGCCGATGCGGAAGACACTGGCGGCAATGGTCGTGCTGACCCTGGTGGCAGCCGGGACGCCGCAACGAGCCGGGGCAGCACCGTCGCTCCACCCGCTCCCCCCGCTCCCGGCCACCGCCTACATCGGGACCCCGAACAGCGGGCCCGGGTTCAGCGTGCTGAATCTTCGTGACGGGACACAGACGACGGTGGCGGCCGCCGGAACGTATTCGTATGCCCGGGCGTCCGCGGTGGCGCCGGACCTGCCGCTGGCCTACCTCTTCGGCAGCGACGTGGTCCAGGTGCTCGACCGCTCCACCAACGTGGTCACCGGCACCATAACCATCCCCGGCGGTGGCCTGGTCCTCGACGCGGCGGTCAGCCCGGACGGGCAGTGGCTCTACTGCGTGGACGACGACAACGACCTCCTGCACATTCTCGACGCCCACCAGCAGTCCTACGTCACATCGGTCGCCGTCCCGGCGAACCCGAGCTCGGTGGCGGTCAGCAGGGACGGCGGCCGTGTCTACGTGGGCAGTTGGGCGAGCCAGGACGTCGCTGTCATCGACACCGTCACCAACCAGCCGATAGCCGGTTCACCGTTCGCGGCCGGCGGCGCGGTCTCGGGCCTCGTGCCCACGCCGACCGGTTCCGGCATGCTGGCGGCCGTGCCGAACCTGGGACAGGTGATCCGGTTCGACACCGTGACGAATGCCGTCGCCTCTGCCCTCACCGTCCCCGGTGGCGGCCAGCCGTACTGGATCTTCTTCTCGCCGGAGGGCGCGTGGCTCTACGCCATCGGGTCGAGCGGCGAGGTGTGGCGGTTCGCCGCCGGGACCTACGCGTTCACGGCGTCGGTGGAGACCGGCGCGGTCGCCACGTATCGCGGGGCGGTCAACCCGAACGGCACCACGATCTACCTGGCGGTGCCGCCGGGCAACCAGATCCTGCCGGTCGATCTGACCACCGGGAGCGGCGCGCTCCTCGGCACCGTGGGCACGGCGACCGTACTGGGCAGCTACCCGTACGACATCGTCATCGGCGGCGACATGGAACCCGCGCCGCCGGTGATCACCGCGGGCACCGTGAGCTCAGGCCAGGCCGTCCTGAACTTCACCGACGGCGCCGACGGCGGGCAGCAGATCACCGGGCACACCGCCGCCTGGTCCGGGGGAACCCAGTCGTGCCCGGCCAGCCCCTGCACGGTCACCGGGGTGAGCGGCACGTCGGTGCCGTTCACCCTGCACGCCACCAACGTGATGGGCGATTCGCTGGAGTCCGCGTCGTTCACGGCGACCGCGGGGGCACCCGCGCGGAGCGTGCCGGACGCCCCGGTGATCACCTCGGCGGTGGCCGGGGACCGGCAGGTGACGCTGCGGTTCCGGGACGGCTCCGGCAACGGGTCGGCGATCACCGGTCACTTCGCGAACTTCTCGGGTGGCCCGGTCTTCTGCCCGTCGAGTCCGTGTGTGATCACCGGCCTGACCAACGGGACCGGCTACACGTTCACGGTGCAGGCGGTGAACGCCGCCGGCAATTCGGTCGCGTCGGACCCGACGGACGTGGTCACACCGTCCCGGCTCCCGGGTGCTCCGACGATCAGGGAGCTGCGGCCGGTCGCGACCGGGGTGACCGTCGTGTTCACGGCGCCGGCGAGCGACACCCCGATCCTGAGGTACCAGTTCCAGGCTGACGGCGGCGCGTGGGCCGACCTGAGCGGCTCGACGATTCCGGGGCTGGCGCCGGGGAACCACTCGATCCGGTTGCGCGCGGTCAACAGCGGTGGCGCGGGCCCGTCGTCGACGGCGGTGTGGGTGACGGTGCCGGTCACGACGGTGAAGCCCGCCGCGGTGGCCGCTCCGACGGTGGTGGCGGGTGTCTCGTCGGTGAAGGTCGCGTGGAAGAAGTCCGTGAGCGAGGGTGTCACCGGTTACACGGTCCGGGCGAATCCGGGTCCGGCCACGTGCACGACGACGGCGACCGACACCGACTGCGTGATCGGTGGCACCGCGGGCAGGTCCTACACCTACACCGTCGTGGTCCGGGGCCAGGGCGGCGCGGTCTCGGACGCGTCGAAGCCGTCGAAGGCGGTCACGCCGGCGGTGCCGGGCCTGCCGAGCACGCTGCCCACCGACGTGCAGGCGGGGCTTACCACCTCGAACGGCAAGATCACTTCTGCGGTACGCGGTCAGAAGCTCACTCTGACCGGTTCGGGTTTCGCGGCGTACTCGACGGTCCGGATCGTGATCTACGGCAAGGCCCGGTTGCTCGCCACGGCCACCGCCGACGCGCAGGGCCGGATCACCCAGCAGATCACCCTGCCCACCGAACTCGCGACGGACAAGCGGCACAGCCTGATGGCCGCCGGCGTCGACCCGGCCGCCCGTACCCGGCGGATCAGCATGACCTTCAACGTCAAGGCCTAGGGGGACCCTGATGCGGAACGGCATCCTACGGAAATGCGCGGTGTCACTGGCACTGCTGCTCGGCACGACGACCGCCCTGCCCGACCCGGCGGCCGCGGCCCCGGCAGACGGTTCGGGCGGCGAGCGAGCCTCGATCCTGACCCCGATCCACTATCCGGCCGTGGCGGGCGTGGGTAGCGGCGGAGGCGGCGCCCTGGACGGGGCCCTGATGACTCTGGGCAGTGCGACGTTCGTACCGGTGGCGGCCGGAAGCTCCGCCGTCAACGTCGTCGTGTTCTCCCCGACCCAGCCGCTGGCCTTCCTGCTCGGCGGCGACGAGATCAAGGTCTACGACACCGATCAGCAGACCTTCGAGACGCCCTTCACCATCGGCGCCACCGGCACCAACATCGTCGCTGCGGTCGTCAGCAGGGACGGGGACTGGCTCTACGCCGCGGACTCCGTCAACAACGCGGTCTACAAGATCGACACCGGGACGGGGACGGTCTCGATGCCCATACCGATCTCGAGCGTCTATTCCGGTATCGCCCTCAACCAGAGCGGCACCCTCCTCTACGTGGCTCGCGCCAGCGGCGGATTCATCGACGTCTACGACACCAGCACCGCAGTGGCGGATTCCGCTTCGCCGATCACCGTGGCCGGCGTCGCATGGCACCTCACCCTGTCGCCGGACGGCACCCGGATTCTGGCGACCATCCCGGGATCCGGCTTCTCCGAGATCGACCCCACCACGAACGCCATGCCCACCCTCGTCGGCACCTCCGGTTCTCCCCTCGACGGGGTCTACTCGCCGGACGGGCTCTCGATCTACGTCGTTGCCGACACGGGCACCGTGCTGAAGTACAGCGCCGCCGCAGGCAACGCGCTGGAATCGTGGCTGAGCCTCAACTACACCGATCTGTACGGTCTGGCGGTCAGCCCGAACGGCACGACCCTGCACGTGGTGTCGCGCACCCAGGCGGGTCTCGTCCCGATCGACATGACCACCGGATCCGGCACCGTGCTCGGCACGGTCGGTACGCCGACCGTCGTCAACTCCTACGCCGCGCAGATCACCATCGGCGGGCAGCAGGAGCCGGCCCCGCCGACGATCACCAGCGTGACGCCGGGTTCGGGGCAGGTCTCGGTGGCCTACACCGATGGCCTGAACGGCGGGGACACGATCACCACCCACGTCGTGTACTGGTCGAACGGCGGCAGCGGCGGGCAGCTGTGCACCGGTAACCCGTGCACGATCACCGGTGTGAGCGCGGGTTCGCAGAGCTTCACGCTCCGTGCCGTCAACCAGTTCGGTCCCTCGTACGCGTCGGCCCCGGTGCAGGCGACGGTGACGGGTGGTTCGTCGGCGAGTGTTCCGGATGCTCCGACGATCACGTCGGCGGTGGCCGGTGACGGTCAGGTGACCCTGCGGTTCCGGGATGGCAGTGGCAACGGTTCGTCGATCACGGGTCATTTCGCGAATTTCTCGGGTGGTCCGGTGTTCTGTGCGGCGAGTCCGTGTGTGATCAGTGGTTTGACGAATGGGACGGGTTACACGTTCACGGTGCAGGCGGTGAACGCGGTGGGCAATTCACCGGAGTCGGTGGCGTCGGAGACGGTGACGCCGGGGCGGCTTCCGGGTGCTCCGACGATCACCGAGTTGCACATGACCGCGGACGGGGTGATGGTGATGTTCACGCCGCCGCAGAGTGACACCCCGATCGCGAAGTACCAGTCCCAGGTGGACGGTGGTGAGTGGGCCGACCTGATGGCGGCGACCATCCCGGGCCTGAAGCCGGGTAAGCACGCGGTCAAGCTGCGGGCGATCAACCGCGTCGGTGCCGGTCCGGCGTCGGAGGCGGCCTGGGTGACCGTGCCGGGAACCTCGACCAAGCCGGTGGCGGTGCCCGCTCCGATGGCGGTGGCGGCCGCATCGTCGGCGCGGTTGAGCTGGAAGAAGTCGTCGAGTGAGGGCGTCACCGGTTACACGGTCCGGGCGAATCCGGGTCCGGGTTCCTGCACGACGACGGCTGGTGACACGGACTGTGTGATCGGCGGGACGGCCGGTGAGTCGTATCGGTATGCGGTGACGGTCAAGGGTGAAGGTGGTTCGGTCTCGGACCCGTCGAAGTGGTCGAAGTCGGTCACGCTCAAGCAGCCTGGTCTGCCGAGCAAGCTGCCGAGTGACGCTCAGCCGACGTTGACCACATCCAACGGCAAGATCACTTCTGCGGTACGCGGTCAGAAGCTGACCCTGATCGGTTCCGGTTTCGCCGCGTACTCGACGGTCCGGATCGTGATCTACGGCAAGGCGCGCCGGCTGGCCACCGTGGTCACCGACGCCAAGGGCCGGTTCAGCAAGCAGGTCACCATCCCGCAGGAGCTGACACTGGGTGGTCACAGCCTGATGGCGGCCGGTGTCGACCCGGACGGGACGGCGCGGCGGATCAGCATGACGTTCACCGTGAAGCGGTAGGTACCGGCCTCCGGAGCAGGGCGATCCCGGCGAGCAGCAGCTGCACGGCCGGGATCGCCAGGATCGCCAGGGGGAGGCCGCCGGTCATCCCGGCGGCCAGGTGCAGGACGGCCATCACCGCGGCCAGGCCGATCATGTCCAGCCAGGCCCGGCGGTCGTCCGGGCGCCGCCAGAGGTGCACGCTGCAGCGGACGCAGACCAGGGTGAGCACCAGCATCCCGGCCATCAGCACCGGCATGTGCCCGGCGTGCCCGGCGGCGAGCGCCAGGTGCCCGGTCGTGCCGGCCAGCCCGAGGGCCGCCGCGGTACGACCCGCGGCGGCCTCCCGGAAGGCCGTCAGCAGGTTTCGGATCCGCAGCATGATCCATTTGACCTGATCGTGGCCGGTACGTCGAGGGTCGGATTGCGATCGAGGAAACCGTCGGGCGCGAGGGTGAACCCCGCGTAGTCCACCGGCATGACCGGCCAATCCTCCAACCGGGGGAAATGCGTGAGACCGAACGTGTGCCACACCACGATGTCCTGGCCGTCGATGTCCCGGTCGGCCGCGGCGTAGGCGGGCAGCCCGGCCCCGCCCGGATGCTGGTTGACCACGGCGCCCGCGGCCCACATCTCCGCCGGGTCGTACCGGGTGACCCAGAGGCTCTTGGTGGCGAACGTGGCCCGCGCCACCGCCGACGAGGACGGATCGGCCATCAGCAGCGGCTTCCCCTCGGGGTGCAGCACGTACGCCGGCCGCCCGCCCATCCGGTTGACCGTCTCGGTGCTGGCGATCCGCCACACCCGCCCGAGGTGGTTGGCCGCCTCACGCGCGGCCCCACCCTCCCGGGACAACCGGGTGACCGTCCGGGCCAGCGCGTTGCCCCAGGGGTTGCTCTCGCTGACCGGGACGCGCTGCAGCTCGATCTCGTCGACCGCGTTGGCGACCCCGTCGACCGTCATGTCCAGCCGGGCGCAGAAGAGGTGCTGGTGCACCGGGGCGCCCAGGCCGGGGGCGATCTCGGTGGCGTACGGGTAGTCCCCGCCCGGATGTCCCGAGGTGAAGACGATGCCGGTCGCCTTCGCCTCCAGCTCGATCTTCCCGTCCAGGTAGAGGTACCAGTAGAAGCCGTAGTCGTAGTTGCCGACGGTGACGAAGAAGCTGATCACCAGGCGCCGCTGCCGGCGGGTCTCCTTCGTGCCGGAGAACCCGTCGGAGTGCTTCCAGAGCACCCCGAAGTCCTCCTCGTGGATGCAGATCGCGTTCCGGATCTCCTTCGACTGTCCGAGATCGTCCACCACGGTCGCCGACCGGTAGACGATCTCGCCGAGGCAGTCGCAGCCGAGTTCGAGCGAGTTGGCGAGCCGCCCGAACTGGTACTCGCCGACGTCGAAGTAGTTCTGCCAGGCGTGCGTGGGCGACGGGTCGCCGTAGTTGACCACCATCTCGCTGACCGAGGCGCGGTAGATCACCGGCCGCTCCTGGAAGCCCAGTTGGTGCAGGGTGAGCCCCTCGCGCCCGTTGAAGCCGAGCCGGACGCTCCACCCCTCCCAGGAGAGCACGTCGTCGTCGAGGGTGAAGCTGACGCCGTCCGGCTGGGTGATCTCGATCGGCTTCAGGCTGGTCCGCAACGGGCCGTGCACTGCCGGGTCGGTGTAGTCGCCGGACTCGGCCGGGACATCGAGGTGACCGGTGTCGATCAGCCGGAGGATCTTCCGGTTGGTGAGGTCGACGTGCGCCACCACGCCGTCGATCGGGTGCGCCCAGCAGGAGTCGGTGGGGTGGTCCTGACGGAACGCGAGCACCCGCGCCGCGCGCACGCCGATCTCGTCGTCGTAGCCGAAGACCCCGGCGCTCAGCGCCACCACCCGGACCTGGCCCAGGTCGGTGATCCCTCGTGCTTCCAGGGCTTTCACGTACGCGGCATCGCCCTTGACGATCTCCTCGGCGATGCCGAAGTCCTCGTCGAGGCTCGGGGCGGTGCCGCCGGTCGCGGTGTCCAGGACCTGTCGCGACACCAGTGCGGGGGAATCGATGTCGGTCACGTCGGCCACCACATCGGTGACCGTGTTGGTGGCGAGGTCGAGCAGCAGCGCCCCGATCTCCCGGTGGACCGTGCCGCCGGGGCGGAACGCGAGCACGGACGACTTCTCCGGTTCGCGGAGCATGACGTACGCGAAACGAACGGAGGGACCACCGAGGCCGGACTTCTCGACGGCGACGCGGAGCGCGCCGATCTCGGCGGGGGTGAGCGGGCTGAGCGGGTGAGTGATCATGGTCTTCCTTAGGAGCCGGCCACCGGGGAGGCGGCGGGGAGCGGCGCGGAGGCGGGTGCGGGACGGCGGTGCACCGCCGCGGCGACCGCGGCGCCGATGAGCAGTGCGAGGACGGGCGCACCGGCGAGGACGAGGTTGAGACCGGTCGAGGTGGAGCTGGTCAGCGCGGACATGTTGGTGACCGCGGTGTAGCCGACGACGGCCAGCCCGATCAGGCTGAGCACCGGCGCGATGACCGTGTGCCATACCCGCCGGTCCAGCCGGGTCCGGGCGAAGAACGCGATCACCGAGGCCGAGGCGAGCAGGAAGAGCAGGATGATGCCGATCGCGCCGGTGGACGAGATCCAGGTGAAGATCTGGGTCAGCGGGTCCCAGCCGAGCACCAGCCAGAGCCCGGTGAGGGCCAGCGAGACGATCGAGACCAGCACCGACGCGGCGTGCGGAGAGTTGTGCTCGGTGTGGGTGGCGGAGAGCCGGACCGGGACCAGGCGGTTGCGGCCCAGCGAGTGCAGATAGCGCGCCACCACGTTGTGGAAGGAGATCACGCAGGCGAAGAGGCTGGTGCAGATGAGCACGGCCATCGTGTCGGCGAGCCAGGAGCCGACGTAGTTCTGCGCGGTGACGGTGACCAGGTCGCCGGTGGCCAGGTGCTCGAGCGCCACCGACTGGATGTCGGCGGTTCCCCACGCGAGGACGAGCAGCCAGGTGGCCAGGGTGTAGAAGACACCGATGCCGATGACCGCGGCGTACGTGGCCCGGGGGATGGTCCGCTGCGGATCGCGGGCCTCGTCCCGGAAGATGGCGGTCGACTCGAAGCCGCTGTACCCGCCGAACGCCATCATGATGCCCAGCCCGAGCGGCCCGGCGCTGAAGACCGACGGCGTGAACGAGTCGGCGTCGATGCCGTGCGCACCGCCCTTGGCCAGTACCGCGACCGAGAGCACCACGATGACCAGCACTTCCAGGATCAGCAGCAGGCCGAGGACCTTCGCCGACAGGTCGATGTCCCGGTAGCCGAGGTACGCGGTGACCGCGACCGCCGCGATCGTCCACAGCCACCACGGGGTGTCCGGCCCGCCGAACGTGGTGATCAGCCCGGAGACCGAGAAGCCCAGGTACGCGTAGATCGCGGTCTGGATGGCGAGATAGGTGAAGAGGGCGAGGAAGGCGGCCGCGGTGCCGGCGTACCGCCCCAGTCCCGCGCCGACGAAGGAGTAGAACGCGCCGGCGTCCTTGACGTGCGGCGCCATCGCGGTGAAGCCGACCGCGAAGAGCAGCAGGATCACCCCGGCGAGGAGGTAGTTGGCGGGTACGCCGCCGCCGTTGGTCAGAGCGATACCGATCGGGCTGGCCATCACGACGGTCAGCGGCGCCGCTGCCGCCACCACCATGAAGACGATCGCCACCGGGCCGAGCCGGCCCGTGAGGCGGGGGCCTGGGTTCTCTTGCATCAGCGCCCTCCGAAGCTTTTATTGAGCGGTGCTCCAGAAAAATGTTATTGAGCATCTGCTCGAAAATGGTGACGCGGGCGTGACGATCAAGTTACTCGGCCGGTAGCCTGACTCCCGGGGGGAAGGGGAGACGTGCCGAAGATCGTCGATCACGACCAGCGGCGTCACCAGATCGTCGAGGCGTTCCTCGCGATCGTCGCGCGGGACGGGCTGCCCGCGGCGACGAGCCGTGCGGTCGCCGCCGAGCTGGGGATGGGCACCGGGGCCCTGTGGCACTACTTCGACGGTTTCGACGAGGTGGCCAGCGGGGCGTACCAGCAGATCGTGGAGCGGACCAACGGCCGGATAACGGCGGCGGTCCGGGGCCTGCGCGGGCTGGAGGCGGTGCACGCGATGCTGCGCGAGATATTGCCGCTGGTCAAGGAGACCCAGGACGAGGCGTCGGTGGTGGTCGGCTTCTGGGGCCGCCTCGCCTCGAACGAGAAGATGGACGCCACCCAGTCCGACATAGCCGACGAGTGGACCGCGCAGTTCCGCGGCTATTTCACCGAGGCGATCGAGGACGGCGAGCTCGACCCGGCCACCCCGCTGGACGACGTGATCGACGTGCTGCTCGCGATCGGTTTCGGCCAGCAGGTATTCGCGATGATGCACGCCCCGATCGCCGACCCGGCCCGCCAGCTCCAGCTGGTCGACCACGTCCTGCTCCCCTGGCGCCTCCCGAAGCGCCGGTAGGCCCGGCCCGGCGCGCCACCGCACGTGCGGCGCGCCGGCTTCCCGGCCCTACCTGACCGTCACCTCCCGCCGGGAGCTCGCCGGGGTACCGGGTTGGCGATCTCGGTCAGCCAGCCGTCGTCCAGGCGCAGCCACCGGGCCACCCCGATCCCGGCCAGGAACCGTTCGTCGTGGCTGACCACCACGAACGCGCCCCGGTACGCGGTGAGCGCCGACTCCAGCCAGGCCACGCTCGCCAGGTCCAGGTTGTTGGTCGGCTCGTCGAGCAGCAGCAACTGCGGGGCCGGTTCGGCGAAGAGCACGCAGGCCAGCGTGGCCCGCAGGCGTTCGCCGCCGCTGAGCGCGCCGACCGGCAGATGCGCGCGGTCACCCCGGAACAGGAACCGGGCCAGCAGGTTCATCCGCTCCGCGTCCGGCAACCCCGGCGCGCGTTCGGCCAGGCTCTCCGCCACGCTCCGGGACTCGTCGAGCAGGTCCAGCCGCTGCGACAGGTACGCGGACGGCACCGGTGCCGCGCCCAGCAGCCGCATCAGCGTGGACTTGCCCGCGCCGTTCGGCCCGACCAGCGCGATCCGTTCCGGGCCCCGGATGTCCAGGTCCAGCCCCGGATCGGCGAAGACCGGCCGACCGTCGTAGCTCACCCGCATCCGCTCGCCGTGGAACACCGTCCGCCCGGCCGGCACCGTCGTCCCGGGCAGCTCCAGGACGATCCGGTCCTCCTGCCGCGCCGCCCGGGACGCCTGGTCGAGCCGGGCGCGCGCGTCACCGACCCGGTTCGCGTGGGTCTCGTCGGCCTTCGCCGCGGAGACCTGTGCCGACCGCTTCAGGTTCCCCGCCACGATCTTCGGCAGCCCGGCGTCCGCGAGGTTCCGCGCCGCCGTCGAGGCCCGCCGGGCCGCGCGCTCCCGGGCCTGCTGTGCCTCCCGCTTCTGCCGCTTGAGGTCCTGCTCGGCGCTGCGGACCTGCCGCTCGGCGACCTCCCGCTCACCGGCGCGGGCCTCCTGATAGGCGGTGAAGTTCCCGCCGTACCACCGGACCTCGTCGTGCTCCAGCGCCGCGATCCGGTCCATCCCGTCGAGCAGCGCCCGGTCGTGGCTGACCACGAGCAGGCACCCGCCCCAGCCGCGGAGCACCTCCGCCAGCCGTTCCCGGGCCGGCCCGTCCAGGTTGTTGGTGGGTTCGTCGAGCAACAGCACGTCCGGCCGTTTCAGCAGCTGGGCCGCGAGCCCGAGCGCGACCACCTGCCCGCCGCTGAGCGTGCCGAGCCTGCGGTCCAGCGCGACGCCGCCCAGCCCGATCCGGTCCAGCTCGGCGTGCGCCCGCTCCTCGACGTCCCAGTCGGTCCCGACGGCGGCGAAGTTCTCCTCGCTCGCGTCCCCGCCCTCGATCGCCCGCAGCGCCGCGAGGGTCCGCTCCACGCCGAGAACCCGGCCCACGCTCTGCTCCTGCGCGAACGGCAGGTGCTGCGGCAGATATCCCAGCACCCCCTGGACCGTGACGCTCCCGCCGGTGGGTGCGAGCTCCCCGGCGATCAGCCTCAGCAGCGTGCTCTTCCCGGCGCCGTTCGAGGCGACGAGCCCGGTGCGCCCACCGGGCACGACCAGCGACAGGGCCTCGAAGACGGGGGTGTCGTCCGGCCAGGAGAACGACAGATCGGTGCAGACGATAGACATGACGGCGACTCCACAGCGCGATGTCCGGGGGCGCTCTCAGCGCTGCC
Organism: Actinoplanes sp. NPDC051851; assembly: GCF_040681165.1. Lineage (NCBI taxonomy): Bacteria > Bacillati > Actinomycetota > Actinomycetes > Micromonosporales > Micromonosporaceae > Actinoplanes > Actinoplanes sp. NPDC051851. The sequence continues at coordinate 167,165 of NZ_JBFAYF010000004.1, read as the reverse complement.
CCGGCGTGATCAGGAAACGACGAAGTGGGCCACGCCCGCGCTGTGCTCTCTCGTCACGCGCCGGGTGGCCGCATCAGGGCCTTCACCCTGAGATGTCGTCGTCCCCAGACACCGCTGCTCCGTTCCTCCACGAGCCACCCATGCTAGGTCGCCCGGCGCCCTCCCGCACCGCCTTTTCCCTCAAGGCCGGGCTTGGCCTCATCCCCTCAGCAGCTCTGCCGCTCTTTGCCCGACCTCAGCGGCGTCGCCGACGTCTCGCACCGTGATGTTGAGTTCCTCGAAAACCTGTGAGGCTTCCTGGAAGACCTCGATCTGGGCTGAAGTGGTGGGCTTGGCGATTACTGCTTCCACTTCCACGCCCGCCTCGATGGTGCTTTCTCTGCCATCCGGTGAAATGACACGAGCGTCTTCATTCTCGCGCAAGCGTCCAATGGCGTAGGCCCAGGCTTTGATCTGAGTGGACAGATCATCAACCGTTGCCCGTTGGAAAGACCATCCCTGCGTTAACTGGACGATCCGGCCGTTGCCGATCGCAAAATCTACGCGAGACGTGACATGTCGCCCAACCTGAACCTCGGCACGGGGCTTCCAGTACGAAGATTCGATGTGTGCGGCTTCATACGCCTTGCGAATGCTGGCCAGGATCGCAAATTTGGTGATGAGATCCTTACGGGATGCACCCTCGGGGTCGATGATGAAGTTTCCAAAAATCATGCTCAGCGCGTGCCCGGAGTCGCTGGCGATTACGGGCAGCGGTGCACTGAGTTGCACGATGTTTCGATGGTCATGGAAGAGGGCTTGCAGCCAGGATTCTTCCAGGTCCGGGGATTCACCCTTATCGAGCATCGCACGGCATCTGTCGATCTCCAGGCCGACCCGAGCCAGGAAACCGTGCACCACTTCGAGGTCGGAGGCGCTGGCCAGCCGCCGGACGCGGCTCTCGTTGCTGACCTGGCGCATGGCCCAGTCTCCGGTTGCCGGGTCACCGACGATGGCTCCGACGTTGATGAACTCACCGGTGCGCGGATCGGGCACGCAACGAACAAGCGAGTACACATAACGTGTCATGTCGTCCTCCAGCCGTCATGATGCCCGAAGGCGCTCGGCGACCGCCGGTGCCCGATGCTCGAGAAACCACCCGAGAGCCTCGAGATCATCGTCGCTCACCGGCCACGAAGAGGGAACGCTCTGCATGATGGCCGCCAACTGGCTTTGGGTCACCGCCTCCAGCTTCGACGCGACGAGGGTGACCTGCTCCGAGTCTAAACCGCCACGTGGATCCGGCAATTCATGCGGGAGGTCGGCGGCTGCCTCCAAATCCGCGCGCGTCCAGAATCCATGATCCGCCGGAGGGAAGTACAGCCCATGGTCGTGACTGTAGATCGTGTGGTCACGGTTGAGGTCGTAGAGCCACTGCGGATCAGCGCCGAAACACCAGTCGTAGAGGGCATAGATGCCCACATGTCGTCGGCGGTTGTCGTCTCTCGTGCGGGAGGAAAGACGGGGGCGTCCCCGCTCGTCCGCATTGCGCAGGGCAAGGCTGGCGTGGGCCAGCCCTGGGCTGAGATTCACCCCCGGCCTGATCTCCATGTCGAGACCCTCCGGAATCCGGATCAAGCTCGTTGTGCAGACAGGCGCGTCGATCAATCGCCCCACCTCCGCGACTACCAGCTCAACCGCGATAGCCGCGCCCTGTCCCGACGGGCAGGCCTCCAGACATTTCACGAAATATTGCTGGTAGTCGGTGGCGAGAGCGCGAAAGGGACTACTCCAGCCTGCGTTGGCCGCCGATGGAGCAACCACCTCCAGGTCGTCGAACGCGTCCGACCGGCCTTGGGCGAGGCCGGTCCATTCCGACTGGGCAGCCAAGGATGTCCTCCCTCCGCGCTGAGACGAAGCTCAGCCTGCGGCGAAGCCGCAGGCCGCGACGTGGCTCGATGGTGACGGAAGCTACCTGCTTGGAGGCGGTCGCGACACCATGGAGACTGATCTCTACACGAAAGAGATCAAGACGGGCGTCGGGGCGGGTCAGGCGGTGGCGGTGGACTCGCGCTGGATCAGGCGGCAGGGCAGGTATTCCGTGCCGGCGCCGAGTGGGCCGTCGAGAGCCGCCGCCAAGCGTTCCGCCGCGACCCGGCCCAGGGTCTCCAGGTTCATGTCGATGCTGGAGAGGGGTGGGCGGGAGGCCGTGGTGAAGATCTCCCAGTTGTCGAAACCGATCACCGCCACGTCGCGGGGGACGTCGAGGCCCGAGCCGTGCAGGGCGTCGATGACGCCGCGGGCGATCTGGTCGGAGCCGGCGAAGATGGCGTCGACGGCCGTGTGCTGGGTGAGCAGGAGGCGGGTGGCGTTGCGGCCCCACGCCTCGGACCAGGAGCCGAAGTAGACGCGGTCGCCGGCCAGGGGCAGGCGCTGGGCGGCGAGCTCGTCGCGGGCGCCGCGGGCCCGGTCGTGCGCCGCACCGTAGGAGGCGTCGCCGGTGATGTGGGCGATGCGGGTGCGGCCGATCTCGATCAGGTGGCGGACGGCCAGGCGGCCGGCGGCCACGTTGTCGCTGACCAGGGAGAGGTCCTGCGGGTCGGCGGACGGGGCGTACGCGTAGACGACCGGGACGGGCAGGTCACGGCCGATCGACGGGCGCGGGTCGGGGCGGGCGCCGACCACGATCAGGCCGTCGACGCGGCGGCTGAGGAGCGTACGCAAGTGGTGTCCTTCTCTTATGGTGTCGCCGCGGGCGTCGCAGAGCAGGACGCTGGTGCGGTCCACGCCGAACGCGTCCTCGGCGCCCATCAGGATCGGGATGGAGAGGCGGCCCTCCAGGTCGGAGGTGAGCAGGCCGATCATGCCGGTGCGCCCGGCGACCAGTCCCCGCGCGAGCGTGTTGGGGGAGTAGGCGAGCAGGTCCGCGGCCTGCAGCACCTCGGCACGGGTGGTGGCGGAGACGTGTTTGCGGCCGTTGAGCGCCTTGGACGCGGTGGCCACCGACACCCCGGCGAGCCGGGCGACGTCGTGCAACGTGGCGGGGCGGGCGGACGGTCGTTGCTCTCCCGACACCGCGGTCCCCTTTGCCCAAGCAGTCACGGCAACACAGGGTAGCCCCTCGGCCACTCCTGTCCATCGATGCGTCCGGGATGGGCCTCAAAGGCGGTGGACAGAAATTGCACAGATTTGGTCGCGCGTTCCGGGGAGTGAGAAATTGAACGGCATTACATGACTCCGCAAGTTATTTACGCATGTGTATGTCATCTGGAGTCCACATTGTCATCCGATGGCGTCGTGATCAAACGTTGACCTGGTGTGCAGCGGCAATTCGCTGACCTCGGCGTTGGGCTTCTTCGTGCTTGCGTGGATGTGCTAACGATCTTCCTGAAAATCACTGGTTCTCTATATAGAAGATCACGACGTTCAGGTGTTCTTGACACGTATCAGTGGCCGTGACTAGCTTTTGATCAGGTGATCCGAGCGGTCGCCTAACGGGGAGCGCTGGTGACTGTGCTGGCGAGTGAATGATTCTGGGTGCCTGGCCTATGCCAATCGTGCGCCTTTCCCCGTGCATTTTTAGAGAAGATCGGGGAACTCTAAATGACGCACAATGAATTCGATCCGGACGAAGTCAAGACAGTTCTACTGTTTCCTGGTCAGGGCGGGTACTCGCCGGGAATAGTGGCCCGCGCGGCCCGCTATTCCGCCGGTGCTGCCGAGATCGTGGAGACGGTGCGGGGCGTGGCCCGCGACGAAGCCGGCGTCGTGCTCGACCGGTATCTCGCCGCGGAGGGACCGGAACTGCCGGAACTGCTGGCGGAGGACCCGGCCGCGCTGCAGTTCCTGATCTACGCCGCGTCCACGGCGACGGCCGCGGCGCTGCGCGAGGCGGGCGTCGTCCCGAGTGTCCTCGTGGGACACAGTTTCGGGGAGATCAGCGCGCTGGCGGCCGCAGGGGCCTGTTCCGTCCGGGACGGTGCGCGTGTCGTCGCGAGCCGGGTGCGCGTGCTGAGAGACCTCGCCAGCACCGGTTACATGATCTCCGCGACCGTGGACCGGGACCGGGCCGAGGGCCTGGTGAGTTTCCTGGGAGAGACCGGCCTCACGGTGGCCGGCCGCAACGAGCGGGGGCAGACCGTGTTCTCCGGGCCGGCGGCGGCGATGGACCGACTCGTCCCGGTGCTGACCAGCGCCGGCGCGAACGTCACCCGGCTCGCGTCGCCGCATCCGTTCCACAGCCCCGTACTGGCGCCCGCGGTGGAGAGGTTCCGTGCCGAGCTGGCGGGCATCGCGTGGACGACGCCCACGGTCCCGGTCCATTCGCCGATCGAGGGCCGGGTCTACAACGCCGGCGATGATCTCGGCGTGCTTCTCGCCGGGCACCTGACCCGGCCGTTCGACTTCTGGTCCGCGGTGCGGACCCTGCACACCGGCCGATCCCGGCTCTTCGTCGAGTGCGGTGGCCGTGACGTGCTGACCGGCATCGTCAAGCGGGTGCTGGCCGGAGAGGACGGCTGGGAAGCCGTCGCCACCGACGCCACCAGCCGTGCCGGGGCCACTCCTGAGCGGATCGCCCGGCTGGCCACCGGTGGGGACGGCGCGCTCCGCGACCTGATCCGCGGCCTGCTGAGCCCGGCGCCGTCGGACGCCGCCTTCGACCGGTACTGGAGCGCGGAGAGTGCCCGAGTCGTCACCGGGATCCGGGACTCCTACGAACGGTTCTGCGCGGCGGACATCGCCGCACCCGTCGCGGCCCAGGCTCCGGTTCCGGCTCCGGAAATCCACGAGGCGCCTCCCGCTCTGGACCGTGCGCGGGTGCTGGCCGAGCTGATCGAGCTCTATGGCGAGGCACTGGAGTACCCGGCGGAGGTCTTCTCCGAGGACGTCGACCTGGAGGGTGACCTCGGCGTCGACTCCGTCAAACAGACCGACCTGTTGGGGCGGGTGGCTCGCAGGTACGGTCTCCCGCCGGCCCCGAGTGGCCTGCCCATCGGTCAGGTCCGCACCATGGGGCAGGTCGCCGACCTCGTCGTGAGCGCCGCCGGCCAGCCCGTCGCGGCCGTCTGAGCGGGGCGCACGGTGGGAGGATTCGACGGAAGGATCGCCCTCGTCACGGGCGGTGCCCGCGGCATCGGCCGGGTCGTCAGCACCCGGCTGGCCGAGGAGGGCGCGCGGGTCGTCATCAACTGCTTTCACTCGTACGACCAGGCGAAGTCGCTGCGGGACGAGCTGACCGCGCGGGGCCACGACGTCACGGTGATCCGCGCGTCGGTGGCGAGACCGGAGCAGCTCGACCGGATGTTCGACGAGATCACCACCCGGTTCGGCGGGCTGGACCTGCTGGTCAACAACGCCGCGAGCGGAGCCTTCGGGCCGGCGTTGGAGGCGAGCGAGGAACAACTGGACCGCGCGCTCGACACCAACCTCAAGGGCGCCCTCTGGTGCGCGCAGCGTGCCCACCCTCTGCTGGCGGCTCGAGGGGGCGGCGCCATCGTCAACCTCTCGTCGATCGGGTCGACCACCGTCATCGGCAACTACCTGGCGGTCGGCACCGCGAAGGCGGCCGTGGAGGCGCTGACCCGGTATCTCGCCGTCGAGTTCGGCGCGTCCGGGATCCGGGTGAACACGGCGTCCGGCGGACTGATCGACGGGCAGGTCGCCACGCTCTTCCCCGAACCGGAGACGGTTCGCGGGCTCGCGGTCCGCAACACCCCGCTGGGGCGGATCGGGCGGCCGGAGGAGATCGCCGCGCTCGTGCTCTTCCTGCTCTCCGACGAGGCGAGCTGGATGACCGGGCAGACGGTGATCGCCGACGGGGGCATGTCGCTGGGCGGCGTGATGCTGACACCGCCGAGCCAGTGGTTCGCCGGCCGGAGCACCGGACCCGAGCAGGCCCCGGCTCTGCGGAACGAGACGGTGGCCGTGCCCGCGACGGCCGTACCCCGGGCGGTGGTGACCGAGAGGGACCCGGACCGTGACGTGATCGCCGTGGTGGGGACCGGCCTCGTCCTTCCCGGGGTGAACGACCCGCGGCAGCTGTGGGAGACCTCGCTGGAGTCCGCGGACCTGCTCAAGGGCAACCGCCCGGAGCGGTTCAGGGTCGAGCACTTCTACTCACCGGACCGCGACGACGAGGACAAGACCTACCAGACGCGATCCGGGTACTGCGACGACTACCGGCCGAACCCCGCCCTCGCCGCGGAGCTCGGCGAGGACCGTGCCCGGACGGAATACACCACCCAGTGGTTCCGGCACGCGCTGCACGAGGCGATCGGCGGTGTCCGCAACCTGGCCGGCGCGCGTACCGCCTGCGTGATCGGCTACACCGCCGACGGCAACCAGCACCTCGAGGAGGCGATGGTGGTCGAGGGCCTGTTGGAGGACCTCGCCGCGACCGCCGATCGAGCCGGATGGAGCCGGCCACGACGCGCCCGGATGCTGCGCGAGGCGCGGACCCTGCTGCACGGCTGGTATCCGCTGTCGCTCGCGGAACACGGGTCGCTCCTGCCCTACCAGGTGGGACGGAACGCGATCGCCGGTCTGCTGCCGGACGACACCCGGCTCCTGATGGTCGACACGGCCTGCTCGTCGTCGCTCTACGCGCTGGACATCGGGATCAAGGGTCTGCTGGAGGAGAACATCGACGTCGCGGTCTGCGGCGGGGCGTTCGCGGTCGGCCCGCGGAACGCGGTGCTCTTCGCCAAGCTGCACGGGCTCTCGATCAGTGGCGACGTCCGCCCGCTGGACCGGGCCTGCGACGGCGTGCTCTTCTCCGACGGTGCCGCCGCGGTCACGCTCAAGCGCCTGGACACGGCGAAGCGCGACGGCGACCGGGTGCTCGGCTACATCGGGGCGATCGGCACCTCGTCCGACGGCCGGGGCAAGGCGATCTACGCACCGAACGTGGCCGGGCAGCGGCTCGCGATCGAGCGCGCCCTGACGAAGGGCCCGCTCGACGGTGTGCCCGACTGGGTCGTCGCGCACGCCACCGGAACCCCGGCTGGTGACCTCTGCGAGGTCTCCAGCATCCGGGACGTCCTGGGCGGCCGGGGTGACACGATCCGGCTCACCTCCAACAAGTCGCTCTTCGGTCACACCGGCTGGGCAGCCGGAGCGGTGTCGCTGATCCAGGTGCTGGAGGGCCTCGACCGGCAGCGGATCCTGCCGCAGCAGCACTTCACCGAGAGCCCGGCCGAGTATCGGCTCGCCGAGGCGGGCATCGAGATCCCAGCCGCGCCGGTGGCGTGGCCGTCCCGGGCGGACCGCCCGCGGGTGGCCGCGGTCTCCGGGTTCGGCTTCGGCGGCACCAACGCCCACGTCGTGGTCCAGGACCGGCCGGTCGCGCACCCGCGGCCCGGCGACGGCGATGTCGTGATCACCGCCTGGTCGGCGCATGTGCCCGGTCTGGAGGGCACGGACGCCGTCCGTGCCTGGCTCACCGGCGCGGGTCCCGCTCCGGGTCTGAGCTTCGGTCCCCGGTACGACACCTCGGGCATGACCCTGCGGATGCCACCCCGGGTCATCCGGACCCTGGACCGCTGCCAGCTCATGATGCTGCGCTGCGCCGACGAACTACGGCAGCACCTGGGCGAGGTGTGGACCGAGCACCGGCGTACCACCGGTGTCTTCGTGGGACACCTCGGGCCGACACGGCACGCCGTCGAGTACGGCAAGCGCTGCCACCTCGACAGCGCACTCGCCGCGCTCGACGGTCTCGCGCTCGACGACGAATTCCGTACCGGCTTCCGGGAGATCGTGCGCGGCGGTGTACCGGCCTCCAACGAGGACTCGTTCCCCGGGATCATGCCGAACGTCATCTCCGCCCGGGTGTCGAACTACTTCGACCTGAACGGCCCGAACATGGTGATCGACCTCGGGCTCGGGTCCACACTGGGCGCCTTCGACGTGGCGGCCCGCTATCTGCGCGGCGGCGACATCGACGTTGCGCTGGTCGGCGGTGTCAACGGCAACACCACCACGGTGACGGCCGGCATGGTCGCCGCGTCGACCGGCGTGGACGGGGTTCGCCCGGCCGAGGGTGCCGCGCTCTTCGCCCTGATGAGGCGGGAGACGGCCGAGGCCGCGGGGCTGCCCGTGCTGGCCGTGGTCGGCGACCTGCGCCAGGAGACCGCGGCACCGGCAGATCGGCGGCGGATCGTCTGCGGTGCCGCGCCGGAGGCCGGTGACCAGCCGCTCTATCTCGGCGCGGACGCGGCCGTGGCCGTGGCCCGGGCGCTGTGCTCCGAGTCCGGGCCGGTCGAGGTGGCCGCCTACGAGTCGGCCGCGGCACGGCCCCTGTCGCTCTCCCTGGACCTGCCACCCCGCCCGGCGCCGGTGGCCGCCGCACAGCTTGCGCGGTACACCGCGCGCTGGGAGCCGACCGGCGCCGATCCGGTGGGTCCTCGGGTCGAGCCGCTCGGTGCGGAGCACGTCGTGGTCACGGCGACCCCGGAGTTGCTGGGCGAGCTGGGCACCCGTCCCGGCGACCCGCTGGTGCTCTCGGTCGTACCGGCTGAGGGCGTGCGCCGCCGGACACTCACCGAGATCACCCGTTCCGCGGTGGAGGCGGCACTCGGCGGCACCGTGCCCGCCCATGTGCGTGTCATCGCCGACCTGGAGGCGATGGCCCCGGCGGAGCGGGCGCTCGACGGCGACACGGACCTGTTCGGCCGGTTGCAGGACGCGGTGTTCCTGATGCTCCAGATCTGCGAGACCACGATCCGCGCGGAGAGCGGCACGGTTCTCGGCCTCTTCACCTCCGGGGTGGCGCACCCGTTCGCGGGACTCTTCACCGGCCTGTTCAAGAGCGCCGCCCTGGAACTGCGCCCGTGTCTGGTGGCCGGGGTGCTCACCACCCGCGGCGATCTCCCGGGCGGACTGCGCGAACTGGCCACGGAGGCCCGCGCCGAGCAGTCCCTCGCGGTGGCCCGGTACGTGGACGGTGTCCGGCACACGCTCGTCGCGGGACCTGCTCCGGCCACCGCCGCGCCGGAACCGGCACTGGACGGCGACAGCGTCGTGGTGGCGGTCGGCGGTGCCCGGGGGATCACTCCCGAGCTACTCAAAGCGGTGGCCCTGCGGCACGCGCCGACGATCTACGCGCTCGGCTCGAAACCACTCGACGATATCGCCCGTGAGCTGGCCGAACGCGGCGGTGCCGAGGTGCTGGCCGACAAGAGCGCCTTCCTGCGCGAGGAGATGCGCCGGCATCCCGGCCGGCCGCCGAAGGCCGCGATCGACACGTACGAGCGACTGCACGGCGCGGCCGGCGCGCTGGCCAACCTGGCCGAGCTGGAGGCCCTGGCCGGGGCGGGCCGGGTCCACTACCGGCAGGCGGACGTGACCGACGTGGACCGGCTCACCGCGGTCTTCGACCGGATATTCACCGAGCACGGCCGGATCGACCTGCTGATACACGCCGCCGGAGTGAACCGGGCGGGCGCCCTGGGCAGCAAGCCGCTGGCACATTTCCGGCTGGTCCGGCAGGTCAAGGTGCAGGGCTACCTCAACCTGCGCCGGGCTCTGCGCGGCCGGGCGCCGCGGCTGTGGTGCAGCTTCGCCTCCCTGATCGGCCTCACCGGGCAACTGGGCGAGACCGACTATGCGGCCGCCAACGACTTCCTCGCCTCGGCCGCCGATCACAACGTCGCTGCGGGCCGGAACGAGGTGGCGATCGGCTGGACGCTCTGGAAGGACGCGGGGATGGCCGCGTCGCCGCTGCACCACTCGTTCTTCTCGGGGGCGCAGGCGGACACGCTGACCCCGATGTCGACCCCGGAGGGCGTCCAGCATTTCCTGACCGAGGTGAGCACCGGTGACCGGGCTTCCGCGGTCTACCACCTGGGCGACATCGAGCGAGCGGCGGTCGAACGGATCATGCCGGGATACTGGGCGCCACGCCGTCCGCCGGCGCTGTCCCGGGGATCCTTCTACGTCGACCGGGTGCTGCCGGGCGCGCCGGGCGCGCTGACCGTGGAGCGGCTCTTCACCGAGGAACGCGACGGCTTCCTGCGGCACCACGCCGTGCAGGGCGCACCGACGCTGCCCGGGTGTTTCGTCACCGAACTGATGGCCGAGGCCGCGTTGCGGCTGGTGCCGGAGTGGCGCGTGACGGGGTTCCGTGACATCGAGTTCCATCACTTCCTCAAGCTGGGCGGCTCGACCGGCCGGAGTCCGCGCCGGATCGTCGCGAAGCTGCTGCACCGCGACGACCGGCAGGCGGTGATCGGGGTACGCGTCCTCGGCGACGTGCTCGCCCCGAACGGCCGGGTACTCACCGCGGACCGGTTGCACTTCGCCGGCAAGGCGGTGCTCACTCCGGACTACCCGCGGGCGCCGCGGATCGAGCCGTGGCCGGAGGCGCCGGAGACGCCGATCGCGGACCCGTACCACGTGCCCGGCGCGTCGGTGGCGCTCACCGGCCCCTTCGTCACCAGTACCTCGACCCGCCTGCACCCGATGGGCAAACGCGCCCACTACACCGGGCCGGTCGGCCCGGGTTCGGAGTTCGAGCAGTTCCTGATTCCGGCGTTGATGCTCGACGGGCTCGCCCGGCTCGCCGTACTGGAGCTGATCGATGACCGGTACGTGCCGATCGCCGCGCCCACCGGGATCCGTCGTATCGACCTGTACTGCCCGGACAACGACGTCGATCTCGGCGCGCGCGGTGTACCGATCGACATGGCGGTGACACCGCGGGGCCTGCTCTACGACTCCGGCGGGCCGGGCAGCCGGTTCACCGCGACCCTGCCCGGCGGCGAGGTGCTGCTCCAGATGAAGGACGTGGCCGGGATCGTCCGGGGCTACGTGGACGTGACGACCGGACTGCCGGTGGACCGGAACGAGATCGAGGCGATCGGGGTGGGACGACGTGGCTGACGAGAAGAGGGCGCCGGGTCCGCGTGCCCGTGGGCCGATGGGCAGTCTGCTGCCGTACCGGCGGAATCCGGCCGAGTTCCTGCTGACCATGCAGCGTGACCACGGCGAGGTGGTCCGGCTCAACTTCGGGCCCTACCTGGTGCACCTGGTGACCGAGCCCGAGGCGGTCTGGAGGGTGCTGACCGAGAACCACGCCAACTACTGCCGGGGGCGTTTCTACGAGCAGTTCAAGCTGGTGATGGGTACCGGGCTGCTGACCACCGACGGCGATCAGTGGCGTTCCCATCGGCGTGCCGTCCAGCCCGCGTTCGCCCGGGCCGCGATCGGCGGGATCGTGCCGAACGTGGTCGGCGCGGCCCGGGAGATGCTCGACCGCTGGGACCGGGCGCAGCGCGCGGACGAACCGGTGGACCTGATCGCCGAGGCGCTGCGGGTCACCCTGGTCACGCTGAGCACCTCGCTCTTCGGCTTCGACATCCGGCCGAATGTGCCGGTGCTCCGGAAGGTCGTCGAGGAGAGCATCGACGTGATGTTCCCGCACGGGTACGTCGGCGAGATGCTGCCCGGCTGGCTGCCGACCCGCCGCAACCGGCTGATCGCGGCGAACCGCCGGATCCTGGACGGCGTCGTGGACGAGGTCCGGGAGAACCACGCCCGGACCGGCGGGGGCGGCCTGCTCGGTCTGATGGAGGCGGCCCGGGACGCCGATGGGCGGCCGTGGACCGACCAGGAGATGCGGGACGAACTGCTCACCATCTATCTGGCCGGGCACGAGACCACGGCGACCGCCCTCTGCTGGACCCTCTACGCCATCGCGCAGCACCGGTGGGTCGCCGAGGAGATCGAGGCCGAGGTCGACCGGGTACTCGGCGACGGCGAGCCGACCGCCGAAACCCTGAACGATCTGCCGTACACGGGAATGGTGGTCCAAGAGGCGTTGCGGCTGTACCCGCCGATCTGGCTCTACCCGCGTGACGCGACCGGGCCCGACATCCTGGCCGGGTACGACATCCCGGCCGGAAGCTCGCTGCTGCTGTCCCCGTTCGTCTCGCACCGGAACCCGAGGGTGTGGGAGAACCCGGAGGCGTTCGACCCGGGCCGGTTCGCGCCGGACGCACCGGGAAAGCCGCCCCGGATGTCGTACTTCCCGTTCGGCGGGGGCCCCCGGCAGTGCGTCGGCAATGTCATGGCGCTGATGGAGCTGCGCCTGATCGTCGCCATGGTGGTCGCCCGGTACCGCCTGGAGCTGGTTCCCGGCCGGTTCACCCGGTACGGCGACTCGGTCATCTCGATGCGGCCGATGGGCGACATGCTGCTGCGGCTGCGTCCCCGTACCAGGAGGACGACGTGACCCCCGAGGACCCGTTGCGGCACGTCCTGGAACTGGCCGGTCTCCCCGGCCTGCCCGAGCCGGACGCCGCCGCGCTCGCGGGCCGGCGACTGCTCGCCGTCAACGGCACGCCGGGCGCCCGGGAGTCGGTCCGCTCCGCCGCTGCGCGCCACGGCGCCGTCGCCACGGCCTGGGACGACGACCGGGAGTCCGCCCCCGGCGACGACGAGATTCCGGATATCATCGTCGACCTCGGAGTCCCGGCCGGAGTGCCGGTGCGTCCCGGGGCGTGGCGCGCACCGATGAGCCGTACCGTCGAGGTGCTGCGGTGGGTGTATCCGGTGTGGGCGCGAGAGACGCGTGCCGGGCGGTTGCAGTACGTGGCGGTGACCGCGATGGGCGGGTCGATGGGCCTCCTGCCGGACCCCGCCGCCCAGCCGTTGGGCGGGCTCTGGGCGGGTCTGGCCAAGACCCTGCCCCGAGAGTTCCCGGTCTGCCGTCCTCTCGTGCTCGACCTCCCGGCCGACGGTGACCCCGGAGCCGTGGTGGTCGCCGAGATCGTGGCGAGCCGTCTCTTCGAGGTGGGGCGCCCGGACGGCCGCCGGGTCACCCTGATGCCGCGGGAGTGCCCGGTCGGCGGCGGCCCGGTGCCGCTCGGTTCCGGGGACGTGCTGCTCTTCACCGGCGGCGCCCGCGGGATCGGGTTCGAGATCGCCCTGGAGATGGCGGCGTCGTACGGCTGCGAGGTGGTGGTCACCGGCCGTTCCCCGCTGCCGGCCCCGGACACCGTATGGCTGACGGCCTCTGCCGAGGAGCAGGCCGCCATGGAGCGCGATCTGTACACGCGGCGCGGTGACGCCCCGGTCGTCCAGGTCCGCCGCCGGATCGCCACGATGCGACAGGCCCGGGAGATCCGGCAGAACCTGGACCGGGCCCGGCGGCGCGGCCTGTCCGTGGGATACCGGACCTGCGACGTCACCAGCGCCCGCGACGTCGCGGACCTGGTCCGCGATCTCGGCCCACGGCTGTCGGCGGTGGTGCACAACGCCGGGATCGACCAGCCGAAACGGTTGCCGTCGAAGTCCACCGCGGAGTTCCTCGAGGTGATCGCGGTCAAGGCCGACGGCTTCTTGAACCTGCTGACCGCGCTCGGCGACCACCGGCTCAAGGTGCTCTGCGCGGTCGGCTCCCAGACCGGACGGTACGGCGGGATGCCCGGCCAACTCGACTACGCCGCCGCCAACGACGGGCTGGCCCGGCTCGCGTACTGGGCCGGGCACCGGCTCGGATACCCGGTCAAGACGCTGGCCTGGCCCACCTGGGAGGGGGTGGGACTGATCACCAATCTCAAGGCGGCCACGCGGTACATGCGCCCGATCACCGTCGCCGCCGGGACCCGGGCCTGGCGGGCTGAGCTGACTCACGACGACCGCGGCGAGATCGGCTACATGGCCGAGATCGGCGAGGTCGCCCCGGTCTACCTGCACGGCATCCCACTGCCGCCGCACTGGGCCGGTCGCGACCGGATGCTCACCCGCCGCTTCCTGCTCGGCGACGTGACCGAGTTCGCCCCGGGCCGCCTGCTGGAGAGCCGTCACCGGCTGCACGCGGACTGGGCGACCTGCCTGCATGACGTCTCGGTGGACGGTGCTCCGGCGATGCCGGTCTCCCTCGCGCTGGAGTTGCTGTACGCGGTGCGGCTCTGGCTCGGGCCACCGGCCGAGGAGCCGCCGGCGTACACGCGGCTGCGGGACGTGGCGATCCGTCCGGCGGCGCTGCGGCTCGCGGCCGATGACACGGTGACGCTCGTGCGGCACGCCCGTGCCGAATGGCGCGGCACCGACTGGGTCGCCGACGTGGAGCTGTGGCACAGCGGGATCCGTGCCGCGACCGGCAGCGTCGTCCTCACCGACGACCCGGGCCCGGCCCGCGGGGGTGAGCCCGGCGAGGACGGCCCGCCGGCACCGCGCGCCGGCTATCGGTGGGCGCCTACGGCGGCGGACCCGGCCGACTGGTCGCGGACCGTCGACGGCTGGGCCCGGCCGGTCATCCCGGCCTCGCCGCTCGACCTGTTCACCCTGCACGAGCCGCCGACGCCGGACCTGCCCGTCAGCCACCTGGAGGCGGCCGTCCAGCACGCGCCGGGGGCCGGCGGTGCCGATCCGGTCTGGACCCTCGCCGAAGGGCGATTCACCACCGGTACGGCGGCCCGTCTGCGTACCGTCCCGCACCGCGGCCTGGCTCTGATCACCGACGACCGGGGCCGGACCGTCGCCGAGCTCATCGGGTCGCGGTGGCGCCCGGCAGAAGATCACCGATCACCGATATCTGAGGAAGAGTCATGACCGATCCGTCCCCCCGTTCCTGCCGTGCCCTGCAGATCGTGATCGGTGTTCTCGCCGCGGTCCCGATCATCACCGGCCTGATGGACGTCATCCTCGGCACCGCGACCCTGCCCACCCGGCCGGAGTCCAACCCCGACCTGGAGAGCAACTACCGGTTCTTCGCGATGATCTGGCTCGGCGCCGGTCTCACCCTGGCCTGGATCGTTCCCCGGGTGCGGACCGCCGTGCTGCCGCTGCGCGCCGTCGCGGGCATCGTCTTCGCCGGCGGATTCGCCCGGGTGCTCTCCCTGCTGGTCAGTGGCGTACCGAGTCCGCTCTTCGTCTTCTTCGCCGTCCTGGAGCTGGTGGCGCCCCCGGTGCTGATCCTCTGGCAGAACCGGGTGCGCGTCGATGTATGACGTCATCGTCGTCGGCGCGCGGTGCTCCGGCGCACCCACCGCGATGCTGCTCGCCCGGGCCGGCCACCGGGTCCTGCTGCTCGACCGCGCCGCTCTCCCCAGCGGCAAGCCGATGTCCACCCACCTGCTGCACCCGCCCGCGATCCGGGCCCTGCGCGACTGGGGGCTGCTGGACGCGGTGGCGTCCAGCGGCTGCCCGCCGATCCGTGAGTACGGCCTGGTGGAGGGCGCGCTCGACTTCATGGCGCCGATCCCGCCCGCCGGTGACGTCGACGTCGCGTACGCGCCACGCCGTCACGTCCTCGACCGCGTCCTGGTGGAGGCGGCCGTGGCCTCCGGTGCCGAACTGCGCGACCGCGTCTCGGTCCGGGAGCTGCTGCGTGACGGCGACGCCGTGGTGGGTGTCCGGGCGCAGAGCGCGTCCGGGGCCGAGTTCACCGAGCACGCCCGGTTCGTGGTCGGCGCGGACGGCACCAACTCGCTGGTCGCCCGCGCGGTCGCGGCGCCCGCGTACCGGACCCGCCCGCCGCTGACCCGGGGCCTGTGGACGTACTGGTCGGGACTGCCCGTACCGGACGTGCCGACTTTTCGGGTGGACGGCCGTTACGTCTTCGCCTGGCCCACCAACGACGAGCAGACCCTGGTCGGCATCGCCTGGCGGGCCGGCGAGTACCCGGCCGAGGCGGACGCCGAGCGGGCGTACTTCGACGCGTTGCACGCGACCGCGCCGGAGTTCGCCGACCGGGTCCGGGCGGCCACCCGGGCCGAGGACTGGATGCGCGGCGCCATCCCGAACTTCCTCCGTGAACCGTACGGGCCGGGCTGGGCGCTGGTGGGCGACGCGGCGTACAGCAAGGACCCGTGCACGGCACAGGGCATCACCGATGCGTTCCGGGACGCCGGGCTGTTGGCGGAGGCGTTGCACCAGGGTCTCACCGGGGAACGGCCGGCCGCGGACGCCCTGGCCGAGTACCACCTCCGGCGGGACGGGCACGCCGTCCCGTACTACGAGTACACCTGCGACTTCGCGACCCTGGTGCCGTACCCGCCGGAGGTCTGCGAACTGCTCTGCCTCGCCACCGAGAACGCCGCGGTGGCGAGCGACCTGGTCGGGCTCTTCGGGCAGACCGTGTCGCCGGCCGACTTCTTCTCCAGCGCCGGCGTCCGCGAGCTCTTCGCGACGCTGCCCCGGCCGGAGCGGTTGCGCCTCTCCATGAGGTTCGCCCGCCGGCTGCTGCTCGGCGCCGGTGACCCGGCCGGGCGACCGGCCCGGCTGGCCGAGCGCCTGATCGCCGGAAAGCTCGGCGCGATGAGTCAATTCCTGCTTCGTCCCTGACGTTCGCACACCTCCTCAAGGAGTCGTAGTGGCCTCCATCCTCGTGACCAGCTCACCCCTGCTCGGCCACGTCTCGCCCAGCCTCGCGGTCGCCGCGGAGCTGGTGAGCCGTGGTCACCGCGTACGGTTCCTGACCGGGCGGCGGCACCGGGAGAGGGTCGAGTCCGCGGGCGTGACCTTCCTGCCGCTGCCGGAGGCCGCCGACTTCGACGACCGCGACATGGCGGCCGCCTTTCCCCAGGTCGCCGAGCTGACCGGGATCCGTGGCCTGAGCGCCGCGGTACTGGAGGTCTTCGCCAAACCGATCGACGCCCAGTACGCGGGCGTCACCGCGGCGCTCGCGGCGGAGCCGACCGACGTGATCTTCTCCGAGATGCTCTTCGCCGGGGTGTACCCGCTCACCCTGCTGCCCCGCGAGAGCCGGCCGGCGATCGGTGTCCTCGGCATCAGCCCGATGACCCTGCGGGCGCCGGGCCTGCCCCCGTACGGCATGGGCCTGCTCCCGGCCACCAATCTCTGGGAGACGGTCCGCAACCGGTTGTTGCACACGGTCGCGAACCGGTTCGTGCTCGGGCCCGCGCAGCGGTGCCTCGCCGCGGGAACCAGGCGCCTGGTGAACGTGGACCTGCCGGTGCCGTTCTTCGAGATGCCCGGCCTCGGGGACGCCCTGCTCCACCTCGGCATCCAGGGCTTCGAGTACCCCCGCCCGAACGCGCGTACCGAACTGATCTACGTGGGCCCGATGACCTCCACCGCCGCCGGCAGCCCACCGCCACCGTGGCATCGCGACCTGGAGGGCCGCCGGGTGGTGCACGTGACCCAGGGCACGGTCGCGAACTCCGACTTCTCCACCCTGGTCACACCGACGGTACGGGCTCTCGCCGACCGGGACTGCATCGTCGTGATCAGCGGTGGCGGGCGGCCCGAGTCCGAGGTGGAGGCCGCCCTGGTCGCCGGCCTCGGCGCGGTGCCGGAGAACGTGCGCATCGGCGCGTACCTCGACTACTCGTGGCTCTTCCCGCACGTGGACCTGCTGGTCACCAACGGCGGGTACGGCGCGGTCAACCTGGCGCTGCGGCACGGCGTGCCGCTGATCGTCGCCGGTGACACCGAGGACAAGCCGGAGGTCGGCGCCCGCCTCCAGTGGTCCGGCGCCGGGCTGCGGCTGCGCCGGGCCGCGCCCAGCGCCGAGGAGGTCGGCGCCGCGATCCGGACGATCGAGGCGGATCCGGCATTCCAGCGGGCGGCCCGCCGACTGGGCGCCGAGATCGACGCCGCGCCCGGCGTCGACGCGGTCGAGGACTTCATCACCCGCCAGCTCACCCGTTCCTAGAGAGAACCCGTCATGCCGAACAAGATCTCACCGGTACCGCTGATCGTCGGGGCCGGCGCCGCGTTCATCGCCAGTCTCGACAACCTCGTGGTCTCCATCGCGCTGCCGCAGATCCAGCGGAGCCTGCACACCGACATGACCGGGCTGACCTGGACGGTCAACTCGTACACCATCACCTTCGCCATCCTCATCCTCGGTGCGGCGGCGCTCGGTGACCGGATCGGCCGCCGCCGTGTCTTCCGGGCCGGGGTGGCTCTCTTCACCGTGGCGTCGGCCGCCGTCGCGCTCTCCGGCACGATCGCCGCCTTCGCCGCGTTCCGGGCCGTGCAGGGTCTCGGCGCGGCGATGCTGGTGCCGCTCTCGCTGACCCTGGTGGTGGACGCGGTGCCGGCGGGGCGGCGGCCGATGACCGTGGCGATCTGGTCGGCGGCGCAGGGGCTCGCGGTCGCGATCGGCCCGTTCGTCGGTGGGCTCATCGTCGAGTACTCCGACTGGCACTGGATCTTCTGGCTCAACGTGCCGCTCGGGCTGCTCATCGTGCCGGCGGCCCGGGTCTTCCCGGACACGCGGGTACGCACGGCGGAGAGATTCGACGGGCCGGGCCTGGCGCTGCTCTCCGGCGCGATCTGCGGTCTCGTCCTCGCCGTGACCAACAGCGCCGTGCACGGCTGGGGTGCCCCGATGTCGGTCTGGCCGCTGGCCGCCGCGGTGCTGCTGACCGTGGCCCTCGTGCTCTGGGAACGGCGTACTCCGGCGCCGGTGCTGCCCGCCCGGTTGATGCGCAACCGTGGCTTCTCACTGACCAACCTCAACGCCCTGCTGCTCACCGCGGGCGTCTTCGGTTCGGTCTTCCTGCTCCTCCAGTTCTTCCAGAAGGTCCTCGGGTACGGCCCTCTCGAAGCCGGTATCCGTACCCTGCCGTGGACGCTCCTCCCGGCGATCGGCGCCCCGGTCTCGGGCATCCTCGCGGAACGGATCGGTACCAGACCGGTGATGATCGCCGGTTCGGTCCTCCAGGGCGCCGCGCTCGTCTGGTTCGCCCTCACGGTTTCGCCCGGGGTGGACTACGTCAGCCTGCTGCCCGGCATGCTCTGCGCCGGATGCGGCATGGGTGCCTTCTTCGCGGTCGTGGCCACCCAGGCGCTCGCCTTCACCCCGGACAGCGACGAGGGGATCGCCTCGGGGATCAACAACTCGGTCCGGGAGATCGGCGTCCTGATCGGCGTCGCGGTGCTCGCCACGGTCTTCCTCGACGCGGGCGGCAGCGACAGCCCCGAGGCCTTCGTGACCGGGTTGCGCGCCGCCCTGTGGATCGGCGCCGGCCTGCTCGGCGCGGCCGCCCTGGCAGCCGCGATCACGCCTCGGCCGACTCCGGAGCCTCCACCTCTGCGGGTGGATCCGCAGGAGGAACCACAGGCGGCGGATCGGTGAGCTGCTCGCGGATGTAGTTCCAGATCACCGCCAGCATCGCGGCCACCGGCACGGCCAGCAGGCTGCCGATGATGCCGGAGAGGCTGCCGCCGAGGGTGACCGCGAGCAGCACCACCCCGGCGTGCAGGCCCAGGCCGCGGCTCTGCAGCATCGGCTGGAAGACGTTCCCCTCCAGCTGCTGGACCAGCAGGATGATGCCGAGCACGATCAGCGCCTTGACCCAGCCGTTGAAGACCAGCGCGATCAGCACCGAGACCACGCCGGCCAGCAGGGCGCCGACGATCGGGATGAACGCGGTGATGAAGGTGAGCACGGCCAGCGGCAGCCAGAGCTCGACGCCGACTATCCAGAGGCCGAGGCCGATGAAGACCGCGTCGAGCATGCCGACGAACGCCTGGGAGCGGACGAACGAGCCGAGCGTGCTCCAGCAGCGTACGGCGATCTCCGGGATGTCGGCGGCGAGCCGGCCGGGCAGCTGACGGCTCAGCCAGCCGGGGAAGCGGTGCCCGTCCTTGAGGAAGAAGAACATCAGGAAGAGCGCGACCAGCGTGGTGGTGAGCCCGCTGACCACGGTGCTGACCCCGCTCAGGGTGGCCGTGGCGATGCTGCCGACGCTCTCCTTGAGCTTGGTGACGGCCTCGTCGAGGTACGTGCTGAGCTGGTCGTCGGTGATGTTCAGCGGCGGGCCGGCCGCCCAGTCGCGCAGCTGCTGGATGCCGTCGGTGATCCCGTTCGCCAGGTTGGTCGACTGGGAGGCGACCGGCACCACGATCAGCACGACCATGCCGGAGAGCACGATCAGGAAGAGCACCAGGACCACCGCGGCGGCGAGCGCGGACGGCCACCCGCGGCGCCGCAGGAAGCGCACCGCGGGGTAGGCGAGCGTGGTGAGCAGCAGGGCGATCACCAGCGGCCAGAGCGCCGACCAGGCCGTCCGCAGGAGCTGGAGCAGCACCCAGACGAACGCCAGGATGAGCAGGGTCTGCCAGGAGACGCGCGCGGCGTCGCGCAGCGCGTTCCGGGTCTTGTCGGCGTTCAAGGTGGGACCCACGTGATCACCATACGAAACCTCAGCACTCGATGACGTTGACCGCGAGACCTCCGCGCGCCGTCTCCTTGTACTTGGACTTCATGTCGGCGCCGGTCTCCTTCATGGTCTTGATGACCTTGTCGAGGGAGACGTGGTGCCGCCCGTCGCCGCGCAGCGCCATCCGGGCGGCGGTGACGGCTTTGACGGCGGCCATCCCGTTGCGCTCGATGCACGGGATCTGGACCAGGCCGCCGATCGGGTCGCAGGTCAGGCCCAGGTTGTGCTCCATGCCGATCTCGGCGGCGTTCTCCACCTGCTCGGGGGTGCCGCCGAGGACCTCGGCCAGCCCGGCCGCGGCCATCGCGCACGCCGAGCCGACCTCACCCTGACAGCCCACCTCGGCACCGGAGATCGACGCGTTCTGCTTGAACAGCATCCCGATCGCACCCGCCGCGAGCAGGAACCGGACCACCCCGTCGTCGTCGGCACCGGGCACGAACCGCGTGTAGTAGTGCAGCACGGCCGGGATGATCCCCGCGGCACCGTTGGTCGGCGCGGTCACGACCCGTCCGCCGGCCGCGTTCTGCTCGTTCACCGCCATGGCGAAAACGGTCAGCCACTCCATCGCGTGCCGCTCGGGATCGCCGGCGGCACGCAGCTGGCGCGCGGTCACCGCCGCACGACGGCGGACGTTCAGGCCGCCGGGGAGTAGCCCCTCGGTGGTCAGGCCCGCGTCGACGCACTCCCGCATGACCTGCCAGATCCGCAGAAGACCGGTGCGGACCTCGGCCTCCGGCCGCTTCTCCGCCTCCTGCGCCAGCATCAGTCCGGAGATCGACAGACCGGTGGTTCGGGTGGCTGCCAGCAGTTCCTGACCGCTTTTGATGGTGTACGCGGCATCGGGTGCCGGTGCGCTGCCCGCTTCCACCACGAACCCGCCGCCGATGGAGTAGTACGTCCGGCTGGTCAGTTCGGCGCCGTTCCGGTCGTACGCGGTGAAGGTCATGCCGTTGGGGTGACCCGGCAGCGACCGTTTCCGGTGCAGGACCAGGTCGATCGCGACCTCGGGCCCGTTCAGCAGGGTCAGCCGGTTGCTCTCCGCCGTGATCCGCACGTCGACCGTCTCCGGCTCCTCGCCCATCAGCCCGAGCAGGACCGCACGAGGTGTTCCATGACCGATTCCGGTCGCGCCCAGTGACCCGAAGAGCTCGGCCTTCACCGCCGATACTTCCTCGTTCTTCACGAAAAATGTGAACATTCGGGCGGCGCGCATCGGGCCTACGGTATGCGAACTGGAGGGGCCGATGCCGACCGAGAACAGATCAAAAACGGAAACCATGGGACGCTCCTTGTGGGGGCCGGGGTTCTCCCGAGCAATACGCAGACGGCGCCCACCCGGATCGCGGGTGGGCGCCATCGACCGTAGTCCTAAGGATTACTTCAGGTAGACCCCGTCGGAACCCACCTTTCCGGGCGCCGGGTTCCCCGTCTGGTCGAGCACGTACACCCGCAGGTTGCCCTTGGCGTTCAGCGAGACGGTCAGCGAGCCGCCGGTGACCACCTGCTTGTCACCGGTGACCGCGTCGACGTACGTGCCGTTCGGGATGCCGGTGAAGGTCGCCCCGTACGAGACGGTGATCAGCGCGAAGCTGTCCACGCTCCCCGAGGTGTACCGCCGCTTGTACGCCATGCTCCCGCTGACGCCCTCGGTCGAGTACTGGCCGGATTGCAGCGCCGGGATGGCCCGCCGGATCTGATTGAGCCGCTGCACGTGCTTGACCAGCGGCTTGGCCAGCGTGGTGGCGACCGCCCCGGAGGCCGATCCGACCACGCCGTAGTCGCTCGCGGTGACCGTCCCCTCGACGTTGGCCCCGTAGTACGCCCGCCCGGTGTTCGCGAGGGGGCAGGAGGAGCCGCAGTCGATCTGCTTGCCGGCCTGGAACTCGATCTCCGAGCCGTAGTACAGCGTCGGGATGCCGCGGAACGTCCACATCAGCGCCATGTTCTCGGCCCACGCCTCGGTGCCGCCGGAGTAGCGGGTCGAGGACTTGTTCGGCCCGTAGTCGTGCGAGTCGACGTAGACCACGTTGTAGGTGGCGTCGTTGACCGAGTCGTCGGAGTCCTTGCCGTTGTTGAAGGCGTTCTGCGCGTCGCTGAAGTTCATGTGCATGCGCATGTCGATGATGTTCATGCCGGAGAACTGGCTGTGGTCCGGCGCGTGGTACGTGTTCCCCGACAGGAACGCGTTCGTGCTGGTCGGCTGATTGGCCGTACCCAAATTGTTCTCGTAGTTGTATTGCTCGATGGCGGCGGTGGCGTCGTCGTCGGAGTAGGTCGCGCGCTCCTTCCAGGTGAAGAACTGCGCCGAGTGGTTCACCGAGCCGCGGTTCCACTTGTCGTTGACGAACGCGGCCACCTCGCCGAAGACGTAGAACTCGTCGGCCTTGGCGGCGCCGTACTTCTCCACCAGGTGCTCGTGCATGGCGGGCAGGAAGCGGCGGTTCCAGGTGACCCGGGGGATGTGCACCGCGGTGTCGATCCGGAACCCGTCCACGCCCATGTCGATGTACTTGTTGTACGCGTCGATCAGATATTGCTGGACGGTGGCGTTCTCGGTGTTGAAGTCGGCCAGGTCCTCGTGCAGCCAGCAGGAGCGCGCGTCCTCGCCCTCCCAGTTCCCGATCCAGCACTGGTGGTAATAGGTCGACGGGAACGTCTTGTTGGTCGGGTACGGCCACTGGCAGTTGTAGAGCGTGTAGCCCTCGCTGCTCTTCGAGCCGGTGGCGGTGCCCCAGTTCGGGCAGGAGCTGGTCGACGGCTGGGTGCTGCTCCACACGTCGCCGTTGTAGGTGCGCCCCGCGCTGTTCTCCTCCAGCGGGTCGTACTCCTTACCGGCGACCTGCTCGCTGTAGTACGAGCTCCACTGGCTGTCCCGGACGCCGTATACCGTCGGCGTGAAGAGCCCGTTCGCGCCCCAGCGGGAGCTGTGGTTGTAGACCACGTCCTGGTAGATCTTGAGCCCCTTGGCGTGCGCCCCGTCGATCAGGTCCTGGTACGACGCCCCGTCCGACTCCAGCCGCGGGTCCACCCGGTAGAAGTCCCACCCGTGGTAGCCGTGGTAGTCGTAGTCCGACCGGTTCATCACCACCGGCGTGATCCAGATGGCCGAGAAGCCGAGCGCCTTGATGTAGTCGAGCTTGTCCACCAGGCCCTGGAAGTCACCGCGGAACATCGGGTCGCTGTTGGCCGCGTTGCCCGAGGAGACGTTCTGGCTGCCCCCGCGGTCGTTGCTGGTGTCGCCGTCGTAGAAGCGCGCGGTCATCACGAAGTAGATGCTGTCCTTGCGCGGATCGCCGCCGAGCATCTCGCCGCTCGTCACCGGCGCCTCGTCACCGGTGGTCACGCTCACCGAGGCGCTCGCGGCCGAGACGTTCCCGGCCGCGTCAAGAGCCTTCACGGTGTACGCGTACGAGGTCTGCGCCGAGAGACCGCGGTCGCTGTAGGCGTTGGTCGAGGACGAGAGCGTGGTCCCGTCGCTCCGGGTGATCTGGTACCCGACCACGCCGACGTCGTCGGTCGAGGCGGTCCAGGCCAGCGCGACGGTCGTGTTGGTGGCCTTCGCGGTCACCCCGGTCGGCGCCGACGGCGCGGTGGTGTCCGGCGTCGCGGTTGCGCAAGGATTGGTGGAACTTACAACGCCCGCGTTGACGACGACCGTGCCGGTGCCGAGCGAGTAGTTCTTCCCGGAGTTGTTGTCCCAGGTCCCGGAGCCGTTGTTGAACGTGGCCTGCCAGCTCGTGGCGGTGCCCAGGTTGACGGTCTCGGCGGCCCACCCCGTGCAGGCCGTCTCGTCCATCACCACGCCGGGCACCGTGGTCCACGATCCGTTCGTCGGTGCCCAGTGCAGGTACGTCGTGGCCCAGCCCGTCTTGTAGTAGACCGTCGCGGTGCTGCTCGCGGTGCTGCACGGCACCACCGACGAGACCGCGCCGCCGGAGATCGCCACCGTCCCGGTGCCGACGCTGTAGTTGTTCCCGGAGTTGTTGTCCCAGGTCCCGGAGCCGTTGTTGAAGACGACCTGCATCCCGCTCGCGGTGCCGAGGTCGATCTCCTTGGTGTACCAGCCCGAGCAGGCCGCGTACGCGGTCATCGCGACGCCCGGCACGGTGGTCCAGGAGGACGCCGGCTGGTAGTAGACGACGACCGTGTTGGCCGCCCGCGCGGCCGGGGCGTCCAGGAGCAACAGGGGTATCAGGCAGAGTGCGGCCAGGAGTCTTCGCAGCACGGGGAACCTCCAGAAGGGGGGATACACGTGCGTAGCGGGACGGCAATCCCGCGTTCACATGTTGCGCTGGACGGTAGCAACTTCTTTCAATCTCTGAAAGAGGTTCCCGTCAATATGCAAGAGCCGCTCAGTGGACCGCCAGCAGGCGGTCGGCGAAGGCGGCCAGCCGCTCGGCCATCGCCTCGTCGGTGACCAGGAACTGCAGCCCGATCTCCGGCCTCCCCTCGGTGACCATCGAGTTGACCACCCGCGCGTTGACGTCGAGCGACCCGACGCTGTTGCTCAGCTCCACGTCGACGGTGGTGCCCTCGGGGAACATCCCCTCCCGGGGGATCCCGATGCGCATGCCGCCCGCGCTGAAATTGACCAGCGTCGCCTCCACCGGCGACTGACCCGGCTTGCGCAGCGCGACCCGGCCGCCCGCCGCGATCCGGTCGTGCTCGCGCCGCTCCAGCTGGGTGGCGAGATCGGTCATCTGCTCGACCCGGCCCAGTGTCTCGGTCATCTGTGCGGAGAGCCGGTCCATCAGGGCGCCCTGCTCGGCGGCGACGGTGCGCAGCGAGGTGGCGGCGTCGCCCACCCCGGCGATGCCCTCGATCATCGTGGTGATGGTGTGCGCCATCGCGGTGGTGTCCCGCTCCAGGTCGTCGATGGTGCGGGTGATCTGGTCGGTCGACTCGGCGGTGTGCGTGGCGAGCTGCTTCACCTCGTCGGCGACGACCGTGAAGCCGTACCCCAGGTCGCCGGCGCGGGCCGCCTCGATGGTGGCGTTCAGCGCGAGCAGGCGGGTCTGGCCGGCGATGCCGGTGACCAGGGCCGCGGTCTGGGCCACCCGGCGCAGGCTCTCCTCCAGCGAGGTGATCACCTGCTCCGCCTCGCGCGCCTGCGCCACGATCGCGCCGGTCGCCGCGTCCGCGACGCTGATCCGCTCGTCGATCACCACGGACGAGCCGCGTACCTCGCTCACCTTCTCCTGGACCTGCCGCATCTCCTCGGCGATCACCCCGGTCGACTCGTCGATGATCTCCTGCGTACGCCGCCGGAATTGCGCCTCGGATTGCCGTTCGTGCAGGAAGCCGGCCCGCAGCTGCTGTTCCCGGGCGACCTCCGCGCCGGCCAGGGCGGTCTCCTGCTCCTGCAGCCGGGCCCGGGCCACGTCCAGCGCCCGGCCGATGTCGCCCATCTCGTCGCGGCCCTGCGGCAGGTCCCGGTGCGCCAGGTCCGACGCCGCGATCGCGGTCACCGCGGCGACGGTCTGCCGTACGTCGTGACCGGTCCGCCAGAGCACGCCGAACGCGCACCAGAGCGCCAGCAGGAAGCCGCCGATCGCGATCGCCAGGACGACCGCGCGCTCCACGGCGTAACCGGAGATCCGGGTCTCCAGCAGCTCGGTGAGTGCGGTGTTGAGCGGGCGTACGGCGGCGGTCGCGGCATCGGCCACCGCCACCGGATCGGCCGGGGTGGGTGAGCTGAGGCTGCCGGTCAGCGTGGTGGCGAGCGCGTCGACGGTGTCGGCGAGGGTGTCGACCGGGGCCAGCCGGTCGGCCAGCCGGGAGAGCTCGGTGTTCTTCCCGGCGGTCTCCACGTCGGTGCGCAGCGACTCCGCGGCCGAGGTCAGCTGCCCGGCCAGCACCGCCTGCGCGGCGACCGCCTGGCGGGTGGTCTTGCCGGTCAGCGGGGAGGCGCCCTCCAGGGCGGTGAGCACCGCGCGCGGCAGCTGGACCACCTGGGCGTCCATCACGTAGAACGAGTCCAGGTCGGGGTCGAGGATCAGGTTGGAGTTGTTCCCGATGCTGCCCACCAGTGCGGCCAGCGCCGTCGCGGTGGCGAGCCGGGCGGCGACGGTGTCCTCGGCGACGTCGGGGAGCTTCTGCGCCTCGTCCGAGACACCGAGTTCCGGGTACGCCGCGGCGGCCGTCCTGATCGCGTCCAGGTCCGGCGTACGGCCGGCCGCCGTGTCGGTCAGCGCGGTCAGCGCCGGCCGCAGCACCGCGGCGCCGTCCCGCTCGCTGTTGCTGAACGTGAGGTCCTTGGCCTTCTCCGCGGTGTACATCCCGGTGGCGATGCAGCCCGGGACCAGCAGCGCGAGAACCACCACCGCGAGACGGGCCCGTGTCCGGATCCGATCGGTGAGCGCCAGCACCGGGCGCAGCAGCAGCGGCGGCGCGCCGGTCACCGAGGTGTCGTTCCGCGTCGCCATCAATGCCCGCCCCGTCGGCCGCTCTGTCTGTCCTGTCGGTATTTTCCCGGTTTCTTCCCTCGACGCGCTGGAAAGGCGCAAATCCGTCGTTGCCTTTCCGTCGTCCCACCCATAACGTGATCTCCGTCACCGTCAATGGAGCGGGGTCTCATGAGAGCTGCGGGCAGAACGCTGGTCGTGACCGGCGCGGGCGGCGACATCGGCCGTGCGGTCACACTGGAGGCCCTGCGCCGCGGCGCCCGGGTCGCCGCCGTCGACGCCGACCCGGTCGCCCTGCGCGCCACCGCGGCCCAGGCGGTCTCCGCCAACGCCCTCTCGATCCACGAGGCCGACCTCACCGACCGCGCGGCCGTCCGGGAACTGCCCGCCCGGATCATCGCCCGCTGGGCCCAGATCGACGGCGTCCTGCACTGCGCCGGGACCGCCCAGCCCGTCGCACCGCTCGCCGACCTCGATGACGAGACCATCGACCGGGTCTTCGCGGTGAACTGGTCCGGCACGCTGCACGTGTCCCGGGCGTTCCTGCCAGTGCTGCGGACCCGCCCCGAGGCCCACCTGGTCACCGTCGCCAGCCTGGGCGGCGTCCTCCCGGTGCCGGGCCAGACCGTCTACGGCGCCGCGATGGCCGCCGTCCGGCTGCTGACCGAGGGCCTGCACGCCGAGTGCGCCGGCACGAACGTCCGGGTCACGCTCGCCCTGCCACCCGCACCCCTGCCGGGCGCCGCGACCACCACCCCGGAGCGCGCCGCTCGCGACATCCTCACCGGCATGGAACGCAACGCGTACCGCATCCTGCTCGGCCGCGACGCCCGCCTGATGGACCGCCTCTACCGCCTCACCCCACGCCGCGCCGTCACCCTGCTGACCACCCACCTGCGCCGCCTGAGCGCCGCCCCCGCCCGCTGACCGCCCGCGCAGTGTCCGCGTGCGTCCGCACGGCAGGGGTGGCCGGGGGTGGCCGAGGGTGGCCGGGCCGAGCCGGATCGCCGACGTCATCGTTTCGGCTCGGCAGGAAGCGAAAGGGGGCGGCCGTTCGATGCGGGCGGTTCGCCGCGCTGCGGGAAATGCTTTCAGCAGCGTTATGAGCGAACGCTGAAGACTTGGGGACCCGAGCTTCCCGCGCGGATCAGCCCTAGTGTGACTGCGGGTAGACCCAGTCGTACCGTCATGGTTTGAACGGCCTCGCGAACAAATGGAATCACGGATATGACCGCAGTTTTCTCGACGAATCTCTGGATGACATCGGACTCTGCGTAAGCGCTCGCCTCCGGCGACAGGAATGAGAACGTCTGGAGAAGGGAGAGGCCGAGTGCTGCAACCCGGTGCCCGGTTGTCGAGCTGAGAGTCGAATCGAGATCCCATTTGAACTGGATCGTTTCGCCATCATGACGAAACTCGACGCTGAAAACTGGTTCGAACTCTTGAATCTCCCTCGCCTGGAAGTCGACGAGTTCGCTGTGCCAGCGCACCACCCGGATGTCCATGAGCTCTACGCCTTGAACGAGCCGCCACAGCGTGGAGTCGCTCTCGGTGGTCGATGACCGGACGGTTTCGGTCACGAATCCTCCCCGGCTCTGACGGAGATCTTCTCGTGCCATGCCGTCGCTGATGAATACTCCGGAACGATTTCGCCGACCTGGCATTTGTCGCTGAACCCCGACGTCGTGGGATGCTGCGGCATCCTCGTCAGGGGCGTGTAAACCCCCGCGGTCGCCTGCTGCCATTCGCGATCGATCGGTCCGGCCACTCGATGCAACGAGGCGTTGACCTCGGCCATCTGGGCGGCCGACAGGGCCTCTTCGTCGTCATGCAACCCGAAATATCGGAGCCAGTCGTTCACCGGCGCCCATTGCCACAGGCGTTGTGATCCTCGTTCGCCGCCGCCCGAGGAGCCGACCGGATCCGGGAAGTTGCCAGGTCCGCGCTTGCCGTCGACCCAGAGGCGAACAGCTTCGCGAGTCACCCCGACGCGCTTGGCGATGTCGGAGACGCCGACGAGATCCTGATCGACCTCGGCGATCCGTGCGCCGCTCAATGATCCGACGATCTCCCGAGCCGCCTGTGAGGCGGCGCCGACGGGGTTACCTTCGGTGTGGGTGACAGCGAGCGTGCGGCCGTCGATCTCGATCCACGAAAGATGATCGAGATACTCGCTGATTGCGGCGAACGTCGCGTCGTCGTCGAGGTCTACGCCAGTGACACGCAGGGCAATCCGGTACAAGGTGGCCTCCCGGTGCGCAGCTGTCTTTCGATGCTATAGCCAACGTTGGCAAACGCCAACAGGTTACGACTATCTGGGATCGAGTCGCAGCCGGAGGCTGACAATGCGACCTTTCGTGGCGACAACTCTGGCCTTTAGAGTGATCAGCGTGGGATCATGCCGGTTGCGTGCCTTGTCGGCGACGTCGGCCGCCTCCTCCATGCGCTCTTCCGCGAGAGTGACGTAACTGCCCGGTGATCCGTCCGACCCGCCTGCTTCGGCGCCCCGGACCCAGCCGCGCTGGGTTAGCGTTCGAGCCTCCGCGTCGAACTTTTGTGCTATTTCCATGATTCGGTCGACCTCCTCCGCGCTGACCGTGGCCAACGCCAGCAGATCCTGGGCCTTCTGCCAGGCTTCCTCGGAGCCGGCCGTCGCTTCTTCCGCGTCCAGAAAGTCCTCGGCTGCGTCGAGAAGCTTTTCTGCGCCGTCTACCAGACCATGTGCGTACGACAGGTCGGTTGTCTGGTCGGCGTGGTGGTGCGGGCAGTCGCGAAAGGCGCGAAGGATGTCCTTTGCGCGGTCTTCCGGTCTTTGGGGTGTCGTGAAAATCGGAACTTTGCATACAGCGCCGCCCGGCTCCACTCGCCGACAGAAAATACGGCCGAATCCGTGGCCAAGGGTTTTGCGGAGATGCCAGCCGCCGCGACGAGCTCGATCAATCGCCTCACGCATAGATGGATTCTGATGTTTCGGCCACTGGTCGTCCGGTCCGTACCAAAGATCATCTCCGCCCGGTGGCGCCACGCGTCCGACCTCGATTCGGAATTTCAGCTGTCCCCGTCAAAGCCCTCGGGCTTGAATGGCCAGTCTAGACCCGTGTCTTCCCCGGGGCCACGCGGCGGGTCTCGTGTGGATGGTGTCGTCTGCCGTCCGTAATACCGAGCGGGTGGCGACTGTCCTGCCACTGGCAGGACGGCTTACCGATGTGAATTTGTTGTCGATGTGAACTAATCACCGCTTCTGGGGCCTGGGTTGGACCGAGGCTCTCAGGAAAGCGCTCGAACGGGGTTCTCGTCGAAGCGGTGGGGGCGATTCCGCCGCCGCGAAGTTTATTTCCGGAGCGGGACTGCCCGGGATTGGCTCCGGTAATGAGGAAAGAGTCTCCGCGACCGGTTCCGGGACTCTCTGTAATCGAAAATTCAGCGAATAGTGTCGGGTCGAGGTGGTTCTGGCCGGCGCGAGGGTCAGGTGGCGACGTGGAGGAGGGTGGTGGCGGCGAAGAGGAGGAGGGTGCCGAGGGCTGTGGAGCCGAGGATCAGGCGGGTGGCCAGGGTGATGTCGGCTCGCAGGGCCGTGTGGAGTTCGGTGTAGGGGCGTGTGGTGCAGAACGCCGGGCCGGAGCGGGGGAGGTCCAGGCCGTCGGGGGTGAGGCGGCCGGAGACGAAGACCGGGAGCGCGAGGGGGAGGCGGGTCTCGGTGAGGACCAGGCTCTCGGAGCGGCGCAGGCCCGCGACCACGTCGGGTGGGACCAGGGCGGGCAGCGGGACCGGGGCCGACGTGCGGTAGGTGAGCCGGGTGACCACGTACGGGACCGGGTGCTCCGGTGGGCGGCAGACCAGGGCGGGGGAGAGCGGCAGGCGGCCGGTGGCGTCGAGGAGTGCGGGGCGGTCCGGTGCGGAGGCCTCCAGGAGCAGGTCCTGGCTCAGGTCGGAGTCGCGGCGGCTGGGCTCGCGGGTGAGACGTACCGAGTACCACGCGCACTCGTCGCCGCTGACCGGAGCGATCTGGATGCCGGCCGGGCCCGGGGCGGTGACGCCCTCGGCGGCGAAGCGGCCCCGCGACACCGGCCGCGAGCCGGCCTGGACCGTCCCGGCGACCGCCGGGGTGGCCAGGGCGGCCGGGACGATCGAGGCGATAGGGGCGGGCGGCACCCGGCGCAGCAGGCGGACCGCGCGCCGATCGGCGAGGTTGAGCAGGAGGAAGATGCCCGCGCCGCCGAGGAGCAGGAAGCCGGCGCAGGCTGCCAGGGTTCCGGCGAGCACCACGCCGTCACGGTAGTACCACGCTTCCACAACGGACAGTGAGTAGAGCGGGCGGCGAAGCGCCGTGGTGAGCCGCGGCCCGATCCCAGCGATGCTTTTGGCCGCATTGTGTCGTGGTTGTATCGAGATCTCGTTACAGGCGGTAAGTCGTTTGACAACGGGCCGCATCGGTCAGCCATAGTGGACCATGGCACATCGCAGCCGGCTCTCCACGATCCTGATAGACACGCCAGGCGGCGACGCCCCCGCGGCGGCCACCTTCTGGTCCGCGGCCCTGGGCGTACCGGCGCGGGCGGTGCCGGGGGAGGCACAGTTCACCTCGCTGCCCGGCGCGCTGCCCGACCTGACCCTGGCGGTGCAGGCGGTGGACGACGCGGCCCGGTTCCACATCGACATCGAGACGGACGACGTGGAGGCGGAGACCGAGCGGCTGATCGCTCTCGGCGCGGTCCCGGTGGGGCAGTGGCTGGACTGCCACACGCTGCGGGCGCCGGGCGGGCACCTGCTCTGTGTGATCCCGCGGCACAGTGAGCCGGAGGTCTTCGAGCGGCTGGCCCAGGTCTGGGAGTGAGCTCCGGAGAGCGTCTTCCGGGCGGTAACGACGGCGGCGCGGTGCGGGTCGGTGACACCGTACGGCGGGTGGCGGGAGCGTGGACGCCGAGCGTGCACCTGCTGTTGCGTCACCTGGAGTCGACCGGATTCGATCGGGTGCCGCGGGCGCTCGGCCTGGACGATCAGGGACGGGAGACGCTCAGCTATCTCGACGGCGAGGCGATCGGGCACCGCCGGCCGTGGCCCGCGTGGGCGCACAGCGACGAGGCTCTCCTCGAGGTCGCCGGGTGGCTGCGGGACTTCCACACGGCCGTGGCCTCCTTCGTGCCGCCGCCGGGCGCGGTCTGGCGCGGCGGGGAGACGTGGCGGCCCGGGCTGATCATCGGGCACAACGACGCGGCGCCGTACAACGCGGTCTGGTCCGGCGGGCGCCTGGTGGGGTTCTTCGACTGGGACTTCGCGGGGCCGGTGACGCCGGAGTGGGATCTGGCGTTCACCGCGTTCTCCTGGGTGCCGCTGCACGCCCGGCACGTGGTCGAGGCGGAGGGGTTCACCGCGTTCGAGGACCGGCCGCGGCGGCTGCGGATCTTCCTGGACGCGTACGGCTGGGAGGGCGATCTCGGGGCCTTCGTCGAGACGGTCCGGCGCCGGGTCCTCGCG
The DNA here is from genome assembly GCF_040681165.1 of Actinoplanes sp. NPDC051851. Taxonomy (NCBI): domain Bacteria; kingdom Bacillati; phylum Actinomycetota; class Actinomycetes; order Micromonosporales; family Micromonosporaceae; genus Actinoplanes; species Actinoplanes sp. NPDC051851. The sequence goes on along the minus strand of NZ_JBFAYF010000004.1, from coordinate 135,163 downwards.
TCGGTGGACGGCATCCGGCGGGCCGCGGCGGCGGGGGAGCCCGCGTACCGGCGACTGATCGCCCTCGGCGCGGACCGGAACCTCGCGACGGCCGTCGCCGAGCTGGACGGATTCCCGGTGTAGCCGGAGGCCGGTCAGTAACCTGACCGACATGGCGGACCTCGAAGCTGGCCGGATGACGGACGGCTGTGCGGGGTGGCAGGGACACATCATCGTCTGTGGGCTGGACGGGGTTGGGCTGCGGATCGTGGAGCAGCTCTACCACGCGGGTGTCCGGGTCGTGGTCGTGGAGGACGACGCGGATCCACGGCTGGTCAAGGTCGCCCGCGGATGGGGTGTCCCGGTGGTGGCCGGGAGCCCGCGGCTGCTGGAGACGCTCGGCGAGGCGGGCCTGGCCGGCGCGGTCGCGGTGATCTGCGTGCAGATGGAGGACCTGCACACGCTGGAGACGGCGCTGCTCGTCCGGGAGCGGCGGCCGGACGTCCGCGTGGTGGTGCAGCTGGACAACCCGGCGGTGGGCCGGGCGCTGGCCGCGCTCTCGATCGCGGTGCTGGACGTGGCCGGGCTCTCCGCGCCCTCGGTGGTGGAGGCGTGCCTGCGGACCGGGACGCACGATCTGGACCTGGACGGGCAGCGGTTCGTGGCGGCGCATGTCGTCGCGGACCGGACCGGGACGCTGCGCTCCTGCTACGGGGATCTGGCGCCGCTCGCGGTACGCCCGGCCGACGGCACCGGCATGGAGGTCTGCCCGGGACGCGACCACCCGGTGTGGCCGGGTGACCGGATCACGCTGCTCGGCACGCCGGACGAGCTGGCGGCGGCCGGTGTCCGCGACGGTGACGAGGATCCGGTGGAGCGCGGGCCGAACCGGCTGCGGCAGGCGGCGCACTTCGCCGAGTCGGTGCTGCACGCTCTGGACCGGCGGATCGTGGTCGCGCTCGGGGCGCTGCTCGGACTGCTCACCCTCGCGATCGTGGTGTTGCGGCTGGGGTACCGGAACGCGGACGGGTCGCACATGAGCGTGGTCGACGCGACGTACTTCGGGGTGGAGACGATCGCCACGGTCGGGTTCGGCGACTTCTACTTCCGGGACCAGCAGACCTGGCTGCGGTGCTTCGCGATCGGGCTGATGGTGCTCGGGGTGCTGCTCGGCACCAGTTTCTTCGCGCTGCTCACCAACACGCTGGTCACGCTGCGGCTGGCCGAGGCGCTGGGCAACCGGCGGCTGGACCGGCTGGCCGGGCACGTCGTGGTGGTCGGGCTCGGGTCGGTGGGCGTACGCGTGGTGGAGCGGCTGCGCGCGGCCGGTACCGAGGTGGTGGTGATCGAGAGCAACGAGAACAACCCGTACGCGGCCCAGGTGCGCGACTCCGGGGTGCCGGTGCTCTTCGCGGACGCGACGACGCCCCGCACGCTGGACCGGGTGCAGCTCGGCAGCGCCCGCGCGGTCGCCGTGCTGACCAGCGACGACCTGGTCAACCTGGAGACCGGGCTGGCGGTCCGCGACCAGCTCGGCGACCGGTGGGGCGAGGTGCCGGTGGTGCTGCGGTTGTTCGACCGTACGCTGGCCGCGACCGTGGAACGGACCTTCGGGCTGGGCCTGGCGCGCTCGACGGCGGCGCTGGCGGCACCCTGGTTCGTCGGGGCGGCGCTCGGGCTGGACGTGATCGCCACGTTCTACGTCGGGTCGCAGCTGATGCTGGTGGGGCGGCTGACGGTGGCGCCGGGCGGCGGGCTGGACGGGCTGGCGATGCAGGACCTGTCGGCGCGGACCCGGGTGGTGGCGATCAGCCGGCAGGCGGCCGGCGGCACGCTGGAGCACCCGCCGCGGCGGGACACCCGCTTCGCGGCGGGGGACCGGGCGTACCTGATCGGTCCCTACGAGGAGTTGCTGCAGGTGCTCCGCAGGGACACGCTCTCCGCGGCCGACCTGCCTACCCCGCCGGCGCCGGTTGAGCGGCCGCTGACGCGAAACCGTCCTGGGCAGGGGTGAGTAGGCGGCGCAGGGAGAGCGCCAGCAGCGACGCGACCAGGCACCCGGTGAGGAGCAGGCCGATCCAGAGCGTGCCGTGGCCGGCGCCGATCAGTGGGCCGGCGCTGATCGGGCCGATGATGCCGCTGATCCCGAAGTTGATCGAGTTGACCGCGTTGTAGCGGCCGCGCAGCTCGTCGGTGGCGAGCGCGTTGGTGAGGGCGGGCATCACCGGCTGGAGCAGGGTCTCGCCGAGGCTGAAGACGACCGCGCAGCCGATCACCGCGAGCGCGGCGGCGAGCGGGGCACCGGAACCGGCCAGGCCGCCGGCGCCGAGGACCAGCCAGGAGAGGCCGAAGAGCGCGCCGACCATGCTCAGCGCCAGGCTGCGGCTGCGTCCCTGGAGCAGGCGTACGACGGCGAGCTGGGCGAGCACGATGGTCACCGAGTTGGCGGCCAGGGCGAGCGAGACGACGCGCGGGCTGACGTCGGCGACGCGTACCGAGAAGGCGGCGAAGCCCACCTCGACCTGGGCATACCCGCAGGTGGTGAGCACCAGGCCGAAGAGGACCAGACGGCGGAAGGGGCGGTCGCGCAGGACCGTGCGGTAGCCGCCGGTGACCCGGGCGGGTGACGGGTCCCGGGCGATGCGGCCGCCCACGCCGGGCATGGTGAGCAGGATGGCGAGCGGGACCAGGAAGGTCGCGCCGTCGAGCAGGTAGATCAGCTGGAAGGTGGCCGGGCGGGTCACGTCCACGATCGCGCCGGCGATCAGCCCGCCGACCGCGACACCGAGGTTGAGCAGGGTGAACTGCAGGCCGAAGACGCGCTGCCGCTCCTGTTCGCCGGTGAGCGTGGTGAGCAGGACGGTGTTGCCCGACCAGGCCGGCGCGTTACCGGCGGCGGCCACCGTCAGCGCGGCGAAGACGGTGAGCGGGGTCGCCGCGAAGGCCAGCGCGAGACTGCCCGCGAGCTGGGCGGTGGTGCCCGCGATCAGTACCGGGCGGGCGCCGTACCGGTCGATCAGCGTGCCGGAGATCGGGGAGCCGGCCAGCACCACCACACCGAACCAGCCGACCGCGATGCCGGCCAGCGCGTCGGAGAGTCCGCGGACATCGGTCAGGTAGATGAAGAGGAAGGGCAGCGTGAGCCCGCGCCCGATGAACGAGAGCAGGACACCGGCGAGGAGACGCCGCGCTTCCGGGCGCTGGGGGAGCATCGATCGATCCTCGCGTATCGATGGTGCCGGCGAAACGGAATTAGCGTGGGGGTGGACGGGCTTGGAACGGACATGACCGCATTCGATCCCCGCGACCTGCTCGCGGACAGCAAGATCGGTGTTCTCGCCACCATCAAGGCGGACGGGCGCCCGCAGCTCTCGCCGGTGACGCCGTACTACGACCGGGAGCGGGACGCCATCCTGGTCTCGGTCACCGCGGGACGGGCCAAGACCGCCAACCTGCGCCGGGATCCGCGCGCCGCCCTCCAGGTGACCAGCGCGGACGGGTGGTCGTGGGCCACCGCCGAGGGCATCGCGACGCTGACCGGGCCGGGCGCCGACCCGGACGGGCCGGAGGTGGCGGCGCTCGTCGATTACTACCGCGCGGCGGCGGGCGAGCACCCGGACTGGGCGGAGTACCGGTCGGTCATGGTCGCCGACCGGCGGGTGTTGCTGACCATCACAGTGGATCACGTCTATGGAGCGCGGCTGAGATAGATACTTGCGCCCGTCCGGTAGCCTCCGTCGCGCCATGACGGTTGGGGGACGGGAGAACTTGGTGAGGCGCAGGAATGTCCTGATCAGCGCCGCTACTGCGGTAGTGGCGCTGGCCGGGTGCTCGGAGACGGCGGAGCAGACCGGGACACCCGGTCTGGAAGCCCGCGGAACAGTGCTCACCACGGTCCAGCCCACCCGGCAGGACCTCACCGACAAGCTCAGTCTGAGCGGGAAAGTGGAGATCAACCCGGTCTTCGGGATCGCCGCGCCGGCCGACGGCGAGCTGCGCTACATGGACAGGCGGCCGGCGAAGACCGCGGCCGCCTCGCCGATCTGGGTGGCGACAGTCTGGGACGAGAAGGGCGCGCCCCGGCGGGTCAACATCCCGAAGGGCTCGATCCTGGCCGGCCGGCTGCTGGAGGACCACGCCGACGTCACCGCCGGGATGCCGGTCATCTCGGCCACCCACGCCGGGTACGCCATCGTCGCCGACATCGACAGCGCGTCGGCGTACCGGGTCTCCGGGGCCGCGAAGTCGGTGAAGGCGCAGATCAAGAACGGTCCCGGGCCGTTCACCTGCGAGACGCTCGGCACCATCGCGGCGCTGCCCGCCGGCACGATCCCGGCGGCCCCGGTCACCACCACCGAGCCCACCACGGGCGCCTCGGCCCCGGTGTCCGTGACCGAGGAGGAGACCACCACCGAGGAGGCCGGCTCCGAGGCGACCGGGATGCGGCTGGTCTGCGTGCCGGCCTCGAACGTCAAGCTGATCAACGGCGCCGACGTCACCCTGGAGGTCGTCACCAGCAAGGCGGAGGACGTGCTGACCCTGCCGGTCGAGGCGGTCGCCGGGGTGCAGGGCAAGGGCAAGGTCGACGTGGTGACCGGGACGGACCGGACCCGCACGACGGTGGACGTCACGCTCGGTATCTCAGACGGCAAGGTCATCGAGATCAAGAAGGGGCTGACCGGGGACGAGACCATCGCCGTACCGGGACCGGACCTGCCCGCGGCGACCGCGGAGAACGGCGAGGTGACCGGGTGACGGCTCTGATCGAGCTCACCGGCGTCACCAAGGTGCTCAAGGGCCAGGAGGAGCCCCGGACCATCCTCGACGGCGTCGACCTGCGGGTGGAGGCCGGCGAGAGCGTGGCGATCGTCGGGCGCTCCGGTTCCGGCAAGAGCACGCTGCTCAGCGTCCTCGGGCTCTTCGACCGGGCCGACTCGGGGACGTACGCGCTGGACGGGCGGGACATCAGCCGGCTGCCCGAGCGGCACGCCGCCCGGCTGCGCAGCTCGCACTTCGGCTTCGTGTTCCAGCGCTTCTTCCTGCTCAAGCACCTCACCGCGGCGCAGAACGTGGCGATGGCCCTGGTCAACGGGCAGGGCTGGCTGCCGCGCCGGGAACGGCGTACCCGGGTGATGACCGCCCTCGACCAGGTGGGGATCGCCCACCTGGCCAAGAACCGGCCCGCCAAGATGTCCGGCGGTGAGCAGCAGCGGGTGGCGATCGCCCGCGCCCTGGTCCGCGACCCGAAGGTGCTGCTCGCCGACGAGCCGACCGGCGCGCTGGACCTGGAGACCGGCACCATCGTGATCGAGGCGCTGCTGGAGGCGACCACCCGCGGCTGCGCGCTGATCCTGGTCACCCACGACCGCGACCACGCCGCCCGGATGGGCCGGACCGTCGACCTGAACGCCGGCGTGCTCACCGAGCGGGTGCCGGCATGATGCGCCTCTCCGGCCGGGCCCGCTCGGCGCTGATCATCGGCGTGCAGGGGATCCGGGCCCGCAAGACCCGCACGCTGCTCTCCATGGTCAGCCTCTTCCTCGGCGTCCTCGCCGTGGTGGTGGTGCAGGCCGGCGCGAGCATCGCGGAGCGCGCCCTCCTCGCCGACCTGGAACTCACCATGGGCCTGGACGGCACCAAGGTGATGAACACCGGCGGTTCGGCGCCCGGCGCCTCGCAGATCGTCGAGGACACGGTGGCCGGGCGGGACGACGCGGTCGCCATGGTCGGCGTCTCGGCGATCATCGGCGAGCCCGGTGTCCGCCCGGTCAACGAGGGCGCCTCCCCGATCGACCAGGACTGGGGTGGCGGCTCGATGGTCTGCGACGCGAGCGGGAACTGCACGGATCCGAACGAGGGGAAGCCGAAGGGGCAGGCCGTCGAGGTCCGGCTCACCGCGCTGACCGGGGACGTCCGGCGGTTCCGGCCGTACCGGCAGCAGTCGGGGGAGTGGCTCGACTTCGGCAGCCAGCCGATGCTGGCGCCGCGGCTGGTGCTGAACAAGGAGGCGGCGAAGGGGTTCGAGCGGTACCACGTGCCCGCCGAGATGCGGGTGCCCGGGGCCTCGGCGAACCTGACCCCGCGGTTCATCGGGGTGGTCGACGACGGTGACTACCAGCCGCGCGCCTACGTCCGGATGGACGAGCTCACCACCTGGCTGCCGTCCGCGCAGCTCTCCGACCCGAACAGCGGTACCGAGATGACCGTGGTGATGGCCGGGGCGACCCCGGTCGAGCAGGTGCTGACCACGAAGCTCAAGGCGATCGGCGTGGACAGCTACGTGGAGACCATCAACTCGCGCAAGGATCAGAAGGACCAGCTCAAGCTGATGCGGCTGATCTTCCTGTCGATGGCCGGGCTGGTGCTGCTGATCGGCGTGGCCGGCATCCTCAACGTCGGCCTGGCCACGGTCGGCGAGCGGGTCGAGGAGTTCGCGCTGCGCCGGGCGGTCGGCACGCCCCGCCCGCTGCTGGCCGGCATCGTGCTCGCCGAGACGCTGCTGACCGGTCTCTTCACCGCCGGGGCGGCGATCGGCTGCTGCGCGGCCGCGCTCAAGGTCGGCGTGATGCTGGCCGGCGACTCGATCCCGGCGCTGCAGGGCGTCGAGTTCCCGTGGGACGCGGGCGTCGCGGGTGTCATCGCGGGCCTGATCGCCGGCGTCCTCGGCGGTTTCGTCCCGGCGATCCGCGCCGCGGGCATCCCGATCGCCACCGTGATGCGCGCCTGATCGTTCCCGGTCACCGGCGCGCCGACAAAGCCGCGGCGCGCCGGTCAACCGTGGAAGGTCGCTCGGCCTCTCCCGCCGCCCAGGTCCAGCTCCAGCCGCTTCCAGCCCGCCTCGTTCAGGTGGGTGGTGCCGTGGAACTGGGCGCCGCAGAACTCCGCGTACCCGCCCTCGCAGCCGGTCAGGTCCAGGTCGACCAGGGTCGCACCGGAGAGCTCGAGACGCATGCCCGCCCAGCGGCCGCCGCGCAGCCGGCTCGCGAGGGTCTCCTGCTGCCGCCGCCGGTGCTCGATCACCCGTAGCTCCTCCGGGGAGAGCACGCCGGTCAGCGGGAAGGAGAGCGGGACCCGCAGGCTCGCGCAGATCGCGTCGACCACCTCCTGCCGCCGGTCCGGGTCCGCGTCGCCGATCGCGGCGAGGGCGACGGGATCGTTCCGGTACGCCCACTCCGCGCTCGCGACCAGGCGCTCCTCCTCGACCGACCAGCCCCACGGCCAGCTCACCGGCGCACCCGTGGAGACCGCGCCGGTCAGGTCGACGGCGGGGGAGCCGAGACCGGTCCCGCCGTGGAATCGTACGTGGGAGAAGTCCGCGGTCTCGGCGAAGCGCGCCTTCCCGAACCAGGCGGTCTCCCGGAAGGTCGCGCCCCGGAACGACACGGCCGCGTTGAAGCGTGCGCCGTCGCCGCCCTCCTCGTAGTCCTGGTAGTCGCCCATCAGCACGGCGACCGGCCAGTGCGGGTCGGCCTCGTTCACCTCGTCCCAGGGCAGTGGGGTGATCTCGTCGACGGTCTCCCAGGCTTCGTCGTCGTCCCAGAGCGACTCCTCGCCCCTGCCGAACCAGGCCATCCCGTCGAATCTCGCCCCGTCGAAGGATGCGGGACCACGGAAACGCGTACGGCCGAAGACGGCGACCGCACGGAAGCCGGCGTCGGTGAAGTCGACCGGACCGTCGAAGACCGCGCGGGCGAAGACGGCCGGGCCGGTGAACTCGGCGCCGGCGAAGGACGTCTCCCCGGTGAAGCGGGTGTCGGAGAAGTCCACCGCGTCGAGCCGCTGCCCGCTGAAGTCCATGGCTGAGCAGAATATCGGCGATCGTGACATGGGAGCGCTCCCATGTCACGATGATGTTTCGTCCTTCCGTCCTCGAAGGAGTCCCCCGTGCGCTTCCCCCGAAGACTGCTCGCCGCGCTCACCACCGTCGCAGTGACCGTCGTGCTCGCGCCCACCCCACCCGCCGTCGCCGCTGCCGCCACCGGCACCGGAACCGGCTACCTGCACACCAGCGGCAACCAGATCCTGGACAGCACCGGCGCCACCGTCCGGCTGACCGGGATCAACTGGTTCGGCATGGAGACCGACAACAAGACCTTCCACGGTCTCTGGTCCAGCAACCCGTGGCGGAACCAGATCGACACCATGGCCTCGCTCGGCTACAACACCCTGCGGGTGCCGTTCTCCGACGACGCGCTCGTCTCCGGCGCCGTCGCGACCAGCATCAACGACTACGTCAACCCGGACCTGACCGGCCTCTCCCCGCTGCAGATCCTGGACAAGGTCATCGCCTATGTGGGCACCAAGGGCATGCGGGTGATCCTGGACCGGCACCGCCCGACCGCGGCCGGCCAGACCGCGCTCTGGTACACCTCGGCCGTCCCGGAGAGCACCTGGATCGCGAACTGGACGGCGCTCGCCCAGCGCTACGCCGGGAACACCACGGTGATCGGCGCCGACCTGCACAACGAGCCGCACGCCGAGGGCACCAACCCGGCCGCCACCGGCGCCTGCTGGGGCTGCGGCGACACCGCGCGGGACTGGCGGCTCGCGGCCGAGCGGGCCGGCAACGCGATCCTGGCGGTCCAGCCGAACTGGCTGATCTTCGTCGAGGGTGTGAGCTGCCCCAGCGGCGGTCTCTCCAACGTCTGGGACGGCGACACCAGCAACGACGAGGACTGCGGTTGGTGGGGCGGAAACCTCTCCAAGGCAGGAGCTTTTCCGGTACGCCTGAACGTGGCGAATCGTCTCGTCTACTCCCCGCACGAGTACGCCACGTCCGTCTACCACCAGACCTGGTTCGACGACCCGACGTACCCGGCCAACATGCCGGCGATCTGGGACAAGTACTGGGGCTACCTCTATGAGCAGAACATCGCGCCGATCATGATGGGCGAGTTCGGCACCACGCTCGCCAGCGACATCGACAAGGTCTGGCTGGAGAACCTGCTCGCCTACACCAGCGGGATGTCCTTCACCTACTGGGCCTGGAACCCGAACTCCGGGGACACCGGGGGCATCGCCAACGACGACTGGACCACGATCAACACGGCGAAGCAGGCGATCATCTCGCCGTACCTGGTCGCGCCGGTCGGTACTTCGACGCCGGCCACCGCGGCGTGCACGGCGACGTACACGCAGAGCAGCGTCTGGACGGGCGGCTTCCAGGGCTCCCTCTCGGTCCGCAACGACGGTGGCGCCGCGGTCAACCCGTGGCAGGTGACCTGGACCTGGCCGTCCGGCGTGACGCTCGGCAGCGGCTGGAACGCCACGGTCAGCCAGAGCGGCACCACGGTCACCGCCACCGGCTCCGGCGCGCTCGCTCCGGGCGTCTCCGCCTCCGTCGGCTTCACCGCCAACGGCACCGCGACGGCCCCGGCGTCCGTGAAGCTGAACGGGACGGTGTGCTCGTGAAGGCCCTTCTCGCCATGGCATTGCTGGTCGCGGCCGGTGCTGTCGGCCTCTCATCCGCTGCCCGGGCGGCCACGACCTGCGACGTCGCCTACACCGTGAACCAGTGGGACACCGGGTTCACCGCCGACGTGAAGGTCACCAACACCGGACCGGCCGTCACCTCCTGGACGGTGAGCTGGACCTTCGCCGGGAACCAGCAGATCACCTCGGCCTGGAACGCCACCGTCACCCAGACCGGCACGGCGGTGACCGCGGCGAGCCTGGCCTGGAACGGCGCGCTCGCCACCGGTGCCTCGGCGAGCTTCGGCTTTCAGGGGACGTACTCCGGCACCAACGCCGTCCCGGCGGCCTTCACCTGCGGTCCGGTCGTCGTGGATCCGGCCCCTTCGACCTCGCCGACCTTTGACACGGACTGCCTCGGCACCGCTCTCTGCGACGGCTTCGAGAGCGGGCTCGGCAACTGGGCGGTGACCACGCCGGACTGCTCCGGGGCGGGCACCGCCGCGATCGACGGCACCGAGGCGCACACCGGCTCCGCGTCGCTGCGCATCGCCGGCGCGGCCGGGTACTGCAACCACGTCTTCGTCCGCAGCACCGGCATCCTCGGCGCCACGACGAACGTCTGGTACGTCCGCTACTGGGTCAAGCACACCACCGCGTTGCCCGCCGCCCACGTCACCGCCGTCGCGATGACCGACGCGAACGACAGCGGCAAGGACCTGCGGTTCGGCGGCCAGAACGGGGCGCTGCAGTTCAACCGGGCCTCGGACGACGCCACGCTGCCCGAGCAGAGCCCGGCCGGGGTGGCGCTCTCCGCCCCGCTGCCGGTGGACACCTGGACCTGTGTCGAGTTCAAAATCGACGGCACCGACGGCACCATGGAGACCTGGCTGAACGGGACCTCGGTGCCGGGCCTGCTGGAGGACGGCGTCGCCACCCACGACATCGACAGCCAGTGGCTCAACCGGACCTGGCGTCCCGCGCTCACCGACCTGAAGCTGGGCTGGGAGAGCTACGGCGACGGCGCCGACACCCTCTGGTACGACGACGTGGCGGTGGGAAGCACCCGTAACGGCTGCTGACGTTGTTTCACAACGGCCGGGCGCGGTGGCGCGCCCGGCCGTTGTGAACGGATCACGCAGCGGTGCAGGTCACCGCGGGGACGCTGTTGGTGCCGGTCCATGAACCGAGGAAGCCGAACGAGGTGCTGGCCCCCGCCCCGACGCTGCCGTTGTAGCCGACGTTCTTCGCGGTCACCGCGGAGCCGCTGCTGGTCACGGTGGCGTTCCAGGCGTTCGAGACGGTCTGGCCGTTCGCGTACGTCCAGGTCACCGTCCAGGAGCTGATCGCCGAGCTGCCGGCGGTCACCTTGACCTCACCCTGGAAGCCGCCGGTCCAGCTCCCGACGATCGAGTACGCCGCCGAGCAGGTCTTCCCCGTGGACGGAGAGGAAGAACTGGCCGACGGGGAAGCGGAGGAGGACGACGGCGAGGCGGTCGGTGACGACGTCGTCGTGGTTCCGAAGATCGTCGCCTGCTTCGCCGTGGCGGTGATCCCGTTCGCACCGTCGAAGATCCGGTGGCCCCAGGTGGTCTCCTGCGCCGGGTCGAAGCTGAGCACCATGTCCAGGATCGGGTCGGTGTTGCCCGACCAGGACCAGCCGATGTACCCGATGTCCCGGGCCACCGCCTCGGCGATCACCGTCTGGTCGTCGACCTGGCTGGAGTCGAACTGCCAGCCGAACTCGCCGATCACCAGCGGCCAGCCGTTGGTGCGGAACGTGTTCAGGTACGTGGTGATGGTCGAGGCCGCCGCGTAGACCGAGTACATGTGGATGGAGAGGACCGTGTTGTCCTGGGTGTCCGCGTCCAGCACCGTCTGCGCGTTGTTGAGCATGACGTTCTGCCAGTCCTGGCCCCAGTTCGGCGCGTCGATCATCAGCAGGTGCTGGAAGCCGTTGGTGCGCATCTTGGCGATCGCCGCGGTGGTGGCGGCGGTCCACTGCTCCGGGTTGGTGTTGCCGATCGGCTCGTTGCCGATGTTGATGGCGACGTAGTTCTCCTGGCCGACCAGCACATCCTTCAGGCTGATCCAGTAGTTCACCGCCTGGTCCAGCGTGTACGCCGCACTGTCCTCGCCGTACCCGGTGGTGTCGTGGTCCTCCAGCACGCAGATCAGCTTGTTCGCCTTGCAGAGCGCGATGACGTTGGCGACGTCGGTGGCGCTGTTGGCGGTCCAGCGCCCGCCGCTGAGCACCACCCGGACGGTGTTCGCGCCCCACGCCTTGATGTTGGCGAACGAGCTGGTCTGCCCGGTGTACCAGGTGTGCGCGTGGTTGACCCCGCGCATCACGAACTTGTTCCCGTTGGCCTCGTAGATGTCGGTGCCGACGACGTGCAGTCCGGTCGCCGCGTACGCCGGGTTCCCGAGGACCAGGAGCGAGCCGACGGCGGCGAGCAGGGCGGCACAGATGGCGATCAGGGCTCTTCGCATGTCTACCTTCCTTTTTGCTTCGATCTGCGTCGATGGGGAGCGCTCCCATAAGAGTCCGGATGTTTCTTAGTTTGGTCAAGATAGTGACAAGATCATTTCGGGTTATCGTGGACGCGTGCGCGCACTCGTCTTCACCGGGCCGGAAAAGGCCGAGGTCCAGGATGTCCCCGAGCCGGTCGCGGCCGAGGGTCAGGTCGTCGTCGAGGTCGGCCGGGCCGGCGTCTGCGGCACCGACGTCGAGCTCTTCACCGGCGAGATGAGCTACCTGCACACGGGCCAGGCGTCCTACCCGCTGCGCCCCGGCCACGAGTGGTCCGGCACGGTCATCGCCACCGGCCCCGGCGTCGACCCGTCCTGGCACGGCAGGCGGGTCACCGGCGACACCATGATCGGTTGCGGTGACTGCCGCCGCTGCCTGGCCGGCCGCCACCACATCTGCGCTTCGCAGCGCGAGCTAGGGATCCAGGACGGCCTGCCGGGTGCGCTCGCCGAACAGGTCACGGTCCCGGTCCGCCAGCTCCTTCCCCTCCCGTACGCCGTGGACGACGAGCTCGGCGCCCTCGTCGAGCCGGGCGGCAACGCGCTCCGCTGCGTCGAGGCCGCTCTCCTCTCCCCGGGCGAGCGCCTCCTGGTGATCGGCACCGGCGCGATCGGCCGCCTGGTCGCCATGTTCGCCCGCGCGCGCGGCGCCGAGGTCCACCTGCTCGGCGAGGCACCCCGCCCCGACCTGCCGCACGCCTGGACCCGCGACACCCTCCCCGACCTCCCGTGGGACGCCGTGGTCGACGCCTCCAACGGCCCCGGCATGCCCGCCCTCGCCGTCGACCTGGTCGAGCCGGGCCGCCGCGTCGTCTACATCGGCCTCTCCGGCACCCCGAGCCACATGGACACCCGCACGATGGTCCTGAAGGACGTCACCACGGTCGGCATCCTCGGCGCTTCCGCGGGCCTCGCGGGCACCATCGACGCCTACGCCCAGGGCTTGGTCGACCCCCGCCCCCTGATCGGCGCCACGATCTCCCTGGAGGAGGTCGCCGACGTCTTCCGCGGCCACCGCCCTTCATCCGTTGGCCCCGGCCCGAAGATCCTCGTCGACCCCCACCGCACCATCTGACACCCGCCGCCCGCCGCCCGCCGCCCGCCGCCCGCCGCCCGCCGCCCGCCGCCCGCCGCCCGCCGCCCGCCGCCCGCCGCGATCTTGGCAAGTTGGGGTTGATGTGTGGGCCGTGCTTGTCAAGATCTGGATGCGTTTCGGGCGGGCTGGTGGTCAGGGCTGACCCTGCTGGTCACATCTGGACCACCTGGGCGGGACGCCGGATCCCGTGATCGGGTGCCCGCCCGAACACTCGCCGCCTGCGGATCGTCGGCTCCGCCTGCCGGGGTTCGTTCGTGGACCGGTCGGGCGGTATCCCGCGGGCGGTGAGCCGGCGGTCCAGGGCGCCCCGGCCGGTCGGCTGGCGGTCCGGGGTGCCTCGGCCCTGGTCGGCTGGCGATCCGGGGTGCCTCGGGCCGGTCGGCTGGCGATCCGGGGTGTCTCCGGCGCCCGAGAGACCCCTGAACACCAGCCGCGCCGGGAAAGCTGGCGCTCACGGGTCACTCCAGCCCGCCGACACACCCCTGAACGCCAGCCACCAAGATCATCTCCGCAGTTGATCATGGAATGTTGATCAAGTCCGGCCGGTCGGGGCCCACCCCGACCGGGGGAAACCCCCATCCCTAACGGAACAGTGGCACATAGCAGCGATCTTGGCCCGGGACCCTGTGGACAAACCCCGGCTGTGGATAACCCCCAACCCGGACCATGACCGAGAACGCCCACCCCGCTACCCCGCCGGCGACGACGATCCCGCCGGAATCGACCAGCGGGGTAAGGGCTGTTTCGGAGCGTCGGCTGAGTTGGGTTGATCGCGCAGGAGGGGGAGGAGCTGGTCGCCCTGGCGCTTCAGCTCGGGGAGGTAAGGGGTGTCGGAGAGGACGAAGTGGGTGATGCCCAGGTCGCGGTACTTGCGCAGGGACTTGGCGACCTCCTCGGGGGTGCCGACCAGCCAGGTGGTGCCGGCGCCGCCGGCGCCGAATTTGCCCGGGGTGGTGTAGAGGTTGTCGTCGAGGATCTCGCCGCGGGACTGGAGGTCGAGGAGGCGCTGCTGGCCCACCGCGCCGCGGCGGATCGGGTCGGCGGAGTAGTCGGCGCCATCGCGGCGACCTTCGTCTCGGCGTCGGACCAGGCCTGGTCGGTGGTGTCGCGGATCAGCGTGGTGATGCGCAGGCCGAACTCGAGCGGGGCGTGTTCACGGCCCAGCTCGGCGGAGAGGCGCTTCAGGCGGGCGATCCGGTCGGCGACGCCGTCGAGGGGCTCGCCCCAGAAGAGCTGGACGTCGGCCTCGGTGGCGGCGACCCGCTCGGCTGCCTCGGAGGCGCCGCCGAAGTAGAGGCGCGGGGTGCCGCCGGTCAGGCGCGGGACGACCGTGGAGTCCTCGACCCGGAAATGCTCGCCCTCGAAGGTGACGTTCTCCTCGGTCCACAACCTGCGGACCAACTGCAGGAATTCTTTCGTACGAGCGTAGCGCTGCGGCTGGTCGCCCTCGGCGTCGCCGTACGCGGCCAGGTTGTCCCGCCCCGAGACGATGTTGATGAGGGCGCGGCCGCCGGTCAGGTGGTGCAGGGTCGCGGCGGCGGTGGCGAAGTTGGCGGGGCGCCAGTAGCCCGGGCGGACCGCGATCAGCGGGCGGAACGTGGTGGTCCGGGCGGCGAGCGCGGTGGCGACCGTGAAGGTGTCCGGGCGGCCCCAGCCGGTGCCGATCAGTGCGCCGCCCCAGCCGTGCTCCTCCAGGGCGAGCGCCTGCTCGGTCAGCGTCGCCAGGCTGTTGTGCCCCTCGACCACGTCGTCGCCGCGGTGGCCCGGGTCTACCTGGTTCGGGATGTACCAGAGGAACTCCTGGCTCATGGGACCCTCCTGATCGGTCTCAAGTCCCATAAACCCTATAGCTATAGTATGTGTTATGGCCAGCCTCTCCGCCGCCCGGTTCGGCCTCAGCGGCGCCTGGAGCGAACGCGTGCTCGCCCGGCTCCGGGGACCGGAGTCGCTGTCCGGTCGGCACGTGCTGCGGGAGACCCTGGGGAGGCCGGGCCTCCCGTCGGAGTAGATCAGGCCGTCTCCAGGCGGGCCGCGTCCGTGAAGCTGAGCACCCGTGCGTTCTGCAGGGTGAGGATCTGCCAGCCGCCCTCGCGCAGCCCGACGACCAGCAGCTGCATAGATTCCCGCACCGCCGGGGCGGTGGTCTCGCCCGGCATCAGCAGCCGCACCCGGTAGCGGACCAGGCCGATCTCCGGGGTCACGAGCTGTGCGGAGACCACGCGGCCGTCCACCAGCCGGGTGCCCTTGAGCACCGTGTCGAACATCGACTGCTGGGCCGCGACGATGGCGTCCCTGCCGGTGAGCACCTCGCCGTTGAACTCCACCAGTGAGGAGTCCGGGCCGAAGCCGGCCGCGAAACCGGCGGCGTCACCGCGGTTCCAGGCCTCGGTCATGCGTACGGGAATGGCGGCGATGTCTTCGATCATGAAGAGCATCGTGCGGCGTGCCGGTGCGCGCGGGCCATGACGATCCGTGCCGCGTCACCTGGATCTGCGCGCGACGACCGGGTACTCCCGGGGTGGGCAGCCGTAGGCGGCCCGGAAGAGCCGGCTGAAGTGCGCCGGGTCGCCGAAACCCCACCGCGCGGCGATGGCGGAGACCGTGCCCCGGCCCGCGGCCAGGTCGTCGCGGCACCGTTCCAGGCGGTCGTGCCGGATCTGCGCGGCCACGGTGAGCGGCTCGTGCCGGAAGAGCTGGTGCAGGCGCCGGACCGAGATGTGGTGGGCGGCCGCCACCGCCGCCGAGCCGAGCATCGCCCCGGCCCCCTGGCCGCCGGGGACCCGGGCGCAGACGAGTCGCTCCAGGTCGGCCGGGGCCAGGCCCAGCATCGAGCGGGGCACGAGCATCGTGACGTACCGGGTGCGCGTGGTGGTGACCCTCAGGGGCCGGGCCGGCCATCGGTGGAAGACCGGCCTCGGACAGCTTCCGCACCCATCGCTCGGGGTCGCTGATCCAGGTCACGACCGCCACCGTACGCCCGGCCCGGCCCGGATCAGATCAGACCGGGCAGCACGATCGTGAAGATCGAGCCACCGCCGGGGCGGGGGCGGTACTCGATGTCGCCCTGGTTGGCGCGGGCCAGCTCACGGACGATGTAGAGGCCCAGGCCGGTGCCGCTGATCCGTCCCGCGGTGGTGTCGCTGCGGGAGAAGCGCTGGAAGAGGCTGGCCCGGAACTCCTCGGGGACGCCGGGGCCCTGGTCCTCGACGCTGATCCGCACCACGCCGCCGCCGCTGGTCACGTCGATCAGGGTGGCGCCGCCGCCGTACTTGCGGGCGTTGGTCAGCAGGTTGGAGAGGATCTGGTCGAGGTGACCCGGCTGGACCAGCGCGGTCGCCAGGTCGGAGCAGCGCACCTCCGGGCTCTCGTTGTTGATGGCGTTCGCGGTCACGATGTGCCGGGCCACCCGGCTGGGCTGCGGGCGGGCGGTCAGCTTGCCGGCGTCCAGCGCGACCAGGGCGAGCACCTCGCGGACGATGTCGGAGAGCCGGTGCGCGTTCCGGTCGATCGCGGTGACGCACTGGTCCCGGCGGTCGGCGGGGATGTTCTCCCAGTTCTCGGTGTACCCGATGATCGTGCAGAGCGGGCTGTTGATCTCGTGGCCGAGCATGCCGATCAGGTCCAGCTTGAGGTGGTTGGCCTCCTCCAGCTCGACGTTCTTGGCTGCCAGCTCACCCATCGCCAGGTCGCGCTCGTCCTGGGCGGCGCGTTCCGAGGTCACGTCGTGCAGCACCACCACGGCGCCGAGCCGGGTGCCGTCCGGGCCGATGACGGTGTTGCCCGAGGCGAGCACCCGGGTGTGTGCCATCCCCTCCGGGGCGATCACCATCTCCAGGCTCCGGACCCGGCCGTCCCGCATGGTCCGGGCCAGCGGTACCTCACCGGGAGCCATCGAGGTGATGCCGTCGGCGTGGAAGAGGTTGTAGCGGAGGGCGTGCTGCTCGGGCAGGAGATCGTGGTCGGCGTCGAGGCCGTGCCACTCGCGGGCGGCCCGGTTGAAGACGATGAGCCGGCCGTTCTCGTCGGCGGCGAGGATGCCCGCGTCGACGGTCTCCAGCAGGGTGGTGATGAACTCCTGCCGGCTCACCAGGTCCCGGGTGGTCTTGCCGAGCTGTTCGGCGAGCTGCCCGTTGACCCGGGCCTGGCGGCGCCGCTCCAGGAGGCCGACCAGCACTCCGGCCGCGTCCTCCAGCAGCGGCGTCATCGCGGGGCCGGTCTCCCGGGGCTCCACGTCGAAGAGGAAGAGCATGCCGAGTACGTCGCCGACCGCGCTGATCAACGGCATCGAGGCGTAGAACTGGACCGCGCCCGGCGCGCCGGAGATCCACGGGTGAACCTGGTAGTCGTTCGCGGTGCCGGCCGTCCAGACCGTCGGGCCGACCCGGAACGGGATCACGCTGAGCTCGTCCACGGTCGGCTGGGTGCGGTCGAACCCCACGCTGATCAGCTGGACGTTGCGGAACTCGTCGAAGATTCGCACGGTCGCGTACGGAACACCGGCCGCGGCCGAGACCAGCCGCAGGATCTGCTCGAAGTCCTTGGCCGCGGACCGGTCGACCTGGCCGGGTCGTTCCAGAACAGCGTGTTCCACCGTCGTCCCCCTTGTCACCGGGCTCGTCCTTGTCACCGGGCTCGTCGCCGGGCATCAATCGGCGGCCGGTGACCCGGCTCAAGGGAAAGACGTTTCGATTCAGGAGCGAGGCAGGCGCAGCCCGGACATCCCCCCGTCCACGGCCAGGGACATCCCGGTGGTGGCGCCGGAGGCCGGGCTGGCCAGGTACTGCACGGCCGCCGCGACCTGGTCGGCGGTGACCAGCCTCCCGGTCGGCTGCCGGGCCGCGAGCCTCTCCCGCTCCCCTTCGGGGTCCTCGGTACGGGCGAGCAACCGCGCGACCCACGGGGTGTCCACCGTCCCGGGCGCCACACAGCACACCCGGATCCCCTCGCCGACCAGGTCCGCGGCCATCGCCAGGGTGAGCGCGTGCACCGCGCCCTTCGACGCGCTGTAGACCGCCCGCTGCACCAGCCCGGCGTCCGCCGCGATCGACGACAGGTTGACGATCACCGGGCTCCGGCTGCGCCGCAGGTACGGCAGCGCCGCCCGGCTGGCCCGCGCCACCCCGATCACGTTCACGTCGAGCACGCTCGCCCACTCGGCGTCGTCGTTCTCCTCGACCGTGCCGACCGCGCTGATCCCGGCGCTGTTGACCAGGATGTCGATCCCGCCGAACGCCCCGGCCACCTCCGCCATCGCGGCGTCCAGCGGCCCGGTGACGTCCGCGGCGATCGCCAGCCCCGGTCCGTTCCCCGGGTTCAGGTCCAGGATGCCGACCTTGGCCCCGGCCGCCGCCAGCCGCCGCGCGCACGCCGCCCCGATCCCGGACCCGCCCCCGGTGATCGCCGCGACCAGTCCGTCCAGGTCGCCACTCGTGAGTGTCACGCCTTCACCACGCTCCTCTGCCGGCCGAGCCCGTCGATCTCCAGTTCCACCACGTCTCCGGCGCCCAGGTACGGGAAACGGCCGGAGAGCGCCACCCCCTCCGGCGTCCCGGTGTTGATCAGGTCGCCCGGTTCCAGCACCGTGAACTGGGAGAGGTGCCAGATCAGGTACGCCACGTCGAAGATCATGTCCGCCGTACTGGAGTCCTGCCGGGGCGCGCCGTTGACCCAGGAGCGCAGGCGCAGCGGGAAGCTCACCTCGTCCGGCGTGACCAGCCACGGCCCCAGCGGATTGAACGTCTCGCAGCTCTTGCCCTTGGACCACTGCCCGCCCGACCGGACCAGTTGGTAGTCCCTTTCGGACACGTCGTTTGATACGACGTACCCGGCGACGCAGGCCAGGGCTTCCTCGGGATTGTGCAGATAGCGCGCGGTCCGACCGATCACCACACCCAGTTCGACCTCCCAGTCGGTCCGGACCGCGCCAGGCGGGATCACGATGTCGTCGTCCGGGCCGACCACGGTGTTCGGCGCCTTGTAGAAGACGATCGGCTCCTCCGGCGGCGCGGCGCCCGACTCGGCGGCGTGCGCGGCGTAGTTCTGCCCTACGCAGAGCACCACGCCGGGCCGGGCGATCGGCGCGCCGATCCGGTGCCCGTCCAGGTCGGCGGCGGGCAGCACGGCCGGGTCGCCGCGGAACCCGCCCGCGGCGAGGAAGGCCGCGTCGATGTCCCGGGTCACCGGGGAGAGGTCGCGCAGGAGGCCGCCGGCGTAGAGCATCGGGCGTTCGGCACCGGGTGGACCGACGCGCAGGTACCTCATCAGCAGTTCTCCAATCGGTAGACGCGGGCCGCTGTCCCGCCGAAGACGGCCGCGGGGCGACCGCCGAGGATCTCGCTGAGCACGGCGACGACCTCCTCGTACGTCGCCACCACCTCGCAGACCGGCCAGTCCGAGCCGAACATCAGCCGGTCCGGGCCGAACATCTCCAGGGCCGCCTTCACGTACGGGCTCAGCACCGCCCGGGTCCACCCCGGACCGGCCTCGGTGACCAGCCCGGAGAGCTTGGCGACCACGTTCGGACAGGCCGCCACCGGTTCGATCAGCCGCCGCCACCGGTCGACCCCGGCGCTGATCGATGGCTTACCCAGGTGGTCCAGGACGAATCGCGCCTCCGGCAGGCCGGCCGCGGCGCGGGCCACCGCGGGGAGCTGGGCGGCGCGGACCACCAGCTCGTTCACGAGCCCGGCGGCGGCCACCCCGGCCAGGCCGGCGCGGATCGCGGGCCGGTCGAGCAGGTCGTCCGGCCCGGCCTGCAACTGGTCGCGGACGCCGACCAGACAGTCACCGCCCGGGCCGGCGCGGTGCCGGGTGAGCATGGCGCGCAGATCCGGATCGGCCAGCGCGGCCCAGCCGACCACCCCGGCGATCTCCGGGGTGACCGCCGCGAGCGCCAGGAACCGGCTGGTCTCGGCGGCGTGACAGCGGCCCGCCTCGACCAGCACGGTCCGCTTCACCCCGGCCGCGGCGAGGTGCGGGCGCAGGTCGGCCATCGTGTAGTCGCGCCGGATCGGGGCCAGCGCCGGCGCCGCCAGCCACGGGTAGTCGGCCGTCCACAGGTGATGGTGCGCGTCCACGACGATCACGGGTGCGGCACCTCCGGATCGAGCAGTCCCTCCCGGATCAGATCCCGCCACAGCCGGCCCGGGATCTCCCAGCGGGCCATCGCCGCGGCGTCGGCGGCCTCCCGGGCCGAGCGCATCCCGACCAGCACCGAGGCGACCGCCGGGTGCGCGAGCGGGAACTGCAGCGCGGCGGCCCGCAGCGGCACCCCGTGCCGCCCGCAGATCTTGGCGAGCGCCCGGGTTCGGTTGATCACCCGGGCGGTGGCCGGGTGGTAGTCGTAGACCGCGCGCCGATCCGGATCGGCCAGGACTCCCGAGTTGTAGACGCCGCCGACGATCACCGAGAGGCCGCGCCGCGCGCACTCCGGCAGCAGGTCGGCGAGCCCGGACTGGTCGAGCAGGGTGTAGCGGCCGGCGAGCAGGAAGCAGTCGAAGGCGCCGGTACGGGCGAACTCGGTCAGCATCGCGGACTGGTTCATCCCGGCCGAGACCGCGCCGATCTCGCCGGCCTTGCGGAGCTCGACCAGCGCGGGCAACGCCTCGGCCACCGCCGGCCCGAAGTGGACGTCGGGGTCGTGCAGGTGCAGGACGTCGGCGCGGTCGAGTCCCAGGCGGGCCAGACTCTCGCGGTACGACAGCCGTACCCCGGAGAAACTGAAATCCCAGACCGCGGAGGCGCCGGACGGCTCGGCCCACATCCCGGCCGCGTGATCCTTTCCGGACTGCTCCGGGACCAGGCGGCGGCCGACCTTGGTGGCGAGCGTGAAGGCGGACCGGTCGCGACGCCGCAGCGCCGCGCCGGCCCGCCGTTCCGAGAGGCCCGCGCCGTAGAGCGGGGCGGTGTCGAAGAACCGCACGCCCAGGTCCCAGGCCGTGTCGATCGTGGCGGTCGCGGCGGCGTCACCGACCGGCTCGAAGAGCCCGCCGATCGGGGCGAGCCCCATGCCGAGCCGGGTGACGGTGACGCCGGTGCCGCCGAGCGGCACCCTCTCGAACGGATCCATGCGGGCCCTTCCGGTCGATCCCCGATCTGTTTAACAGATCCGAAATGATCGAGAAAGACCAATGAATTTCCGGTACGCCGTCGCCTCCCACCGCTCGCTCAAAAGGTGCTCCGGCACTGCGGGCGCCGTACCGGCCGGCGCGTCTACGCCGTCGGCGTGACCACCAGGATGCCCAGGCACATCTCGTCACTGGTGCCCTCGCCCCAGACGACGTACCGGGCCGGAAGGGTCTTGAGCTGCGGCAACTTCTTACGGAGCGTCGCGTCGTGGGTGCAGGTGACCCGGATCGTGTCGCCGCGCTTCACCGTGATCGGCTTCGCCAGCGGCACCAGCGCCTGGTTGTCGAAGTCGTACTGCGGCTGGTCCAGGATCGTGGTGGCGCCGGCCTTCCCCGGGTTCAGCTCGATCTTTATCGACCGGCCCAGCAGGTGCATGTGCCCGGCGGCCATGTAGACCGTGCCGCCCTCCTCCAACTGCTGGTCGCAGTGCTGGGTGTTCCCGGGCTTCGGGGTGCCGCCGCTGCACCACTGCACGAGCTGGCCCTCCTGCTCGCCGGCCTCGGCGCCGAAGCGGCTGCCCACGTCCTTGATCGCGGCGTCCCGGTCGCAGAGCGGTCCGCTCTCGCCGGTCGCGCAGGGCAGCTCGATCGGCGCCAGGAAGAGCGCGGTGGAGAGCGAGGTGAGCTTCGTGGTGGCGTTCGCCATCCGCAGCTGGATGCCCGACTGGTCGGTCTGGCCGGCCGTACCCTCGGCGAGCAGGTTGTAGTGCACCTGCATGACCAGCTTGCTCCCCGGTGGCATGGCGAACCCGGTGCCGGTGGGCATCATGGTCTCGCCGGCGCCCGGCGCCCAGTGCGCCACCCAGGCGGTCTGGCCCTCCACCCCGGCGTCGCCGAAGCAGGTCCAGCCCTCGCCCGGCGTCGAGGCGTCGACCTTGACCGCCTCCTGCGCCTGCTGGGGGTCGAGCCGGTAGAAGATCGCGTGGTGCACGATCGCCGCGTTCTGCGGCAGGAACCGGCTGCCGGTCAGGTACGCCTCCTCGGTCAGGCCGGGATCGACCAGGAAGCAGCGATAGTCGTCGGTGCCCCCGTTCGGGGCCTTCGGGGTGTACGCCGTCGAGAGCGCCAGGTCGACGAAGCGCTCGCCGTCGCGCAGCGCTGTCGGGGGTGGCGCGGACGCCGCGAGATGACCGGCGTGCGTGTTCGCACTCTCCGGTGAGGCCGCGGGCTCGGTGGCGCCGGTCGAGCCGCAGGCCGCGATCAGCAGCAGGGTGGCGGCGAGTACGGCGGTGGGACGCAGGATTCGCATCACAGTGCCTTCCCGTTGTGGGCGGGGTGTCGGGCACGGGAATCGTCCCGATTCCGCCCTCAAGGTCACATCCGGGATCCCCCCGAGAACGACCCGGAGCCTGTCCGGCCTTGATCAGCCTGGGATAATGGCCTTTCGTGGCTTTTCGCTGGAGAGGATCTGATGGCGACCGAGGGCAGTACCAAGGCTGTGGTGACGGCACTGAGCGCGAATCTCGCGATCGGCGTCTCGAAGTTCGTCGCCGCGGCCATCACCGGATCAGCGTCGATGCTCGCCGAGGGTGTGCACTCGGTGGCGGACTCGACGAACCAGGTCCTGCTGCTGATCGGCGGCCGGCGTGCCAAGCGCCCGGCGTCCGCGCTGCACCCGTTCGGATACGCCCGCGAGCGGTACGTCTACGCCTTCCTGGTCGCGATCATCCTGTTCAGCCTCGGTGGCCTCTACGCCGCCTACGAGGGCTATCACAAGATCATCGACCCGCACCCGCTGGAGTCGCCGCTGGTCGCGGTGATCGTGCTGCTGATCGCCGCCGTCCTCGAGGGCTACGCGCTGAAGACCGCGGTCGGCGAGGCCAACCGGGTCCGGGGCAAGCGCAGCTGGTTCCGCTTCATCATCCGTACGCGTAACCCCGAGCTCCCGGTCATCCTCCTCGAGGACAGCGGCGCGCTGCTCGGCCTGCTCTTCGCGCTCTTCGGCGTCGGCCTGAGCGTGGCCACCGGCGACGGCGTCTACGACGGCATCTCGACCCTGCTCATCGGCCTGCTGCTGATCACGGTCGCCATCGTCCTCGCGGTCGAGACCAAGAGCCTGATCATCGGCGAGTCCGCGGTCCCCGAGCAGCTGAGCGCGATCGAGAAGGCCCTGCTGGCGTCCCCGGGCGTCCAGCGCGTCATCCACCTGCGCACCATGCACCTGGGCCCGGAGGAGCTCCTGCTCGCCGCCAAGATCGCCGTGGGTGCCGACGACGAGGGCCGCGACATCGCCGCCACCATCGACGACGCCGAGGCCCGCGTTCGCGCGGTCGTCCCGACTGCCAAGGTCATCTACCTGGAGCCGGACATCTACCAGCCCGAGAAGGCGACCAGCGCCCCGGCTTGAAGCGCGCTGACCCGCACCCCCTGATCCCGGCACCACGCCAGGCCGGCCTCACACCGGCCTGGCGCCGTCGTTCCGGCCCCGGGGGGATCGCCGCCGGCCGCTAGCCGGCATCGGTGGGGGCGGCGGCCGGGGCGGGAGAGAAGCGGCGGGCCGACCAGCCGACGGCCAGGGCGGCGAGCGCGAGGGTGGCCAGCACCGGGAGGGAACGCTGCCACGTGGCGTGGTACATGCCGCAGGTCGCGGCGTTCTGGCCCAGGCAGCTCGCCGGCGGACGGTAGATGATCCAGTCCCCGGCCACCCAGGCGACCAGGTGGGTGGAGAGCTGGAAACGGCCCGTGGGGATCATCCGGCCGATGAATTCGGCGACGGCCCAGAGCAGCAGCAGACCGAGAGCCGCGAGGCCGTATCGCGGTGGGGAGAAACGGCGGGCGACGCCGCCGATCGCGTAGCCCAGTGCCGTGCCGAGCAGGGCAAGGAAAAGGGCGCGGAACGCGATTCCCAGAGCGCCGGACCGGAACGCGGGATCGGCTACCACACCGTCCGGGCGGACGGCGTGGTAGCCGAGATACAGCGTGACGCAGAGCGCGGCCAGTACCGGGACGGCGCCGGACAGGGACACCAGCAGCGACCGGAACAGCGGCCGTGATCCGGTGCCGGCGAACAGTGCCCAGAGCAGCAGGACGACGCCGGCCGCCTGCAGGGTCTGTTCGATCTCGCCGTCGTCGTCGACGTACTCCTGGCTGCCCGCCGCGGCGAAGGACACCCAGAGTAGGGGCAGCAGCAGGAGCGCCACGCCCAGGGCGGTGAGGGATCGGGATCTGTCCATGGCGAACATTGTCGTCCGCCGGATCAACCCCATTCCGTGTTTCGCGACATCATCGTGATTTCACTTCCTCGAGGGCAGCAGAAAAGGGAATCCTCGCGAAGGGGAGGAAGAATGGATCGGCGCCGTCGGGACGCTTTATTCGGTAACCGCCGCGGCCGCATTGAGCATGACAAACCCCGGTAGCGCGACACAACCGAATATCCACTAGGGGCGATCGCTCAGGGGCGGCTCAGGGGTGATCCCGATGGTCGTGGCGAGGGGCCGACGGAAAGGTGGACGCCGATCCCGCCATCCACTTCGGAGGTCGACGATGAATCGGCGCACGCTTATCGCCGGGGCCCTCTCCGGCGTCGCACTGACTGCCACGGGCGGTCTTCCGGCGTACGGGAAAGAGGGTTTGAAGGGTCTTCCGCCGCTGAACGCCGAGGCGCTGAGCGCGGCGCTCGATCCGCTGCGTGAACCCGATTTCCTGCAGGGGGAGGTGAGCGGGGCGCTGGTCCGGATCGAGGGGAGTGCCGGGCGGTGGCGGGGGCGCGCCGGGATCGCCGACCTGACGACGCGGGCGCCGGTGCCGTGGGACGCGCGGTTCCGGATCGGCAGCATGACCAAGGCCTTCACCGCGACCGCGATGTTCCAGCTGGCCGAGGCGGGGCTGGTCGAGCTGGACGCGCCGCTGCGGCGCTACCTGCCGGACCTGCTGCCGGAGGGGCATCCCGCCACGGTGCGGCAGGCGATGGACCACACCAGCGGCATCCAGCCGGTGCCGATCGACCACAAGAACCCGGACTGGTTCTTCGTGCACCGCTACGACACCTTCGCGCCCGAGGATCTGGTGCTCTGGACCGAGCCGCCGCCGTTCACGCCGGGTGAGCAGCAGGTCTACGGGAACGTCGGGTACATCGTGGCCGGGCTGGTGATCGAACGGGTCACCGGGCGGCCCTACGCGGACGCGGTCCGGCGCGGGGTGCTGCGGCGGCTCGGACTGGAACACACCTGCCTGCCCGGCACCGCGATCGGGATCCCGGGGCCGCACGCGCACGGGTACGAGCGTTACGGAACCGGGTTCGTCGACGTGACCGAGTCGAACCCGTCGCTGCAGTGGGCCGCCGCCGAGATCATCTCGACCACCGGTGACCTGGACGGCTTCCTGACCGGGCTCTTCGGTGGGCGGCTGCTGTCGCCGCGGTCGCTGAGCGAGATGATGACCGTGCCGGACATCGCGGGCGCCGAGTACAGCGCCGGGCTGAAGCGGCTCGTGGTCGGCGACCTGATCCTCTGGGGGAAATCCGGCGACCGACCCGGGTACACCAGCGGGATGGGCACCACGCCGGACCTGGCGCGACGGCTGATCTACTCGGTCAACACGCTGAAGATGGGGAGCGATCTGCCGGACATCGCGATGGACGTCATCATGGCCGCGCTCACGTAACGTTACCGTCTACACAGGATGAGGCCGTAAGATCTGCCGGCATGACCGCGCCCGACGGCATCGACGCGAACGTGCCGAACGCCGCCCGCATGTACGACTACTACCTCGGCGGCAAGGACAACTTCGCCGTGGACCGGACGGCCGCCGAGGCCGTACTCAAGGTCCTGCCCGAGATGCGGGAGGCCGCCGTGCAGGGGCGCGCCCTGATCAAACGGGTGGTCCGGCACATGGTCGCCGAGCGCGGCATCCGGCAGATCATCGACATCGGCTCGGGGCTGCCGACGGGGGAGAACGTGCACGACATCGCGCACGCGATCGACCCGTCGGTCCGGGTGGTCTACGTCGACTACGACGGCGTCGTCTGCATACACGGACGGGCGCTGCTGGCCGCGCGGCATACCGCGATGGCCCAGGCGGACCTTCGCGACCCGGCCGCGCTGCTCGCTCACCCCGAGGTGAAGGGGCTGATCGACTTCGGACAGCCGGTCGGCCTGCTGATGATGTTCCTGCTTCACCTGGTGGGCGAGGACGACCGGCCGGGCGAGGCGGTCGCGGCGTACCGGGAGGCGGTCGCGGCGGGCAGCGTGCTGGCGATCTCGCACGCGGCGGTGGACGCCCGGCCCGACCTGATGGCCCGGATCTCGGCGGTCTACGAACGGGCCAGCAGCCCGTTCACGCCGCGCGGCCGCGAGGAGATCCGCGCGTTCTTCGGCGACTGGAAACTGGAGGACCCGGGTCTGGTGAACGTCTGGCCGTACCCGGTGCCGCCCGCGGACATCGACCCGGCGCTGGCCGGGATGGGCTACGGCGGGGTGGCCGTCAAACCCTGATCAGCTCCAGCATGCGGGGTAACCCGGCGCCGGGGGTGTGCTCGCTGGCCCAGGCCACCGCGTTGACCACGGTCAGCACGTCGTCGGCGCGGGCCGCCGACCCCGCCCGGTCGAGCAGGGCCTCGGTGACGCCGCGGACGGCCCGGTGGCAGTCGGCCAGCGCGGGGCCGCCGCGGACCAGTTCGGTGGCGACCAGCCCGCGCATGGCGGTGGCGTGCAGGGCCACCGCGGCGAGCCAGTTCCGGATCGCCTGCGCCGGGTCGGGGTGATCGAGGAGCGCCGTGCCGTGCGCGTGGAGCGCGGCGACGTCGTCGGTGATGATCGCGACGAGCAGGGCCTGCGCCGACGGGAAGTGGCGGTAGAGGGTTCCCGCGCCGACCCCGGCACGCTGCGCGATCCGGTTGAGGGACGCGCCGTCGCCGTGCTCGGTGAACTCGGCCCGGGCGGCGGCGATGATCCGGTCCCGGTTCTGTTGAGCGTCGCTGCGCATGGGCACGGTCCTCGTCGCTATCCGGAGAGCTTCTCCATATGCTAGCCCCGACCGAGAGGAGCGCTTCTCCGTTCAGAGGGGAGTGGGTGCGTGCGGATTGCGATGATGGTCGGCGGCGCCGGCGCGTGATCCGGCTGCCGGCCGGGTTATAGGGCCGGGGCGGAGGACGGCCGGACGACCAGCTTGCACGGCACGGTGTGCACGCCCGGGGTGTGGCCCTGCTCGATCGCCTGGAGCAGGAGCTTGCCCGCCGTGCGGCCGACCTCGCGCAGGTTGAGGTCGACGCTGGTCAGCGGTGGGCGGCACTCCTCGGCGATCGGGGCCCAATTGTCCACGCCGACCAGGGCGACGTCCTCCGGGACCCGGCGGCCGGCCTCGCGCAGGCCGTCGGAGACGCCGCGGGCGATGGTGTCGCTGCCGCAGAAGACCGCGTCGACGTCCGGGTGCTCGCGGGTGATCGCGGCGGCGGCGAACCGGCCCCAGACCTCGCTCCATCCGCCGTACCACGGATCGCCGACCTGCTCCAGTCCGGCGGCGGCCAGGGCCCGCTCGACGCCGCGGACCCGGGCGATCGCCGAGGCGTGGCCGTGCGGGCCGGTCACGTGGGCGATGCGGCGGCGGCCGGTGCGGACCAGGTGCTCGATCGCGGCGGCGGCGCCACCCTCCTCGTCGGAGACGACGCTGCAGTCGGCGTCGTCGGCGGAGCGGGCGAACGCGTAGACCACCGGAACGGCGGCCGACGCGAGGCTGAGCGGCGGGCGGGCCTCGGCGCGGCGCCCGGCCACGATGATGCCGTCCACCCGGCGGGCGAGCAGGCTGCGTACGTAATGCTGTTCCCGGATCGGGTCGTCGCGGGTGTCGCAGACGAAGGCGAGCGTCTCGGCCCAGCCCAGCGCGTCCTCCACGCCGTGCAGCACGGGTAGGCTGAACCGTCCGTGGTGGTCGGTCATGATCAGGCCGACCGTGAACGTGCGCCCGGTGAGCAGGCTGGTCGCGACCGAGCTCGGGATGAAGCCGAGCTGTTCGGCGGCGGCCTGGACGCGGGCGCGGGTCTCGTCGCGCAGCTGACCACGGTCGTTGAGCGCCTTCGACGCGGTGCCGATCGAGACGCCGGCGAGCCGGGCGACGTCGGCGATGCCGACCCGGGCGGAGGTTTTCCCTGGCACACCGCCAGCCTAGCCCAGGAAATCCTTTTCCGTCGAACCCCTCGTTGACGATCGAGGATGGTCTAAGTAACCTGCCTGAAACCTCGGAAAACTTTTTCCGCAGCGGAAGAAGGCGTGATGAGACCCTCCCGGTTCCTCGCCGCGGCGGCCGCCACCGGCCTGCTCGTGGTCCTCCCGGCGATCCCCGCGCAGGCGGCCGATCTCCCCGATCCCGTCGTCGCGTACGACTTCGGCGCCCCTCCCGAGAACGGCGTGATCACCGACGTCTCCGGCCACGGGCTGGACGGCACGCTGGTCAACGGCGCCACCGCGACCCCGGCCGACGGATACCTCCAGCTGCCCGGCGGGGCGCCGACCTCCTCGGGGGCCTACGTCACCCTGCCGCGGGCGGTCCTGGCCGGCCGCACCGACCTGACCGTCCAGACGCGGGTGAAGTGGGACGGCGTGACCGCGCCCTGGCAGTGGATCTACGCGCTCGGCAAGGACACCAGCCGCTATCTCTTCAGTACGCCCTACAACGGCGACGGCGTCCTGCGCACCGCGGTCACCACGAACTACGGGAGCGGGGAGGCGCAGGTCACCGGCTCGGCGGCGCTCCCCGCGAACGTGTGGAAGACGCTCACGGTCACGCTGGACACGTCCGCGGGCCGGGTGACGACGTACCTGGACGGGGTGGCGATCGGTTCCCACAGCACCGATGTCAGCGCCGCGGACCTGATGGACTCGTCGACCACGATCGCCGGGTACATCGGGAAGTCGTTCTACGCCGACCCGCTCTTCGACGGGGCGATCGACGACTTCCGGGTCTGGGGGAGCGCGCTCACCGCCGATCAGGTCGCGACGGCCTACGGCGACACGGTGCCGACGGTGACCGGGCTCGCGGCGACCACCTTCGACGTGCGGACCACCATCGGGACCGCGCCGGCGCTTCCGGAGACCGTGCGCGGCACCTTCACCGACGGGTACGACCGGGACGTCCCGATCACCTGGGACGCGGTCGACCCGTCGTCGTACGCGCAGCGGGGCACCTTCACCGTCTCCGGCGCCGCCGCCGGTGAGACGGTCACGGCCACCGTCACCGTGATCCGGGAGGGCGAGCTCACGATCGATCTCGGGCAGAGCACCGGGGCGTTCCACGGC
The DNA here is from genome assembly GCF_040681165.1 of Actinoplanes sp. NPDC051851. Taxonomy (NCBI): domain Bacteria; kingdom Bacillati; phylum Actinomycetota; class Actinomycetes; order Micromonosporales; family Micromonosporaceae; genus Actinoplanes; species Actinoplanes sp. NPDC051851. Next base: position 105,791 of record NZ_JBFAYF010000004.1, on the reverse strand, counting down.
GGCGCGGCCGGCTCGCTGTACGGGCTCTACGGCGACGGCGTACCGACGAACAACCTGATCGAGGGCATGCACCTGCGGACCGTGTCGACCAAGGCGCAGGACGGGCCGCAGCACCCCGGCGCCGACGCCCTGGAGGTGGTGAAGCCGCTCGCGGACAGCACCGACGGCGACGTCTACATCTACATGACCGACATCCACCGGGGCTTCCCGTACCAGTGGCCGGGGGACACCCCCGAGGAGAAGCTGGCCACCTACGAGGAGAAGATCGCCACCCAGGTCGACCAGGTGCTCACCCTGGACCCGGCGTACCGGGACAACATCGTGTTCGTGCCGTTCAACGAGCCCGAGGGGAACATGTTCGGGACGGGGGAGTGGAGCTACGACGGCGTCAGCTGGCTCAGCGACCCGACCGGCTACTTCGCGGCGTGGGACGAGGTCTACCACCTGATCAAACAGAGGATGCCGGCCGCGCGGATCGCCGGGCCGAACACCAGCGTCCTCTACACGCAGATCCAGGGCTTCCTGGAGCACACGCTCGCCGCGGGGACGGTGCCGGACGTGATGACCTGGCACGAGCTCAGCCACCCGGAGAAGGTGTGGCAGGACGTCGCGCTCTACCGGGAATGGGAGGCCGCCATTCTCGGGCGGGAACTTCCGATCAATATCAATGAGTACGCGTTCAACTACCACACCTCGGTTCCGGGGCAGATGATCCAGTGGATCTCCGCGATCGAGGAGTCCAAGGTCGACGCGGACATCGCGTACTGGAACATCGACGGGAACATCTCCGACTCGGCGGTGCAGGCCAATCGCGGGAACGGGCAGTGGTGGCTGTTCAACGCGTACGGGAGCATGACCGGGAACACGGTCGCGGTGAATCCGCCGTACCCGGGGCAGAATTACACGCTCCAGGGCGTCGCGTCGCTCGACACCTCGAAGAAGCAGGCCCGGGCCATTTTCGGCGGGGCCACCAGCGACGGGTACATCACCTTCGACGACGTGTCCGCGAAGACCTTCGGGAAGACCGTGCACGCGACGATCCGGGAGATCCCGTGGACCGGGCAGATCGGTGACTCGGCGCAGCCGCGGCTGCTGAAGGAGACCGACGTCGCGGTCCGGAACGGCTCGGTCGCCTTCGCTTTCGGCAGCGGGGATCTGCCGTCGCTGACCGATTCCTCGGCGTACGAGATCGTCCTGGAACCCGGTCGTTCCTCCGCGAGCAGTCCCACCCTCGTTTGGCAGGGGTCCTATGAGGCCGAGGACGCGGTATACACCGGCAGCGGATACAGCAGGAACGGTCCGGAGGGCTCCCCCGCCGACGTCTCCAAGTTCTACACCTCGGGCGGGTACGACGTCGGCGGGCTGCGCACCGGCAGTGACGGGGTGCTCGACTTCACCGTCGACGTACCGGAGGACGGCACCTACGACCTGAGCGTCTTCGCCAACTCGCTCAACACCTACGACCTGGTGCGGGAGCAGGGGCCGACCAACGTCTTCCTCCGCGTCGACGGCACCGCCGAGCAGGAGTTGTTCCTGCCGCTCGGTTACAAGTGGGTGGTCTGGGACCACACCGGCACCAGGGTCGCGCTCACCGCGGGCAGGCACACCATCTCGCTCGCCGCGCGCAGCCTCGACGGCACCGGCGTCACCAAGGGTGATGCCATCCTCGACCGCATCACCCTCTCACTTCCTTCGGGATCCCTTTCCGTGTACGAGTCCACCCAGGCGGATCTCGCGAACGGGGCCCGCGTCGAGCGCTCCGGAGTGCGGCTGGACCGGGGCGGTTCGGCGACCTTCTGGGTCTATTCGGCGGCCGACGCGGAATCGACGCTGGATCTCGCCGTACCGTCGGGTTCGGTCGATCTGACGGTGAACGGCGTGGCGGTTCCGGCGTCGCGGAAGGTCGCGGTCTCGCTCTCCGGCGGCGTCAACAAGGTGACGGTCACCGGAAAGAGCCGCGGAACGGTCGCCGGCAGGCTGACCGTCCGCCCGTCGTCGGTTCTTCACACCACGGTCACCGAGGCCGAATCGGCGACGCTGACCGGAACCGCAGCGGTGGTCGACAGGTCATTGGCGAGCGGCGGAAAGGCGGTCGCCGGTATCGGCGACGGTCCCGCGAACGCCGCGACGTTCACCGTCACGGCGGACAAGGCGGGTACGTACGCGCTGCGGATCCGCTATGCCAACCCGGAGCAGGCGGAGGCCACGCACTACAACCCGGACCCGCTGGCCCGGCACGCCGACATCGCGGTCAACGGCGGCCCGGCGAAACGCGTCCTCTTCCCGCACACCTTCCACGACAACTACTTCTGGGAACTGACGGTTCCGGTCGTCCTGAAACGCGGTTCGAACGCCATCACGTTCACCTCCGCCGAACTACCGAACTTCGACGGCACGACGTACGCGTCCGGCACCTGGCCGGGAATCCTGCTCCGCTCGGCGTACGCGCCGGTGCTCGACAGGGTGACCGTGTCGCCGTACAGCAGGGCTCTGAACCACTAGCGGTGTTCGAAGCCCGGCTAACGCTGCCCGATCCCGCCGTCGCCGACGGGATCGGGCAGCGTTAGCGTTCGCCGCGTGGATCAGCCCGCCGAGACCGACGTCCGCGCACTGCTCATCACCGGGACCGTCGGCTCCGGGAAGACCACGACGGCCGCCGCGCTCGGCGACCTGCTGGCGGCCGCGGGGATCGCGAACGCGGTGCTCGACGTCGACTGGCTCCGCCGGTCCTGGCCCTCCCCGCCCGGCGACCCCTTCAACCGGGACCTCACGCTGCGCAACCTGCGCGACGTCGCGCGCAACGTCATCGAGGCCGGCGCGCTCCGGCTGGTCCTCGCCGGCGTGATCGAGAGCCGTGCGGAACGCGACGACTACCGGGCCGCGCTGGGCGTCCCGCTCACCGTCTGCCGCCTCCACGTGCCCCTGGCGACGGTCCACGATCGCCTGACCGGGCGCCACACCGACGACGCCGCCGGCCTGCGCTGGCACCTCGACCGCTCGCGCGAACTCGACCGCGTCTTCGACCAGGCCGACGTCGAGGACGTCACCGTCGACGCGACCGCGGACTCGGCGCGCGAGGTCGCCCGAGCCGTCAGGGCCGCGGTCCACTGGTGACCGCGGTGCCGTGGTCACCGGCGCCAGATTGTCCAGGTCAGCGGCCGCACGGATGTTTCCGATCCCGTCGCGCGGGTCTGTGTTGACGGGTCGATACCTTCGGTATTAGGTGCATACCGAAGGTATCGAGTCGGTGGGGCGGGGAGAATCCTCTGGGGGAGAGCCGCCTTGCGCAGGGGAAAGGGTCAGCCATGCTTGCTGGACGTCTCAACGTCGCCACCCGCACGTTCGCCGTTGAAGAGGTTCCCGAACCGCATGCCGGGCCCGGGGAGGTACGGATCGCGGTGAAGGCGGCCGGGGTCTGTCTTTCCGACGTACACCTGATCCAGGGCATGCTCAAGCCGCTCTACCTGCACGGGGACTCAGTAACCCTCGGCCATGAGACAGCGGGGGTTGTGGACGAGATCGGGGAGGGTGCCACCGGGCTGACCATCGGGGAACGGGTGCTGCTCCAGGCCGGTGAGACGCAGGCCGGGACCGTGCTCACCCGGGGGGTCGACTACGACGGCGGGTGGGCGGAGCACGCCGTGGCCAGTGCCACCACCGTCGTACCGATCCCGGACAGCCTGCCGTTCGAGCAGGCCTGCTTCATCCCGGACGCGGTCTCCACGCCGTGGGCCGCCCTCACCGCGACCGGCGGGGTTCAGCCCGCCCGGCCGGTCGGCGTCTGGGGGGTCGGCGGGCTCGGCGCGCACGCCGTCCAGCTGCTCCGGGCGATCGGCGCCGCCCCGATCATCGCGGTCGACCCGCTCGAAGGGGCCCGGGAGCGCGCGGTGCGGTTCGGAGCCGACGTCGCCCTCGACCCGGCCGATCCCGCGTTCGCCGATGCCGTCGGGCAGGCGACCGGTGGCACCGGGCTCTCCTACGCCTTCGACTTCGCGGGGGTTGCTCCGGTACGTGTCCAAGCGGCGAAGACCCTGGCCAAAGGCGGCCGGCTGGTGCTGGTCGGGCTCACCGATCAGCCGCTGACCATCCCGGACGGCACCCGGTTCAGCTACCTGGAGCAGGAGATCCGGGGGCACTACGGCTCCGGGCCGGAGCACGTGCTGGAGTTGCTGACGCTGGTCGCGCTCGGCCGGGTCGACTTCGCCCGCTCGGTCAGCGGAACCCTGCCGCTGAGCGAGGCCGCCGAGGCGGTCCGCCGTCTCGACGCGAAGGAGGGCGACCCGATCCGCCTCGTCCTGATCCCCTGACGGGCGCCAGGCGTTCTGGCCGGTCCGCGCGTTCTGGCCGGTCCGCGCGTTCTGGCGGGTCTGCACGGGTGTCTCCAGTCCGTGCGGGCGCCGCGCGTTCTGGCCGGTCCGTGCGGGTGTCTCCAGCCCGTCGAGGCACCCCTGCGGGCCGTTCACCCGCTGGTGGCGCGGGCGGAGCCGGACCGGGCGGCCCATGATCGAGCGGAGCGTGCGGCGTGCGGCGGGGCGGCCCGCGAGCCGGAGTCCGTCGCAGCGGAGGAACAGCTCGCGGCGGGCGACCGGGGTGCCGTCGTCGTCGAGTTCGTGACCCTCCAGCCAGAGCCAGTCGCTGTGGGTGGTCGCCTCCTGCATCACCCGGGCCACCCGGAACAGGATCGGCTGGAGCCGGAACTGCGGACTCGCCAGCCCGGTCAGCAGCAGCACGTCACCACTTCGCACCGGCGCGCTCATCGCCGGACCCGCCGACCCACCCGCATGGCGACCTCCCTTGCGGAAGATCAACGGCCGTCCCCCGTACGCGAAACGGCTTTTACCCGACATTTCGCATTTGCCGCGAAGTCTCGATCAAGCCAGTCACTCCCGCCGCCGCCGCTCCCGCCGCCGCTCCCGCCGCCGCTCCCGGGCGTCCACGAAAGGCACGAAAGCGGCGCCGGACGCACACGAATGGCGCGACTGGGGCGGCGGGCGGCGCGAGTGGGGCGCCGGACGCACGCGGGCGGCGCGAGTGGGGCGCCGGACGCACGCGGGCGGCGTGAGTGGGGCGCCGGACGCACGCGAATGGCGCGAGAGGGGCGGCGGGTGCACTCGATCAATCGCGAGCAGGGGCGGTAGGCGCCCACGATCCGCGATCGTGGACTCGCGCAGCCGCCAGAGGGGCGCCAGAACGACTCGAGCGGCGATCGTGGGCGCCTACCGCCCCGATCGACCATGATCGTTAACCCGGGCCGCCCGCGGCGCCGCCGCCGGAAAATCGAAGATCATAGATTGATTCGGATCTTGGCAGGACGGCGTCCGGAGAGGGGGCCCACCCCATACCGGGGGAGTCCCCCATCCCAACGGGAATCCTGCCGGAAAACAGCGATCTTGGCAGGCGGCCTGTGGATAACTTCGCGCCGGGGCTCGCCGGCCCCGGGAGGGGCCGGCCAGAACCGTGGGAATCAGAGGAGGGTCTTGGTGAAGTGGGTCAGGGATGTCGTGACGATCGGGGGGAGGCCGGCGCCGACGAAGCAGTGGTCGGCGGCGGGGATGATCTCCAGGGTCGTGGAGGCGCCGGCCGTGAGCAGGGCCTCGTGCAGTTCGGTGCTCTGGGCGGCCGGGACCACCCGGTCCTCGGCGCCGTGGATCAGCAGGAGCGGGGGAGCAGCCGCGGAGGCGTAGGTGACCGGGCTGGCCGCGGCGGACTCGGTGGGCAGGGACTGGACCGGGCCACCGACCAGGCGGCCCTCCGGGGCGTCCGGGGAGTCGTGGTCCTGGAAACCCTGCGGGTGGTTCTGGGCGGCCATGCTCAGCAGGTTGCTCGGGCCGTACCAGATCACGCCGGACTGGACCGCGTCCGAGCCCTCGAGGATGCCGACCCGGCCGGTGAGCGCCGGGTCGTCGCCGGTGAGGGCCACCAGCGAGGCCAGGTGGCCGCCCGCCGACTCGCCCCAGACGCCGAAGCGGGTGGGGTCGACGTTCAGCGCGGCGGCGTGGTGGCGGAGCCAGCGTACGGCGGCCTTCACGTCGTGCAGCTGGGCCGGGAAGCGGGCCTCGCCGCTGAGCCGGTACGTCACCCGGGCCACCGCGAAGCCGGCCGCCAGGATCCGGTTGTTGATGTCGCCGGGGAGCAGCGGGACCGACTCGACCTTGTTGCTGCCGAAGAGCCAGGCGCCGCCGTGGATCCAGACGATCAGCGGGACGGGGGAGTCGCCCGGCGGGCGGTAGAGGTCGAGCGTGAGCGGGCGGAAGCCGGGCGCCTCGCCGACGATCACGTCGCGCCAGATCGTCACGTCGCCGTCGGTGACCGGTGCCGGCGGACCGAAGCGCTGCGGGTCGTTGACGTTCGGCGGGCCCATGGGTGCGTCGGTGGTCATCACTCACTCCTAACAGATGAGGCTGAGGCCCAGCCGTCGATCGGGGCGGAGAAGCCGATGGGGAAGAGCGGGTCGGCGCTGCCGCCGGGCAGGTCGGTCGGGTGCGCCTCGACCGCGGCCATCGAGGACGGTAGCTCGATCGGGAGCCTGCCCTCGGGCGCCGCGTGACCGAAGACGACGTCCAGTACGGCCTCGTCGGAGGCGGCGTAGTCGGCCAGCAGCGCGGCCGCGTGTTCGGCGATCTCCGGGATCACCGCGGCGCGCTCCAGGAAGACGTCGACCACGGTGGGGACCGTCGTCATCAGCGTGACGAGGTCGGCGCTGCGGTCCGCGGGCAGGTCGAGGCGGCCCTGGTGGAAGAGCGCCTCCGGGAAGTGCGGCCGGGCCTCGAACGGTGCCGAGAGCCGGACCAGCGCGACGTCCGCGTCGGTGGGCCTGTCGACCACGGTGGCGTAGCGGGCGGCGACGGCGGGGTCGACGCCCTCGACGTACAGGCGTACCCCGGAAGCGAGCGGAAGGGTCGCCGAGCGGTTGGTCAGCAGCGTCATGGAGCGACGCTGAGCGGCGAGGCCGGCGGCGACGAAGTCGGGGCGGCCGGAGATCTGGACGGCCTGCTCCTCGTCGACGTAGGGGTTCTCGAAGAGTCCGAGACGGAACATCACGGTGAGGATCCGGCGGACCGAGGAGTCGAGACGGTCCTCCTTGAGGCGGCCGTCGGCGAGGAGGTCGAGGACGATCTGGGGGCAGGACTCGCCGCCGATCTGGTCGACGCCGGCGTCGAAGAGCAGCCGGACCCGCTCATGGGTGTCCAGGTGCTCGACGCCCCAGGCGCGGGCCTGCCAGATCGCGCCGTTCGCCATCCGGTCGTCGGTGACCAGGCCCCAGTCGGTGCAGATCACGCCCTCGTAGCCCTCGCCGCGCCGGAGCAGGCCGTTGATGATCTCGTCGTTGTAGGCGAAGCCGACCTCGGGGATGCCCGGCACGCCGACCGGCATCCCGTAGTACGGCATGATCGCCGCGGTCCCGGCTTCGAGGGACGGGCGGAACGCGTTGAGGTGCGTCTCGAACTGCCCGGCGGGGTAGTCCTGCTCGCGGCCGCCGGGGAAGTGGCAGTCCTCGCCGTCCTTCTGCGGCCCGCCGCCCGGCCAGTGCTTGAGCATGGTCGCGACGGATGCTGATCCGACCTCACCGGCCTGGAACGCCGACACGTAGGCCGCGGCGAAGCGGGCGACCAGGGCCGGGTCCGCGCCGAAGGTGCCGGCGGTACGCGCCCAGCGGGGCTCGCTGGCGATGTCGGCGGACGGGTGCAGGGCCATCCGCAGCCCGACCGAGAGGTACTCCTGCCGGGCGATCTCGCCGAACTGCCGGAGCAGCTGTTCGTCGCCGATCGCGGCGAGGCCGAGCGGCTCCGGCCACTGGGAGAAGCCGCCGGAGGGCACCGAGGTCAGCGGGTTGCCGACCGCCGAGTGCCGCGGGTCGGTGGAGATCAGCACCGGGACGCCGAGGCGGCTCTGGGCGGCGATCTTCTGGACCGTGTTGTGCCAGCGGGCGAGCGGGCCGGCGGCGACCGGCGAGCAGAGGTTGAAGTGGCGCAGGCCCTGCTCGGCGATGGCGCGGGTGGTCGGCACCGTCGGCATCAGCCCGGCGGGCTCCTCGACCAGGCCGCCGTCGGGGCGTACTGAGATCGGCGCGTGGAAGAGCAGACCCGCCTTCTCCGCGGGAGTCATCCGGCTGAGCAGGTCGGACACGCGTTCCTCGACCGGCAGTGAAGCGTCCTTGTACATGGCGGGTCTCCCAGATTCTTACCGAGTTGGTACAGGTATAGCCGAGAGGTCGAACCTTTACCAGCCTGAAAAAAATGTGACTTGAACTTCTTACGAACTGGTAAAGGTGTGGGTTACGGTCGTGACCCCGATCACGGGCCTGACCCTTCGGAAGATCGTGAAAGCACGACGGCCACGCAGCCGATATGTCGGATCTGCATGGCCGTGGCTGGAACCGGGGCGACTTGGCTGCCACCAAACGCCCCGAAATACCTCACTCCGCCCCGATGATATCAAGGACGATCATCATGACCGACGTCTTCAACGACACACCGGCCACCGTCAGCGACGCGCCGCGCGTCAGGGTGGGCCGGACCATCGGACTCATCCTCGTCGCGGCCCTCGGCATGTACGTCATGCAGCTGACCCTCTCCTCCGCGCTCTCGCTGCGGATGGCGACCGTCGACCCGGCCGGTAAGGAGGGCTCGTACAGCCTCGCGGTCTCGGTCAGCTCGCTGCTGCTGCTCATCGCGATCCCGCTCGGCGGCGCGCTCTCCGACCGGACCACCAGCGCGCTCGGCCGCCGCAAGCCGTGGATCGTCGGTGGCCTGGTGCTCGCGCTGGCCACCTCGATCCTGATGGGCGTGGCCACCTCGGTCGGCCTGATCGCCGCGCTCTACGTGATCGCCACCATCGGCACCAACATCGCGTTCAACTGCTTCGCGGTCATCCCGGTCGAGGCGCTGCCGGACAACATGCGCGCCCGGGTGATGGGCCTGATGGGCATGTTCGGTGCGCTCGCCATGTCGCTCGGCAGCTACATGGTCTCCTGGTTCCAGGGCAACCAGACGCTGATGATGACCGCGCCGGTGCTGCTCGCCGTGGTGTGTAGCGTCCCGCTGCTGGTCGCGTACCGGGACCCGGCCGTGACCAGGGACGACGTGCCCACGCTGAACGTCGGCGAGCTGGCCCGCGGCTTCGTGGTCAACCCCCGCAAGCACCCGAACTTCGGCTGGACCTGGCTCTCCCGCTTCCTCGCCGGCATCGCGATGACCGCCCTGTTCAGCTACTTCATCTACTTCATGATGGACGGGCTGGGCGTCGGGATCGCCGAGGTCGGGCAGAAGGCCGGCCTGCTCACGCTCGCCTCGGCGCCGGTCAGCGTCATCTTCTTCTCGCTGAGCGGCTGGGTCTCCGACAAGATCGGCCGCCGCAAGCCGTTCATCGTGATCGCCGCGCTGATCATGGCGGCCGCGCTGGTCATCGGCGCCACCGCGCACACCTTCGCGATGTTCCTGGTCGCGTGGCTGGTCTTCGCGGTCGGCCAGGCCATGTTCCTCACCGTCGACCTGGCGCTCTGCGCGGCCGTGCTGCCGGACGCCAAGGACACCGGCAAGGACTTCGCGGTCTTCCAGCTCGCGCTGAGCCTGCCGAACGTCGCGGTCCCGGCCCTCGCGCCGACCCTGCTCGGCATCGGCGGCGGCCACAACTACGCCCTGCTCTGGGGCCTCGCCGCGGCGCTCTGCGCGGCCGGCGCGCTCGCCATCCGCCAGGTTCGCGGCATCCGCTGACCCTGCTCGCGCCCCTGACACGCGTGTCAGGGGCGCGACCGGAGTCCTGATACCGTTGGCGCCCTCTTTCCCCGTGACACCTGGCAGAGCGTGATGTCGAATCCTGAGGTCCCCACCAAGCGCGCCGCCTATGCGAACGGGGAGCGCAAGCGTGCCGAGATAGTGGACGCGGCACTCACCGTCTTCGCCGAGAAGGGGTTCCGCCGGCTGTCGCTGCGGCAGATCGCCGAGGAGCTCGGCACCAGCCACGTGTCGCTGCGCTACCACTTCGGGACCAAGGACGCGCTGCTCGAGGCGGTGCTGGAGCATCGCGAGGAGCGGGACCGGCCGTGGCGCGAGCGGGTGCTGCGGGAGAAGGGACTCTTCGACGGGGTGCCGGAGGTGATGCGGCGCAACGTCGGCATGCGGGGTGTCATCCAGCTCGACGCCACGCTGCTGGCGGAGGGGATCGCCGCGGATCATCCGGTGCACGAGTTCGTCCGGCGGCGGGAGCGGTTGTTCCACGAGGCCGTCCGCGGTGAGCTGGAGAGGGAGCGGGCGCGCGGTGCGCTGCGGGACGGGCTGGACCTCGACGTGGTGGCCCGGCAGCTGACCGCGCTGATCGAGGGCATCCAGGTGCAGTGGCTCTACGACGACTCGATCGACATGGCGGAGCATCTCGCCGGGTTCATGGACTATCTGCGTTCTTGAAAAATCCTGACATGGCCCATTTTCGGGTGAATGCTGGGCTTCGTGACGCACTATCGCGGAAGGCCGCTTCCCCGGCCGGATGAAGAGGTCTTCGACCAGGGTCTCAGGTTCGATCTGGACACCCTGCTCAGTCGCCGGAACGTGCTGCGAGCGGCCGGGGTGGGCGCGCTGAGCCTGAGCCTTGCCGCCTGCGGTGACGACGATTCCTCCTCCTCGTCCGACAGCGAGGCGTCGGCGTCGGCGTCGACCGGGGAGATCCCGGACGAGACCGCCGGGCCGTACCCCGGTGACGGGTCGAACGGGCCGGACGTGCTGACCGAGAGCGGCGTGGTGCGCAGCGACATCACCTCCAGCTTCGGCGACGCGACCGGCAAGGCCGAGGGCGTGGCGATGACGCTCACCCTGACGATCCTGGACATGACGAACGACGACGCGGGCTTCGACGGTGTCGCGGTCTACGTCTGGCACTGCGACCGGTCCGGTGAGTACTCGATGTACTCGGAGGGGATCACCGACGAGAACTACCTGCGCGGGGTGCAGGTCGCGGACAGCTCCGGCGAGGTGACCTTCACCAGCATCTTCCCGGCCTGCTACTCCGGGCGCTGGCCGCACATCCACTTCGAGGTCTACCCCAGCCAGACGGACATCACCGACGCGTCGAACGCCATCGCCACCTCGCAGGTCGCGCTCCCGAAGGACATCTGCGACGTGGTCTACGCGACCACCGGGTACGAGGCCTCGGTCACCAACCTCGCGCAGGTCTCGCTGGACACCGACAACGTGTTCGGCGACGACTCCGGCGTCCTCCAGCTGGCCACCGTCTCCGGCGACGTCACCAGCGGGTATGCCGTCTCGCTGACCGCGAAGGTGGACACCACCACGACGCCGACCGCGGGGAGCGCGCCCTCGGGCGGTGCGGGTGGCCCGTCCGGCGGAACGCCGCCGTCCGGCATGATGCCCAGCGGCCCGATGCCCAGCGGTCCGCGGCCGAGCTGATTCACATGGTGCTGACAGGATGGGTCAACTCCGTGTTCACCTGGACTGTGAACGATGCTGTGACATGTCCGTAAAGATCTTGTACATAGCCGGATGGGGTCGTAGCGGAACGACGATCGTCGATAACATCCTGAATTCGTACGACGGGGTCTTCTCCACCGGGGAATTGTTCTATCTGTGGACCCGTGGACTGCTGGAGGAGAAGCGGAAATGCGGATGTGGGGTCATCTTCCGTGAATGCGCGTTGTGGCGGAGCATTCTGGACGTGGCGTTCGGCGACGACCGGCCCTGCCCGTCGCACATGCGGGACCTGCAGCAGGCGGCGATCCGGGTACGGCACACCCGCGCGCTGACCGGGCCGACGCTCAGCGACGAGGCCGAGGAGTACCGGCGGGTCACCAACCGGCTCTATCATGCGATCGCCGAGGTGACCGGCGCCCGGCTGATCGTGGACTCGTCGAAGATCCCCTCGGCGGCGGCCCTGCTGCCGCGGATGGCCGGGGTGGAGCCGTACCTGCTGCACATGATCCGTGACCCGCGCGCGGTGACACACTCCTGGATGCGGGCGTACCGTAAGAAATCCCTGGTCAGTGACCCGGAGGCGCCGGCGGCCAGCACCATGCACTGGCTGGTGCGCAATGCGCTCGCCGAGCGGCTCGCCGGCGACTTCGGCGGGCGCTATCGGCGGCTGCGCTACGAGGACTTCGTGGCCGACCCGCGCGCGACCATCGAGGGGCTGCTGGCCTTCGCCGGGGTCGAGCCGAAGAGCGGGGCCGAGCCGAAGAGCGGGGCCGAGCCGGGGAACGGGGCCGAGCCGGGGAACGGGGCCGAGCCGGGGAACGGCGCCGAGCCGAAGAGCGGGGTCGAGCCGGGGAACGGGGTCGAGCCGGCTGGCGGGGGCGCGTCGGTGGGTGGGCCGTTCACCGGTGACACCACGGTCCGGCTCGCGGTCAACCACACCATCGCGGGGAACCCGAGGCGGTTCCACAGCGGCGACGTGGAGTTGCGCGCCGACGACCGCTGGCGGACCGAGCAGACCGCCGGGCCACGGCTGACGACGACCGCTCTCGCCCTTCCACTGCTGCACCGGTACGGCTATTCGGCCGGATTTTCCCGCCGCCGGGTGAACCGGTAAAGTTTGCCGCCGCGATCATTGTCGATCGCGCCGTAAGGGCAATCTAAGTCGCCCTTAAAGCAAACTTAAATCGGCGGGGTAAAAACATTATGCACGTCCCTTTTCGGTTCGCTGTGCCGGAGCGCGGCACCGGTCGGCGGCAATGGGTCAGAACGGCGCTGGTCGCAGCCCTGATCTTCGCCACCGGCGCATGCTCGTCCTCCTCCTCGGATTCCTCCTCCCCGGACGCCGCCGCGGTGGGGTCCGTCTCCGCCGCGGCCGGGGCCCCCTCCGCCGCCGTGGCGTCGGCGGCCGTCTCGTCGGCGGCCAGTGCACCGGCGTCGCCCTCGGCCTCCGCGAGCACCGCCAAGGCCGCCACCGGCGGATGCGGGCGGACCGCCTCGTCGAAACCGGTCACCAAGGTCACCCAGGTCAAGCTGCCGCACGCGGTCACCTCGTACGGGAACGAGGCGGACACCGACAAGCTGCCGATGGCGATCGCGGCGCGCCCGGACGGCACCTCCTGGCTGGCCTGGCTGGGCACCGGCGGCAAGGTCTATCTCGGACATCTGGGCTGCGACGACAGGCTGATCGGCACGCCCACCGGCTTCACCGGCGTCGACCTGCAGGACGTGCAGGCGGACAAGACCGGCGGTGTCCTCCTGCTCACCCGCAAGGGGAGTTGCGGCGACACCCCGCTCTGCGGTGGTGAGTCCAGCCCGTGCAACACCATGCACATGATCCGGTTCGACACCTCGGGCAAGCAGGTCTGGGAGCGGCAGGTCACCAACCTGACCGGCGGCCGGACCGGGTACGACGACGGCGCGCGCTTCGTCTGGTGGTATCAGCACCACGGCCGGCTGGCGTCGGACGGCAAGACGTTCGCGGCGTACTTCGGGGTGGCGATCACCGTGAAGAACGGCAGCTGCGTCGACATCCACGAGGGCGACCGGATGCAGGTGGTCAGTGCGAGCGGCTCGCTGCTCACCGGGAACAAGGACGCCTTCGAGGTGGGCTGCAGCCACGCGTGGACGTCGCGGATCGTCTGGGACGCCCGCACCGGCCACTACGTGACCGTGTGCGCCACCGACAACGACTGCCGGATCGCACGACCGAATCCCTACCGTACGGTCGCCGCCGGGACCTGTGACGGCACCCTGTTCGGGGGCGATCTCGTGCTCGCGAAGTCGAAGGGGTACTGGGCGGCCTGGAGTCAGGGCGGCACCGCGCGACTGGAGCACTTCACCACGGCGAAATCGGACACCACGATCAAGACGTCGGCGAGCACCAGCCATCCGCACCTGGTCGGGTACGGCTCCGGCCGGATGCTGCTGGCCTGGCAGTCGGGCTCCTCGATGGCGGCCCGGGTCTACGACTCCGGCACCGGGAAGACGGTGGGCGCCAGGTTCACCATCGGGGTGAAGGATCACGACTATCAGGCGTTCAAGCCGTACGCGGACGGCAGCGTGGCGTACCCCGCGGCCGGTGGCGGCAGCACCATCGTCAAGATCGCCCGGGTGCTCCCGCTGGGCTGATATGTCCGGTTACCTGCTGTGTGCGGGGGTGGGCATAGCAGACGCCCGCAACTCCGGAAAGTGTCGTACGCATGTTCGAGAATAGGGGGCATGCAGACCACGGGGAATTCCAGCATTCCGGGCGTCTCGATGGGTCCGGCCGGGCGTGTCAGCCCGGTCGGACAGGTCGTTCCCGCAGTTCAGGGCGGGTCGATGGGTCATGGCGGGGAGGGTGGGAACGTCCGCAACACCGAGTGGGGCCGGTGACCCCGGTGTTCGATTGATCCTCAGTGGATATTCACAGGCTGTATTCGCCGGGCGGGGCGGTGCGGAGCCCCGGAGATCGCTAGCCTTGCGCGGTGACCTCCGGGGAATTCACGGCGACCCTGCCTCGGAAGCGGATGTCTTCCGGGGTGCTGCTGTCGGATCAACACGGTCGGGTTCTGCTGATCGAGCCGGCCTACAAGCCGTACTGGGAGATTCCCGGCGGCGCGGTGGAGACGAACGAGTCGCCCTACGCGGCCGCGCAGCGTGAGCTCCGGGAGGATCTGGGGCTCGCGCTGCGGGTGGGGCGGCTGCTGGTGACCGACTGGGTGCCACCCTCGGTCGACGCCTCCGAGGTGCTGGTCCAGGTCTACGACGGCGGGGTGCTCACGCCGGACCAGACGGCGCGGATCCGGCCACCCGCCAACGAGGTCCGCAGCTGGGGGTGGTGCACGGAGGAGGAGGCCACCCGGCGCGTCTCCGAGGTGCTGTCCCGGCGAATCCAGGCGGCGGTCTGGGCGCGGAGCGAGCGCGCCATGGTCTACCTGGAGAACGGCTACTTCGTCGTCTGACCCGCTGCCCGCTGCCCGCTGCCCGCTGCGCGGGCGTCCGGCTGTTCGGGCGTCCGGCTGTTCGGGCGTCCGGCTGTTCGGGCGTCCGGCTGTTCGGGCGTCCGGCTGTCGGCTGTCCGGGTGTCCGGCTGCGCGCGCGTCGCCCAGCTGGTTCGAGCGGAGATCACCGCTTTCTGTCATGCGGCCGGCGGGGGACGGGGTCCCGGTGCCCGTACCCGAATGGGCCCGCTGGCACTCAGGGGTGTCTGAGGGCTTCCGCGACACCCCTGAGTGCCATCCGATGGCGGGACGTCACCTGGTTGCGTGACGCGGGAAAGAGCCGACATGGCTTATCTTCTTTCCGGGCGTACTCTCGTTCCGCCTGTTGATCTTGCTGGTGGAGCCCCTGGTGAGCGTGGCTCCCGCATTCTTCCTCTCCCTTTCCTGCGGTTTTCCAATGGCCGCGTTAAATTCGTGTTTCCGGCTCTGTGTCACGCATCCGACTCGCTCACTGGATCAGGGGAATTCGTTCTGATCGACTTGAATCAAGCGGGTGGCGCCACGCTAATGTCTGCCGCACTACTTCTGAGGCGCAACGGTGCGCCTCGTTTCTGGTGGCATATTCCCTTTGCTGAAAGGCGACGATCTTGGCTGCCGCCGTCATGATTGCTATTTCCGTGGTCCTGTCCGCGTTCGCGGCCGTGACCCTGTGGTGGACCATGCACGCGTGGCGTACGCCGGAGACGCTGGCAGCCACCAGATTCGCCGAGCCGGACGGCGACCACCGGCTGACCTTCTCGCTGCTCGTGCCCGCCCGGCACGAGCAGGCCGTCCTGGAGCACACGGTCGAGCGGCTGCTCCGCTCCACCCACCAGGGCTACGAGATCATCATCATCGTCGGGCACGACGATCCGGACACCGCCGAGGTGGCCGAGCGGCTCTCCGCCAAGACGCCCGGCCGGGTCCTCGTGGTCACCGACCACAACGAGGTCAAGAACAAGCCGCGGGCGCTCAACACCGCACTGCCGTACGTCCGTGGTGACGTGGTCGGTGTCTTCGACGCCGAGGACCAGGTCCACCCGGAGTTGCTGGAACACGTCGACCACGCGTTCCGGTCGACCCGTGCCGACGTGGTGCAGGGCGGCGTTCAGCTGATCAATTTCCACTCCAGCTGGTTCAGCCTGCACAACTGCCTGGAGTACTTCTTCTGGTTCCGCAGCCGGCTGCACCTGCACGCCAGCAAGGGGTTCATCCCGCTCGGCGGCAACACCGTCTTCGTCCGGACCGGGGTGCTGCGCGGGGCGAACGGCTGGGACGGCACCTGCCTGGCCGAGGACTGCGACCTGGGCGTACGCCTCTCCAGCCGGGGAGCCAAGGTGGTGGTCGCGTACGAGGCCTCACTGGTCACCCGGGAGGAGACGCCCGATTCGATCGGCAGCCTGCTCAAGCAGCGCACCCGCTGGAACCAGGGCTTCCTGCAGGTGCTGCGCAAGGGTGAGTGGCGGCGCCTGCCGTCGTTCCGGCAGCGCTCGCTGGCCCGCTACACGCTGACCGGCCCGTTCCTGCAGGCGTTCTCCGGTCTCGCCATCCCGATCGGTGTCGGCACCGCGCTCTTCACCAGCCTGCCGATCGGCATCGCGCTCGCCACCTTCGTCCCGGTGGTGCCGATGCTCGCCAACATCGTGTTCCAGACCATCGGCCTGCGCGACTTCGGCAAGCAGTACCACCTCAGGATCCGCCTGCGGCACTATCTCTGGCTCATTCTCGGAGCCTTCCCGTACGCCCTGATCCTGAGCGTCGCCGCGCTGCGCGCCGTGTGGCGGGAGTACACCGGCCGCCGCAACTGGGAGCTGACCGCGCACGTCGGCGCGCACCTGCAGAACCAGCCCGCCGAGGCCGGTGCCGCGTGACCGCTGAGCTCTCCGGGACCACCGAGCTGGTCCCCGCCGTCGAACCGGCCGACCGCACGATCGTCATCCCCCGCGCCCGCGAGGCGGTCGCCGACCGGACCCGGTCGGGCGTCCCGATCCGCGAGGAGCCGGCGCCGCCACCGCCGCGCCGACGGGTCCTCGGCGGCGAGGGCCTGCTCGCCGTCGGCCTGACCGTCCTGTCCCTGCTGGTGATCGGCATCAACATCAGCGGCTACCCGATGGTCAACGACGACGAGGGCACCTACCTCGCGCAGGCCTGGGCGGTGGCGCACGGACAGGGCCTGGCCCACTACACCTACTGGTACGACCACCCGCCGCTCGCCTGGATCCAGCTCGCCGGGCTCTCCTGGCTGCCGGGCCTCGCCGGGTCGGACGGTTCGACGGTCGCCACCACCGGACGCGCCGCCATGCTCCCGGTCGTCGGCGTGGTCCTGCTGCTGGTCTACGTGATCTGCCGGCGGCTCGGCATGACGGTCTGGGCCTCCGCCGCCGCGCTGGTGGCGTTCGGGCTGTCGCCGCTCACCGTGACCATGTACCGCGGCGTCTACCTGGACACCTTCGCCGTGGTCTGGATGCTCGGCGCGCTGGCGCTCGTACTGTCGCCGCACCGGGATCTGTGGCACTTCACCGCGGCCGGCGCGGCCACCGCGGTCGCGGTACTCAGCAAGGAGACCATCCTGGTCACGCTGCCGGCGGTGGTGCTCGCGCTCTGGCAGCACACCTCCCGGAGTTCGACGCGATCGTGGGCGGCCGGCGGCTACCTCAGCGGACTGAGCCTGGTCGGCGTCTTCTACCCGCTCTACGCGCTGCTGCGCGGCGAGCTCTTCCCCGGCGCGGGGCACGTCTCGCTGATCGGGGCCTGGGAGTTCCAGCTGGGTTCCCGCGCCGGCAGCGGCAGCGTCTTCACCGCGGGCTCGATCGCCAACGACCTGGTCCGCTCGTGGCTCGACCACGACGCGTTCCTCCTGGCCGGCGGGCTGGTCGCGACCGTCGCCTGCCTTCTGGTACGCCGCCTGCGCCCGCCCGCCGTGGCCGGCGCGATCCTGGTGCTGGTCGCCTGCCGTCCCAGCGGCCACCTCCCGGTGATGTACGTCGTCCAGGTCCTGCCGTTCTTCGCGATCGCCGTCGGCGGTGCCCTCGACCTGACGATCCGGTTCGCTTCGGCCCGGCGCCGCTGGGCGCGCCCGGCCGTGCTCGCCGTCCTGGCCCTGCTCGCCGCGACACTGATCGCACCGCGCTGGTACACCGGCAACCGGGTGGCCCTGACCGCGAACTACCACTCCGGATACGTGGCCGCCGCCGAGTATCTCCGCCATCGGGTGCCCGACCCGGCGAACACCACGATCGTCCTGGACGACGTGCTCTGGCTGGAATGCGTCGACGCCGGCTACCGGCCGGAGAAGGCCATCTGGTTCTACAAGCTCGACCTGGACCCGGCCGTCGCCGCGCGGCTGCCGAACGGCTGGCGCGACGTGGACTACGTGGTCTCCACCCCCGCGCTGCGGGGCGACTCCGCGACGCTGCCCGCCGTCAACGCGCTGCTGACCCACTCGACCCTCGCCGCCGGTTTCGGCGAGGGCGAGGGCCGTATCGAGATCCGCCGGATCACCGACCCCACGGAGACGTCATGACCACGGCCGACTGGGCCGCCGAGAACCTGGCCGACCTCGACACGCAGCCCACCGGGAACTGGTCGGCCGACCCGGTCACCCAGCCGGTGCCGAACGTCGAGGCCACCCCGCGGACGGCCGCGCGCGCCGCGGTCCGCTCGCCGGGGACGGCGACGGTCTCCCCGGGTGAGGAGACCGTCCCGCTGGAGAGGTACCGCAAGCCCGGGCGGACCCGGGCCGTCCTCCCCGGCCAGATCGGCGTCCGGCCCGCGCCGGTCACGCTGCGGCAGAGCATCATCGTGCCGACGTACAACGAACGGGAGAACGTCCCGGCGCTGCTGGAACGTCTGGCCGCCGCGCTGCCGCACACCGAGACCGAGATCGTCTTCGTCGACGACAGCACCGACGGCACTCCCGAGGTGATCGAGGAGGCCGCCCGGGACTACCCGATCGCGGTCACCGTCCACCACCGGGAGGAGGGGGTGGGCGGTCTCGGCGGCGCGGTGGTCGAGGGCATGCGCCTCGCCCGCGGCGAGTGGATCGTGGTGATGGACGCCGACCTCCAGCACCCGCCGGAGATCGTCCCCGGTCTGATCGCGGCCGGCATGCGGGACGGCGCCGACCTGGTGGTCGGCAGCCGGTACGCGAACGGCGGCAGCACCGGCGGGCTCGCCGACGGGTACCGCAAGCTGGTCTCCCGCGGCTCGACCACGCTGGTCAAGACGCTCTTCCGGAACAGCCTGAACGCGGTCAGCGACCCGATGAGCGGCCTCTTCGCGATCCGGGCCAGTTCGCTCGACGCCGAGCAGCTGCGCCCGCTCGGGTACAAGATCCTGCTCGAGCTGATCGTCCGCAACCGGCCGGGCCGGATCGTCGAGGTGCCGTACGTCTTCCAGTCCCGGCACGCGGGCGAGTCGAAGTCCACGGTGGCCGAGGGGGTGCGCTTCCTCAAGCACCTCGGCCGGCTGCGGCTGGGCGGCTCGCGCTCCCGGATGCTCGGGTTCGGGTTGATCGGCGTCTCCGGGCTGCTCCCCAATCAGGCGGTGCTCTGGGCACTGACCAGCATCGCCGCCATGCACTACGCGCCGGCCGCGATCATCGCCAACCTGGTCGCGGTCTGCTGGAACTTCGCCCTCGCCGACGGGGTGCTGTACCGCAACCACCGGCGCCGCGGACTGTTCAGCCGGGCGAGCCGCTTCCTGCTGCTCGGCAACGTCGACCTGGTGCTGCGGATCCCGCTGCTCGCTCTGCTGGTCGACGGCGCGCACCTCGGGGTGCTGCTCGGCAACCTGGTGACGCTCGCGGTCTCGTTCCTGGTCCGCTTCCTGGTCTCCGACAAGATCATCTACCTGGCACGCCGGGAGAACACATGAGAACCGAACCCCGTCCGCTGATGAGCCGGCGCGACCGGCTGCGGATAGCCCAGTTCCTCGTACTCACCCTGGTCCTCTTCCTCGGCCTGCCGGAACGGCCCGGTCTGGCGAGCGCCAACCTGATCGCCAATCCGGGCCTGGAGTCGATCGAGGGTGCCTTCCCGGTCTGCTGGGAGCAGTCCGGGTACGGGAACAACGGGCACACCTTCGAGGTGAGCACCGACGCGCACAGCGGTAGCCGATCGATGTCGGTCACACTGACCAACGCCGGCCAGGGCGACCGCAAGGCGATGATGCTCGAGGACAGCTCGTGCGCGCCCAACGTCACGCAGGGCCACCAGTACGACCTCTCGGTCTGGTACAAGACGAGCACGCCGAACACGGTGATGACCGTGTTCCGGCACGACGCCGCGCAGGGCTGGGTGTACTGGACCGACCTGGCGAACCTGCCGGTCACCACGGCCTGGACCCAGCAGACCGTGCGTACGCCGCAGATCCCCGCGGACACCGACCAGATCGTCTGGGGCGTCACGATCTATGGCAACGGCACGCTGAAGACCGACGACTACGCGATGGCCGACGTGACCCAGCCGGCCCCGGGCGACGAGTGCAGCGCCGGCGCCGCCTGCACCAAGGGCTCCTGGGCGGTCATGCCGTTCCCGTCGACCGTACGCGCGATCCACGCGGTCATGATGCGTACCGGAGACGTGCTCCTGATCGCCGGTTCCGGCAACAACCCGGACGACTTCGCCGCCAAGACGTTCAAGACGGCGGTCTACAGACCCGGCACCGGGCAGTTCACCACGGTGAGCACCCCGGAGGACCTGTTCTGCTCCGGCCACGTGCAGCTCAAGGACGGGCGCGTCCTGGTGATGGGCGGCAACAAGGACTACGCCGCGGCGGACAACAGCCACGGCTACAAGGGCCTGCGGAACTCGTACATCTTCGACCCGGCCACCAACAGCTACTCGCGGGTCAACGACATGAGCGGCGGCAGCTGGTACCCGTCCGCCACCGTGATGGGCAACGGCGACGTGGTCAGCCTCGGCGGTCTCGGCGAGGACTCCAGCGGCACGGTGCTCACCCAGTACTTCTCCGACGCCCAGCAGCGCTGGCTCGGGATCGGCGAGGCGAAGCAGAGCTGGAGTTTCTGGGGCCTCTACCCGTCGATGATCCTGATGCAGGACGGCCGCCTGTTCTACACCGGCAGCCACGTGTTCGGTAACGGCCTCTCCGGCAGCGGCTCGTCGATCTACGACTACGGCGCGAACACCATCACCCCGGTCACCGGCCTGCGCCGCAAGGACGAGCGGGACCAGTCGATGAGCGTCCTGCTCCCACCGGCCCAGGACCAGAGGGTCCTCACGCTCGGCGGTGGCAACAACGAGACCAACGTCGACGCGCACCGGCTCACCGACCTGATCGACCTGAAGCCGGCGTCGCCCGTCTACACCGCCGGCCCCGTGATCCCGCAGGGCACCATGACCGGCGGCGTCCCGCAGACCGGCGGCCAGGGCAAGATGTACGTCTCCGCGGTCCTGCTCCCGGACGGTCGGGTCTTCGAGACCGGCGGCGGCCTGCACAACCGGGCCGACCCCGTCTACGAGGCGTCCATGTACGACCCCGCGAGCAACACCTTCACCGCGGGGATGGCCACCGACCCGGTGCCGCGCACGTACCACTCGTCGGCGTTCCTGCTCCCCGACGGCCGGGTGATGTCCGTGGGCGACAACCCCGGCAACGGCACCTTCGACATGCGGATCTCGGTGTACTCGCCGCCGTACCTTTTCAAGGGCGCCCGGCCGCAGATCACCGGGCTCTCCGGCACGAACTGGGCCTACGGCACGTCGCCGACGATCACGGTGGACAAGCCGATCCTCAAGGCAGAGCTGATCCGCCCGGCGGCGGTCACCCACTCCAGTGACCCGAACCAGCGCTTCATCGACCTGCCGATGACCGTCAACGGGAACACCGTCGGCCTCAACCTGACGAGCAACCCCAACCTGGCCCCGCCCGGCTGGTACATGCTCTTCGTGGTGGGCACCGACGGCGTCCCCTCCGTCGCGAAGTGGGTGAAGATCGGATGAGGTCTTCCACGAGGTCTTCCGTGAGGGCGAGAGCTCTGGCCGGCACGGGCCTGGTGGTCGCGCTGATCTGGGGTACCGGGGTCTCCCCGGTGGCCGCCTCGCCCCATCCGTCCCCCACGGCGGCCGGCCGTCCGGGGCGCAAGGCGGAATGGCCGGAGAGCAAGGGCCGCCCGGGACCGCAGGGCACGCCCGCGCCGTTCACCCAGTCGTTCGCGGCGCAGCCCGGCGTGAGCCGCCGCAAGCCCGGCAAGCGACCGACCGCGCCGGTCAAGGTGGCGCCGACGGTGGACGGCTGCGACCACAATTACGGTACGCGGGCGCAGTGCATCCCGGTCACGTTCCCGGCCGGCGTCAGGGACAAGTGCGCCTGGCTCGCCGACCACGGCTTCAGGGCGTTCAGGGTGACCGTCACGGACCGCCAGAAGCTCGACCCGGATCGCAACGGCATCGCCTGCGACCGATGACGACCAGGCCTGGGGTACGGTCCGTCGCCCACCCCGGGCCTCGGCTGGTGCTCCGGGGTGTCTCCCGCGGGCGAGACACCCCGGAGCACCAGCCAGAACCGAAACGGGTCGCGGCGGGTGATCGATGTCGGTAACTTCATCGACGTGGGTGCGATCGGGGCGATGCTGGCGCTGGCGATGGCGGCGTTCTGTTACGTGGCGACCGAGACACTGCCGATCGGGCTGCTCTCGCTGATCTCGGCGGACCTGGGCGTGACGACGTCCTCGGCGGGCCTGCTGGTGACCGGCTACGCCCTCGCGGTCAGCGTGGTGACGTTCCCACTGACCCACCTGACCCGGAACGTGCCGCGGCGCCGCCTGATCGCCGTCCTGCTCGCGATCCTGGTGCTGGCCACGCTCGCCTCGGCGGCCGCGCCCGGCTACGGGGTGCTGTTCGGCGTACGGATCGCGGTGGCGCTCACCCAGGCCCTGTTCTGGGCGGTGGTCGGCCCCACCGTCGCGGCGATGTTCGAGGTGACGGTCCGCGGCCGGGTCAACGCGGTGGTCTTCGCGGGCGCCAGCCTGGGCCCGATGCTCGGGGTGCCCGCCGGCACCTGGCTCGGCCAGCAGTTCGGCTGGCGGATCGCCTTCGTCGGGCTGGCCGTGCCGGCGCTGCTGGCCTTCCTGGCGATCGTCACGCTGATGCCGGACGTCGCCGTGCACGAGACGCACGCGGCCACCGGGACCACACCGTCCGCGCGGCGCTACGCGATCGTGGTGACGGTGACCGCGCTGTCGGTGGCCGGGCTGTACACGGCGTTCACGTACACCGAAGTGTTCTTGACCTTGGTGACCGGTTTCGCCCTCGGCGCGGTCGGTCCGTTGCTGCTCGCCCGGGGCGTCGCCGACTTCGTGGGCATCGCGGCGGGCGGGGTGGCGACCGACCGGTGGCAGCGCGCGTCGATCGCCGGAGCGCTGATCATCCTGGCCGGCTCCCTGCTCGCGGGATACTCGCTGGCCTCCTCCCGCCCGGCGACGGCGGTGCTGCTGGCGGCGAGCGGTTTCGCGCTCGGGGCGCTGACCCCCGCCCTGCAGAACCGGGTGATGGAGGTGGCGCCGGGCAGCACCGACATGGCCTCGGCGGGCAACTCGGTCGCCTTCAACATCGGCATCGCCGGCGGTTCCCTGCTCGGTGCCGGGGTCCTGTCCGGCCTGGGCGTGCGAGCGACCACGCTGGTGGGCGGCCTGCTGACCCTGCTGGCACTGGCCGTCCTGGCCGCCGAGCCCCTGATCGCCCACCGCGACACCCCGGCCCGCCAGGCCACCTGACCCGCCGCCCCCGCGCGTGACGCGGCACTCGGCCGGACCGTCGGCGGCAACCGCGTGGGCGATGCGCTTCGATGCCGTGCCTGAGCGCCGCCTGGCTCACGCCGGCTGGCTCACGCCGCCTGGCTCAGCCGGCTGGCAGGCAGACTGGACCCTGCTGGTCACATCTGGACCACCTGGGCGGGACGCCGGATCCCGTGACAGGGTGCCCGCCCGAACACTCGCCGCCTGCGGATCGTCGGCTCCGCCTGCCGGGGTTCGTTCGTGGACCGGTCGGGCGGTACCCCGCGGGCGGTGAGCCGGCGGTCCAGGGCGCCCCGGCCGGTCGGCTGGCGATCCGGGGTGCCTCGGCCCCGGTCGGCTGGCGATCCGGGGTGTCTCCGGCGCCCGAGAGACCCCTGAACACCAGCCACGCCGGGAAAGCTGGCGCTCACGGGTCACTCCAGCCCGCCGACACACCCCAGAACGCCAGCCACCAAGATCCAACCCGCAGTTGATCATGGAATGTTGATCAAATCCGGCCAGCCGGGGCCCACCCCGACCGGGGGAAACCCCCATCCCTAACGGAACAGTGGCACATAACAGCGATCTTGGCCCGGGACCCTGTGGACAAACCCCGGCTGTGGATAACCCCCAACCCGGACCATGACCGAGAACGCCCACCCCGCGACCCTGCCGGTGACGATCCCGCCGGAATCGACCAGTGGGGTCGGGCTGGTTTGCGCGGCCGAATTCCGTGTGTGGTCGCCAGCCGGTCTCGGCGTGCTCGGCGTCAGGCGGGCTGGACGGAGGGGACCTCGATCCAGTCGGTGTACTTGCCGGTGCGGTTGTCGCCGGAGGACTGGCCGCGCAGGCGGCGCTGGATCCACGGGAGGACGTGCTCGCGGTAGTAGCGGGCCTCGGCGAGCAGGCCGCCGCTCGCCCGGGGGCCGGGCTCCAGCACGTGTGCCGTCGTCGGGTGGCCGAGGGCGTTCAGGATGACGCTGGCGACGCGGCGGTGGCCGTCGGCGTTCAGGTGCAGGCGGTCGGTGGACCAGTAGCCCGGCTTCTGGATCTCCGCGTCCCGGAACATGTCGACGAACGTGAGCGCGGAACTGCCCAGGTCGCGGGTGAGCTTCTCGGCGGCGACGGTGAGGGCCTCGCCCTTGCGGCGCATCATCCGGCCCATCGGGAGGTGGCCGGACGGGTCGGCGCCGCTGAGCAGCAGCACGTGGATGCCGGCGTCGAGGGCGCGGCGGACGGCGCGCTCGGTGAGGCCGATCAGCTCGGCCAGGTCGCCGCCGGGGCGCATCATGTCGTTGCCGCCGCCGTTGAGCGAGAGCAGCGTCGGCGCGGGGGAGAGCGTGAGGGCCGCCTCGAGCTGGTCGGTGACGATCGGGCGGAGCAGGCGGCCACGGATCGCCAGGTTCGCGTACCGGATCGGCTCGCCCTGCGCGGTGGCGAGCCCGGCGGCGACCAGATCGGCCCAGCCCCGCTCGGTGCCGTCCGGCTGCGTGTCGCCCAGACCCTCGGTGAAGCTGTCACCGATCGCGACGTACCGCGTCGTCATGAGCCGTTCTCCCGTCCCCGTGTGGTGATCGCCCCGAGCCTAACCAGCGACTCCGCCGTCCCGAGCCGTGGTGTACCGAAATTCATAATGAGGTTCTTCAACTGACCGATTTCAATTCCCTCCTCCGGTACGGCTACCGATAGCGTCGTCGTGTGACTGAGTCGACTGAGAAGGATCCCGAGCTGGTCGAGCTGAAGCCTGGTGTCTACGCCTGGGTGCAGCCGGACGGGTCGTGGTGGATCAACAACGCCGGTGCCGTGGTGGGCGGGGAGAGCCTGCTGGTGGTGGACACCTGCGCGACCGAGATCCGCGCGCGGCGATTCCTGGACACGCTCGGCGCCACGACCGGCCTGACGCCGAGGATCGCGGTCAACACGCATCAGCACGGCGACCACACGTACGGCAACAGCCTGCTCCCCGCGGCGACGGTGCTGATCGGCCAGGAGAAGATGCGGGAGGGCCTGCGGGTCGACCCGATCATCGACGGCTGCCCGCCGTTCTGGAACCCGGTGCCGGACTGGGGCGCCGTGCAGCGCCGCCTCCCGGACGTGACGGTGACGGACGCGCTGACCGTGCACCTCGGCGAGCGGCGGGTCGAGCTGCGGCACCCGGGCGGTCCCGCGCACACCACCGGCGACCTGATCGCCTGGCTGCCCGGGGAGCGGGTGCTCTTCACCGGCGACCTGGTCTTCGCGGGCCTGACCCCGCTGGTCTTCATGGGCTCGGTGCCGGGCGCCTCCGCCGCGCTGGACTGGCTGGCCGCCCTCGACCCGGAGATCCTGGTCCCGGGCCACGGACCGGTCCTCTCCGGCGCCGAGATCACCCGGGTCCTGGACGAGCACCGCCGCTACTACGCGCTGGTCACCAGGGCCGGCGAGGAGGGCCTGGCCGAGGGGCTGTCCCCGCTGGACGCCGCGCGCGCCGTCGACCTGGGCGAGTTCGCCGAGTGGAACGACGCCGAGCGCATCGTGCTGAACCTGCACCGCTTCTACGCCGACCACCACGGTACCGAGCTCGACCTGATCGCCGCCTTCTCCGACGCGGTCGCCTGGAACGGCGGCCCCCTGCACACCCACGTCTGACACGACCACCCAGCCCGCCCGCAGCCCGCAGCCCGCAGCCCGCCGCCCGCCGCCGTGCCGCTCGCCGCTCGTCGCCGTGCCGCTCGCCGCCGTGCCGCTCGTCGCTGGGCCGCTCGCCGGTCGTGCCATCTGTCGAGCATCTGGCGGACAAATCGGAAATGTCGTATGAGCGGGAGGGGCTGGGCCGGAGCCGCGGCGTGCTGTCCGCCAGAGGTGGGCAGGGCGGAAGAAAGGGGCCGGGATGGTTGGCGCCGAGCGGGTGTTCGATCATTCCGGCCTCCTCTACCGGGGGCCGGCCGAGTACCTGCGCGGGGTCACGGCCTTCGTCCGGAGTGCGGTCAGGAACGGGGACGCCGTGCTCGTGGCGGTGCCCGGCGGGAATCTCGAGCTGCTGCGGGTGGCGCTCGCCGGTCTCGGTGATAAGGTTAAATATGCTGATATGTCCGTCGAAGGGCGGAACCCGGGGCGGATCCTCCCCGGCGTGCTGCTGGCCTTCGCCGTCGAGCAACTCGCTGTCGAGCAACTCGCGGGCGAGCGGTTCGGGGAAGAGCCGGTCGCAGGGGAGCGGCCCGGGCGGCGGGTGTCGATCGTCGGGGAGCCGGTCTGGGTGGGGCGCGACGATGACGAGTACCCGGCCTGTGTGACGCATGAAGCGCTGATCAACGTGGTGTTCGCGGAGCGGGACGCGGCGGTGCTCTGTCCCTACGACGCTGCGGGGCTGGATCGGGCGCGGCTGCGGGACGCCTGGCTGACCCATCCGGCGATGATCACCCCGGGCGGCCGGCGGCCCAGTCCGTGGTATCAGGACCCGTACGTGACCGTGGCGTCCGTCAACCGGCCGCTCTCCGCCGTTCCCTGGTGGGCGGCCTCTCGCGCGTACGGGAGGAATGTGGGTTTGAAGGAGGTGCGGGTCTTCGTCGCCTCGCGGGCGAGGGCGGGCGGTCTGACGGCGCCGCGGGTGACCGATCTCGTGGCGGCGGTGAACGAGCTGGTGGTGAACACGCTGCGGCACACCGGCGGGGGCGGGACCGTGACGCTCTGGACCGAGAATGATCGGGTGATCTGTCAGGTCGACGATCACGGGTACCTGGCGGATCCGCTGGCCGGGCGGATCCTGCCGCCGCCGGAGGCGGAGAACGGGCGCGGGCTGGTCCTCGCCAACCACCTCTGCGACCTGCTGCGGGTGCACGCCCGCGACGACGGGACGAGTCTCCGGCTGTACATGAGACGGGGGCTATAAGGTCCGGTCGTGGAACAGAACGTGGACATCGCCATCACCGTGGCCACCCCGGCGGACCGGGAGAGGATCGTCGGCTCGCTGGTCGCCGCCTTCCCCGCGGACCCGGTGTTGCGGCATCTCTTCCCGGACGACGAGACCTACCCGCGGTACGCGGCGGCGTTCTTCGGGCACCTCTTCGACAGGCGGGTCGGCCGGGGGACCATCTGGACGGTCGACGGCGTCTCGGCCGCGATCTGGGAGCCGCCGGCCGGCGGGAGCGGGGACGGATCGCTCGCCGACGAGCTGCCGCCCGAGGTGTACGCGCGGGTCGAGGCGTACGACGACGCGGTGCACGGGGCGCTGCCGGACCCGCCGTACTGGTACCTCGGCCTGCTCGGCACCCACCCGGAGCACGCGGGACGGCGGCTGGGCCGGGCGGTGATGGCCGAGGGCCTGGCGCGGGCGGCCGCCGAGGGGGTGCCCGCGGTCCTGGAGACCAGCAACCCCGGCAACGTCGAGGTCTACCGCCGTGCGGGCTGGGAGGTCGTCGCCACCGTCGAGCACGGCCCGCTGACCATCTGGGTGATGAGTCAGTAACGGGTCCGGAGATCACTGGCGTGGACTTCGTAGGATGATCCGCGAGGTGGGGAGGACCATGAGCCGGTCATCGACGTTCCACCTCCGGACAGTGCCGTTGTATGTGGCGACGGTCGTCTATGAGCGGGCTGTCGCTGCTCGGGATCCCGGTCGGCGGCTTCGTCGCCGACACCCTCGCCGGGCGTCAGGCCGAGGGCTGACGGGTCAGGGGCGGGTGTAGCGGTGTTTGACGCCGCGGGGGAAGAACTCCGGGTCGTCGGTGGGGCGTAGCTCGACCGACGGGGTCTGCTGGGCCTCCGGGACGTAGTGGCCGAACTCGCTGTTCACACGGATCAGCTCGGTGCGGATGGCGGCCGCCGCGGCGTCGCGGCGCTCCGTCGTCGGGTCGGCGCCGGGGGCCAGTTCGACGATCACCGACAGGGTGCGGTCGCGGTCGGGGGTCTCCAGGGTACGGATCACGAAACGGCCCGTGGTCCACTCACTGACATCCGGTCGTTCCAGGCCGACGGTGACGTTCTCGGGGTGGACGTTGGCGCCGAAGAAGGAGACCGTGAAGAGCGAGCGGCCGAAAACGTACACGAAGGGGAGCGCCGGGCCGGGACCGGGATCGAAGCCGTGTGAGAGGCAGAAGGCGGTCAGCTCGGCGTGGGAGAGCACGCCGCCCTCGTCGGCGATGTGGTACCTGACCAGGGGGACCGTGCCGTCGGCGCTGAACGCGAGGGTGCCGTCCGGGGCGAGCTCGAAGAAACGGTCGGCCGGGTCGAACTGTACGAGCGTGGGCAGGCGCGTGTCCTGGAAGAGCTCCGCGGCCAGGTCCGGCCTCGACGCCAGGAAACGCCGGATGCGTACGCTCAACGGGGTCTCGTTGCCGAGCACCCCCGCGTCGGCGGTGCCGTAGAGCGAGGCGATCGAGGTGACCGGGTCGTCCATGCCGGTCCGGGCCGCGACCAGATCGCGCCACGCCTCGCTGAAGACCTCGCCGGCCAGCACCGCCCGGACGTGCAGGGCGGGCCAGTCGACGCCCCGGGCCACCCCGGCGTCGACGACGTTCTTGATGAAGGGCGGGTATCCGAGCAGGACCACCTGGTCGTAGTGGGCGCCGAGCTCGCCGACCACGCGCAGGATCTCGTCGACGTCGTTGCCCGGCGCGGCGACGGTGACCGGGTACCCGGCCTCGGCGAGGTGGCGGCAGGCGGCCACGGTGTACATGCCGCCGACCCAGTTGCCGAGGGCGAAGCAGACCACGGCCAGGGTGCTGCGCTCGGCGGCCCGGAACGTGTCGCGGAAGACCTGCTCGAAACGGGCGGTGACCGCCTGCTCGTCGCGGATGGTGCGTGGCCAGACGGTCGGGCTGCCGGACGAGCCGGACGAGACGGCGACGATGTCCGCGGTGGCCATCCAGCCGTCCCGGCAGCGCTCCGGGAGCGGGTAGCGCTGGTGGTAATCGGCCTTGGTCATCAGCGGGATCCCGGCCACCTCGGTGACCCGGTCCGGGTCGACGTCCCGCTCGCGCAGGAAGTCGGCGTAGGCGGGGACGGTGGCCGCGGCGTCGCGGAACAGGTCCAGGATGGACGACTCGTGGCTCTGCTCCGGCATCCGCGGCCCCCGGGGATCGATGTTCAGCTCTCCGCCGGGCGGGTCTCCGGCCAGACAAGTATGTCGTCCGGGAAGCCGTCGCGGCAGAGGGCGCGCTGGTCACGTCCGGGAATGGTGTGCCCGTTCGCGACCACCAGCCGGGCGACCTCGATCGCGCCGTGCGCCTGGAAGTGCGTGTTGTCGCTGACGCCGTCCGGATAGTTGACCGACTCGCCGGCGTCCAGCCAGAGGAAGTAGTCCTCGGTGGCGTCCGGGCCGAGCTCGCTCCAGAGCGCGAAGGAGAGCGCGGTGAGGTCGATCAGCGGGGTGTCCGTGGCGTCGGCGAGCGCGCGCATGGCGTCCGGGTACTCGCCGTGCGACAGGTAGGGCACCCCGTCGGCGGTGAAGCGGCGCCGCTCGACCGGGGTGACCAGGACCGGGTGCGCACCGCGGTCGCGGGCGCCGTCCAGGTAGAGGCTCAGGTACTCCTGGAAGGTGGTCCACGGCTCGGTGTAGCGGGCCGGGTCCGCGGACTTCTCGTCGTTGTGCCCGAACGAGATCAGGAACGTGTCGCCGGGGCGGATCGCGTCCAGGATCAGGCCGAGGCGGCCCAGGTCGTAGAAGCTCTTCGAGCTGGCGCCGGAGAGGGCGCCGTTGACGACCGGGACGTCCGGGTGGAGGAAGACCGGGAGGGCCTGGCCCCACCCGGCGCGCGGGATGTCGGCGACGGCGTAGGTGGCGGCGGTGGAGTCGCCCGCCACATAGACGGTGGGGGTGTGTCTGCCGTGCGCCGCGGACGGTGCGGCGATGCCGAAGGCTCCGGCGACGGCGCCGCCCAGGGTGGCGCGCAGCAGTGTTCTTCGATCGGTGGCCATGCGGCCATCTAATCGCCTAAGGTCTATGTGGGCAAGCGCTTTCCTCCAGGTGGAAGGCGAATTGGCCGGCGGGTCTGATGGGGGCTGCCGGCCGGCTGCCGAGTGCGCGAGAGTGCCATCGTCCTTGATTTGACAGGGCGAGAGCCCGGCGTCGATGGCCTTCCGTCCGTCCGGCGGATACATCCGGTGAACCGCCCGGGTACACCATCGAGCCGGAGAAGAACTGCGGAGAGCAATCGTCCGGCTACATTGCGAGGATGGCATGACGCTGCCCGACGTGGACGACACGCTCCGGATCGAGGAACGCCTCTACTTCCTCCGGAAGCAGGTCGACCTGTATCGAGAGAGCCTGTACGCCCGGCACGACCCACCCGACGACCTGATCGTCAGGCTCGAGCGGGCCGAGACCGAACTGGACCGCCTGGAACGGAGATCGTCCGAGGTCGACCCGCTGGACCTGCGGATCGGCGCGGACCGGTGGCGGATCTACACCACGTCGAAGGCCGCGGCCGACGCCGTCGACGCGAAACGGCGGACCGGCGGGGCGCCGCCGGCCGCCCTGATCGCGCACGAGACCGGCGATCCGCCGGTGGAGACCGGGATCGATCCGCCGGTGGACACCGGGATCGAGGTGGTGATCGACCGGCGGATGGCCCAGGTGCCGACCTCGATCTACCACCTCTTCCGCGCGCCCGAGCACGCCCTGATCACCTGCGATCTGACCAACCGGAGCGGGCGCCACCGCCGGCTGCGGGTCACCGTGGTCCTGGAGCGCTACTCGGCTCCGGCGGTCGAGACGGTGGAACTCCCGCCGGACGGGTCGCACACCGTCGAGGCGCTGCCGACGCTCTTCCCGGATCTCGTCCAGCGGATCACCGAGCTCACCGTGGCGACCGTGAGCATCCTGATCGAGGATCTCGAGGGGCCCGTCGTGCTGCACCGGACGGGGCCCATCCCGCTGCTGGCCCGGAGTACCGCACCGCTGGCGGTGCTGGATCCGGCCACCGCCCGCTGGACCGACCTGAGTCCGTACCTCGGTGCGTTCGTCACCCCGAACGAGCCCTCGGTGATGGCGTTCCTGCGGACCGTCGTCGACCAGCAGCCGAACCGCCGCCTGGTCGGGTACCAGATGACCGCCGTCGAGGTCGAGGAGCAGGTGAAGGCGGTCTTCGCGGCACTCAAGCTGCGCGGGGTCGCGTACGTCGACTCGGTCGTGGCGTTCAACCCGGACGAGGGGACCGGCGCCCAGCGTGTCCGGCTGCCCCGTGAGGCCC
The DNA here is from genome assembly GCF_040681165.1 of Actinoplanes sp. NPDC051851. NCBI lineage: Bacteria > Bacillati > Actinomycetota > Actinomycetes > Micromonosporales > Micromonosporaceae > Actinoplanes > Actinoplanes sp. NPDC051851. The sequence continues at coordinate 74,008 of NZ_JBFAYF010000004.1, read as the reverse complement.
TGGCCGACCGGATGGCCAACTGCATCGACGGGACGGTGCTGTTCGCGAGCCTGCTGGAGGGGATGACCATCAACCCGGCCCTGGTGATCGTGCCCAAGCACGCCTTCGTGGCCTGGGAGACGGGTTTCAAGAACGGCAACTGGCGCTATCTGGAGACCACCAGGATCGGCACGTCCACGTTCACCGAGGCCTGCCAGAACGCCGAGACCTCCGCCGCGTTCTACGAACCGCTCGCGGCGAGGCTCAACGACCCGGCCAGGTTCCGGCGCTGGCCGCTGAGCCTGCTGCGGTCGGCGCATGGCATCACACCGATGGAGTGATCGACGACAGAACGGAGGACTGAGGTGACCACTGGGGACGCGGGTTTCGAGGACCCGGACACGGCGCTGGGCCGGAGGGTGAACGGCCTCCTCGGGGGCGATCTCGGACCGCAGGACGCCGAGCGCTTCTGGAGCATCTTCCGCATCGGCGCGAAGGCGCTCGGGGAGAAGCCCGAGCTGCTGGGTACGTTCGCACCCGGCGCCGCCGCCGGCTCGGATCCGTGGCGGGTCGACAACATCCAGAAACCCCTCTTCGAGGCCACCCCCGAGGACAGCGAGCAGGTGATCCTGCCCGAGGCCCCGCCGGACTGCGGCGGGCCGGTGCTCTCCTCCGGGGACGTGCGGGTCGAGATCTGGGTACGGCGGTGATCCGGTGCGGCCGGGCCGGTGCGGTCCGATGACGAGTGACCGGTCCGGGTGGCCCGTGGCGGTCGTGGCGATGCCGTTCCTCGGCGCGGACCGCCCGTCCATCCAGGCCGGGCTGCTCACCGCCATCGCCCGGGAGCACGGCTTCCCGGCCCGGTCGCTGCACGCGAACCTGGACTTCGCGGCCCGGATAGGCGCTGATCGCTACGGCCGGCTGGCCAATCACCGGGGGCCGCTGCTCGGCGAGTGGCTCTTCTCGCGCGAGGCGTTCGGCGACGACGCCCCGGATCCCGGCGGCAAGCTCCTCGACGACCTGGGCGACGACCTGACCCGGCTAGGCGGCACGTACGACCGGATCCGGGACTGTCTGCTCTGGATCCGGGAGGAGCAGGTGCCGGCGTACCTGGACGAGCTGACCGAGACGTACCCGTGGGAACGGTTCCGGGTCGTCGGGTTCAGCTGCACCTTCCAGCAGAACGCCGCCTCGTTCGCCCTGGCCCGCCGGCTCCGGCGCCGTCACCCGGGACTCGTGACCGTCTTCGGGGGCGCGAACTTCGATGGGGAGATGGGCGCGGAACTGGTGCGTACCGTGGAGTGCGCGGACCTGGCGGTGACCGGTGAGGCGGATGCGGCCTTCCCCGCGCTGCTGGCCGCGCTGGCGGACGGCGCCGACCCGGGCGGCGTACCCGGAGTGATCCGCAGGGTCGGCGACGCCGCGGTGACCACCCCGCCCGGGCCGCTGCCCGCGCTGGACGGCCTGCCGCCGCCGGACTACGGCGAGTACTTCGATCGGGCGGCCGCGCTCGGACTGCTGGACGCGGCGCACCGCCCGCGGGTCCGCATCCCGATCGAGACCGGCCGCGGGTGCTGGTGGGGCGCCAAGCACCACTGCACGTTCTGCGGGCTCAACGGCGTCTCGATGGCGTTCCGCGGCAAGTCGCCGGACCGGGTCCGCGCCGAGCTCGCCCATCAGGCGCGGCGCTGCGGCAGCCTCCGGTTCGCCGCCGTCGACAACATCCTCGATCCCCGGCTGCTGACCACGCTGCTGCCGGAGATCGCCGGGGCCGGGTTCGGCTACGAGCTGTTCTACGAGATCAAGGCCAACCTCGGCCGCGGTCAGGTCCGTACCCTGGCGCGGGCCGGGGTGACCAGCGTCCAGCCCGGCCTGGAGTCGCTCAGCACGCACGTGCTGGGCCTGATGCGCAAGGGCACGACCGCCGGGCAGAACGTCAACCTGCTGCGCTGGGCGCGGTACTACGGGATGGCGGTCTCCTGGAACCTGCTCTGGGGCTTCCCCGGCGAGCGCGGCCGGGACTACGCGGAGCAGGCCGCCCTCCTGCCGTACCTGGCCCACCTCGAGCCGCCGGACAGCGCCGGCCGGATCCGGCTGGAGCGCTTCAGCCCGCTCTTCGCCGAGCGTGGCACCCCGGTCTTCCGGTGGGCCCGGCCGGAGAGCAGCCACCGGTTCGTCTACCCGGAGCGGACCGACCTGGAGCGGGTCGCCTACTTCTTCGACCACGAGCTGGCCGGCGCGCTGCCCGACGAGGTCTACGACGACGTACGCCGGGCGGTCGCCGCCTGGCAGACGCGCTGGACGTCGGCCGGCCGGCCGGAGCTGACCTACTCGGCGGCGCCGGAGTACGTGCAGATCTACGACACGCGGTGGCCGGGTCGGGAGGGGACGTACGCGTTCGAGGGCCTCCCCGCCGCCCTCTACACCGTCTGCGCCGAGCGGCCGATCGGCGCGTCCGCGGCCGCCGGGCGGCTGAAGGTCCCGGTCGGCGAGGTCCAGGAGCTGTTCACCGAGTTCGAACGGCTCGGCCTGATGTTCGTGGACGGCCCGATCGGGCTCTCACTGGCGCTGCCCGCCGTCGCGCAACGGTGATGCCCGATCTCCGGTTCCGGGTTCTGGGCCGGCTCGGCGTCGAGCGGGACCGGCAGCCGGTCGCGCTCGGGCCGATCCAGCAGCAGGTGGTCCTCGGGATCCTGCTGCTGCACGGCGGCAGGCCGCTCGGGGTGCCGCAGATCATCGACGCGGTCTGGGGCGACGCCGCGCCGGCCTCGGCGGTCAACCTGGTGCAGCGGCACGTCTCCGGGCTGCGCCGGGCGCTGGAACCGCGACGGGCGGCCCGGGCGGCCGAGAGCCGGCTGCACTGGACCGGGACCGGGTACCGGCTGGCGGTGGAGGACGCCGAGGTGGACCTGGCCGCCTTCGACGCCGAGGTACGGCGGGCCCGGTCGCAGCGGGAGACCGGCGACCGCGGTGGCGCCGCCGCGCGACTGGCGGCCGCGCTCGGGCTCTGGCGCGGGCCGCTCTGCGACGGGCTGGGCGGTCCGTTCCTCGACGCGGAGCGGGACCGGCTCGCCGGGCGGCGGCTGACGGTCGTACGGGAGAGAATTGAACTTGATCTTTCGCTGGCACCGGACGCGGCCGCTCTCGTCGAGGAGCTGTGCCGGCTCTGCGACGAGCACCCGTTGCACGAACCGCTCTACGAACTGCTCATGCGGGCGCTCCTGCGGTCCGGGCGGCGGAGCGAGGCGCTGGACGTCTTCCAGCTGGCCCGGCGGCGGTTGCGGGGCGACCTGGGCGTGGAACCGGCCGCGACGTTGCAGCAGCTGCACCGGGAGGCGCTCGGCGGATCCCGGGCGGAACCGGGGATCCCCGCCGCCGCCCGGCGGATCGGCGTGCCCGCGCAGCTGCCCCGGGCCCTGCCGGACTTCGTCGAGCGGGTGGAGCCCGGTACCCAGCTGGACCGGGCGCTGGCGGAGGAGGGCGCGGTGGTGGCGCTGGTGGGCACCGCCGGGGTGGGCAAGAGCACGCTGGCGGTGGCCTGGGCGCATCGGGTCCGGGACCGCTTCCCGGACGGTCAGCTCCACGTCAACCTGCACGGCTTCGACCCGAGCACCCCGGCCACCGACCCGGGCCGGGTGATCCGTGGCTTCCTCGAGGCGCTCGCGGTGCCGGCCGAGCGGATCGGGGCCGACGTCGAGGGGCAGGCCGCGCTCTACCGCAGCACGGTGGCCGGCCGGCGGATCCTGATCCTGCTGGACAACGCCCTCGACGCCGAGCAGGTACGGCCGCTGCTCCCCGGCGCACCGGGCTGCCTCGTCCTGATCACCAGCCGGAACGAGCTGCTCAGCCTGGTGGCCATCGACGGCGCGCGGCCGGTACGGCTCGACCTGATGAACCCGGACGAGGCCCGGCACCTGATCGCCCGGCGGCTCGGCCGGCGGCGGGTGGACGCCGAGCCGGACGCGGTCACCGAGATCATCGCGGGCTGCGCGCGGCTGCCGCTCGCCCTCTCGGTGGTCACCGCGCGGGCCGCGGCGTACCCGCAGTTCTCGCTCTCCGCCACGGCGGGGGAGCTGCGCCGGGTGCACGGGCGGCTCGATCTGCTCGACGCGGGGGACACCGCCACCAACGTACGGGCGGTCTTCGCCTGCTCCTACCGGGGGCTGAGCCCCTCGGCGGCGCGGCTGTTCCGGCTGCTCGGGCTGCAGTGCGGGCCGGAGCTGCCGACGGCCGCGATGACCGGCCTGGTGGACGGACCGGTCCGCCCCCAGCTCGCCGAACTGGCCCGGGCACACCTGATCGCCGAGCGGGTGCCGGGGCGCTACGTGCTGCACGACCTGCTGCGGGCCTACGCCGCCGAGCTCGCCGTCGCCACCGAGCCGGCGGACGAGCGGCGCGCGGCGATCCGGGCCGTGCTCGACCATCACCGGTACGCGGCGTATGTGGCGGACCGGGCGCTCAACCCGTTCCGCGACGACCCGATCGATCCGCCGCCGGCGCCGGCCGTCCCGGTGGATCCGCCGGTGGACCACCGGGCCGCGATGGCCTGGTTCGCCGCGGAGGAGCCGGTGCTGCTCACGGCGCTCCGGCAGGCGGCCGACGAGGGGCTGTACACCCACGCCTGGCAGCTGGCCTGGGCGCTGACCCAGTTCCTGAACCGGGAGGGACACTGGCACGACGCGGTGGCCGCGCAGGAGGTGGCGCTGACCGCCGCCCGCCGGCTCGGGGACGCCCGCGCCGAGGCGGTGGTCCGCGGCTGCCTGGCCTACGCGTACATCCGGCTGCGGCGCTTCGACGAGGCGCGCGCCCAGCTGCACCGGGCGCTGCCGCTCTTCGAGCGGTGCAACGAGCCGATCGGGATGGGGCACGTGCATCGTGCCCTCACCTGGGTGGCCGACTGCGAGGGCCGGTACCGGGACGCGTTCCCGCACATCCACGAGGCGCTGCGGCACTTCCGGGCGGCGGGTCACCGTACCGGCGAGGCGCGGGCCCTGAACGCGCTGGGCTGGTTCCACTCCCGGCTCGGCGAGCACCGGGAGGCGCTGGTGCACTGCGCCGCCGCGCTGTCGCTGATGCGCGCGCACGACGACCGCTACGACCAGGCCGACGTCCTCGACAGCCTCGGCCGGGCCCACCACGAGCTGGGCCACCACGCCGAGGCGGCGAGCTGCTACGCCGAGGCGGTCGAGCTGTACGAGGAGTTCGCGGACCACTTCTGCGAGGGACAGGCCCTGGTGGCGCTCGGGGAGGCCCACGCGGCGGCGGGTGCCGGCGGGGAGGCGGTCCGGGCGTGGACCCGGGCGGTGGACGTGTTCGAGGCGCTCGGACTGCCCGACGCCGACGACGTACGGCACTTAATCAAGTCCGCCCCCTGGCTAAGCGGTGGCTAAGGGCCGGCGAAGAGCCCCGCGGGATCGTCGTGTCATCGGCGGCGCAGGGCTGCCGGGGAGAGGAAGACATGGCCGACATCCAGTTCCCCAACACCACTTTCGGCGCGGGCCTCTTCAACGCCCAGATCAAGGACAACAACGGCCTGCCCTCCAACGTCCTGGAGGCGGGCGCGGAGTTCCAGGTACTCGTCGACTGGCACGTCGGTGACCTCGCCGCCGCGCTGCTCGGCGGGCTCTGGGAGGTCAACGTCTACGTCGAGTCCCTGGGCCCGGGTCCCGAGAAGCGGGTGGGCACGGCGACGGTCGCGGTCAACGGGGGCCGGGACTACTACGTGACGGTGACCGTGCCGAAGAACTCGGTCGACGACCAGCCGAAGCCACCGGTCTCGGGCGCGTACAAGCTGGTCACCGTGCTGCGGCACAGCAACTTCGGCCGGCGTACCGAGGTCGGCGCGATCTACGACGGCCCGACCGTCCTGATCGCCTGATTCAGAGGGAGCGGACTCCGGTGGTCACCTCGATGCCACCGGAGCTGCCCCGATGGAGGACGGCGCGGTCGCCGTGATCGATGATCACGAGCTCACCGTCGTCGGTGACCGCCAGGCGGCGGCCGCAGCCGTCGTCCTCACAGGTGAACAGCAGGCCGCCGGGGCTGATGGTGCAGATCAGCTGATGAACGGTTCCCATGGACCGACGCTACGCCGCCCCGGGGATCCCGCAACCGCTCGAAGTACGCCGTGGTCCCGGCCGAGGGACGTACCCGGTGCGTGGTCCAGAGACGCTCGGCGAGCCGGTGGTACTGGGACAGGGCCAGATGCCGCTGCCCGGCCGTGGCGTAGCAGGTCATCAGCAGGCGGCTGACCGTCTCGTTGCACGGGTCGTCCTCCAGCAGCCGCCGGGCCAGCAGGGTGGCGGACCCGTAGGCCCCGCGCTCCAGGTACGCCTCGGCGAGCCGGGTCTGCACGTCGATCACGTCGAGGCGCAGCGCCTCCCGGATCGGGGCGGCCCACTCCAGGTACGGGTCCTCGGCCAGGAAGTCGCCCTCGTGCAGCTGGCAGGCGGACTCGTAGGCGCGCACCACCCCGTCCCGGTCGCCCCGCCGGTCCGCCTCCAGTCCCGCGGCCCGGTGCCGTGCGAACTGCTCCACGTCGCTCCAGACCGCGGTGGCCGGGCCGATCCGGTACGTGTCGTACCGGCGCTCGATCTCGGCCAGCGGATGCGCGGCCCGCAGCGCCTGCCGGACCCCGGTCAGCGAGACGTGCAGGTTGTTGCGGGCCCGCTCCGGTGTCGCGCCCGGCCAGAAGACCTCGGCGAGCACGTCCCGGTGCACCGCCGCGCGCCGGTGCGTCAGCAGGTACGCGAGCAGGTGCCGGGTCCGCCGCCGGGACACCGTGTCCACCGGCACGCCGTCGATCATGACCCGGAAGTCGCCGAGGAACCGCGCGGCGAGCATCGGAGCCGTAACGTGTGCAACCACGGCTCCCATCGTCGGAACCTCGGTTGCAGCGCTCGTTGCACCACTCGTTGCACCGGCTCAGTTTCTGTACGTCACGGCCGATGGGCCTTCTGACGACTATTACCGGATATGTCGGGGGAAACCGTGGGCAACTGGTCGGTACGCTGGAAGATCAGCAGTCTGATCGTGGTGAGCATCGCGCTCGCCGTGTGCCTGGGTTGCACTGCGTGGATCAGCATCAGCAACCTCGCCCAGAAATCCGACGAACAGGACGTCTACCGCCAGGCCAGCCTCTACCTCGCTCGCCTGGACACCAAGGCGTCGCTGATCGACAGCATGATCAACGCGAATCTGGCGTTCCCTTCCCAGACGTCGACCTTCGCCGAGTCGGTGGCGACGTACACCACGGAGGGTGACGATCTGGTGACGTCGCTGAAGAAGCTCGACCTCTCGTCGTCCGACTCCTCCGCGGTGTCGGAGCTGGCGACCTCCTGGAGCACCTTCACCGCCTCCGCCACCGAGACGCAGAGCTCGCTCACCACCAAGACCACCAGCACGCAGCTCTACAAGGCGGGCGAGACCCTCTTCAACACCTACAGCACCTTCGCCACCTCGCTCGGCACCGTCGTCACCTCCATCGACAAGAAGGCGACCAGCGCGGCCACCGCGCAGAACCAGCTGGTCAGCAAGGTCCGCTGGATCGTCGGGTCGGCGCTGGTGCTCGGGGTGCTGCTGCTGGCGGTCTTCGGCTGGTTCATCGCGCGCAGCATCCTCGCGCCGCTGCAGCGGGCCGTCGACGCGCTGCGCCGGGTGGCCCAGCGTGACTACACCGGCGACGTGCCGGTGAAGAGCCGCGACGAGATCGGGCAGATGTCCGAGGCGCTCAACGCGGCGATCGGCGACATCCGGACGGCGATCGGCGACATCGCGCACGGCGCCCGTTCGCTCACCGACGCCTCCGAGCGGCTCTCCGCGATCAGCGTCAGCGTCGACGCCTCCTCCGAGGAGGCGTCCGCCCAGGTCGGTACGGTCTCCGACTCCAGCGTGCTGGTCAGCGAGCGGGTCCGGGAGGCCGCGCAGGGTGCCGAGCAGATGACCGCCGCGATCCGCGAGATCTCCGGCAACACCACCACGGTCGCCCAGATCGCCCAGGGCGCGGTGAGCACCGCCGAGGAGACCACCAGCGCGATGTCGAAGCTCTCCGCGTCGACCGACGAGATCGGCAACGTGATCAAGCTGATCACCAGCATCGCCGAGCAGACCAACCTGCTCGCGCTGAACGCCACCATCGAGGCGGCCCGGGCCGGCGAGTCCGGCAAGGGCTTCGCGGTGGTCGCCAGCGAGGTCAAGGACCTGGCGCAGAGCACCGCGCGGGCGACCGAGGACATCGGCCAGCGGATCGAGGCGATCCAGGGTGACACCGGCAACGCGATCGCCGCCATCGGCCGGATCGCCGAGGTGATCAGCGACATCAACCAGTACCAGACCAGCATCGCCGGCGCCGTCGAGGAGCAGACGGCCACCACCAACGAGCTGAGCCGGCTCTTCGACGACGCCGCCCGGGGTGCCGATGCGATCAACCAGTCGATCGGCCAGGTCGCGGCGACCGCGGCGCAGACCGCCGAGGGCGCGACCTCCACGCGGGAGGCGGCGTCCGACTTGTCTGCTCTTGCGGCGAGTCTCAACGACGTGGTGTCGCGATTCCGTATCCACGCATGATGAGCGTCCGCGTGATCTCGCACTCAGCGGGAAGTGGACGGGTTGCGTAGGATGCGGGCCGCACCACCGCAACCGACAGGAGCCCAGGACGATGCCGCTGACTCCAGCAGACATTCACAACGTCGCCTTCAAGAAGCCGCCGATCGGCAAGCGCGGCTACGACGAGGAGGAGGTCGACGCCTTCCTGGACGAGGTCGAGCAGGAGCTTATCCGCCTCCTCGAGGAGAACGTCGCGCTCCGTGACCAGATGCAGCGCGGCGGGGGCGGGCCCAGCCCGGCCTCGACGATGGTGCTGACCAACGAGTTCGCCGAGCTCACCGCCCAGTTGGAGCGCCTGCAGGAGGCCCGCGCGCGGGCCGAGCAGAACGCCCGCGGCGTGCAGTCGCAGCTGGAGCGGGCCCGCACCCAGCAGCCCTCCGGTGCGCTGCCCACGGTCGGCGACGACGACCGGAACGCCCGGGTGCTGATGATGGCCCAGCGCACCGCCGACGAGCACATGCGCGACGCCCAGCGCGAGTCGGAGCAGGTGCTCGACGGCGCCCGCGGCAAGGCCGACCAGATCACCAGCGAGGCCCAGCTCAAGGCGAGCACCATCGAGAGTGACGCACGCCGCAATCACGCCGAGGCGATGGACAGCCTGGTGGAGAAGCGTGCCGGGCTGCTCGACGAGATCGACCGGCTGGGCCAGCTCGCACAGAGCTACCAGCAGGCGCTCAACCAGCACGTCACCCAGCAGCTGATGGACCTGACCAGCGGCCCGGAGGCCCCCGCCGACCGCTGACGCTCGACCTGCGCGAACCCGCCGGTCGTGGTGGACTCTCTGCACGGAGTCCCCCGACCGGTAGGAGTCGCTGATGACGGCCGAGCAGGACCAGTTGGATCGTGAGGACCGCGAGGAGCGTGAGCTGGTCCGGCCGCCGGACGTCAACCGTGAGTCGAACCGCTCGGCGACCCGGTTGGAGCTCTTCTTCGACCTGGCGTTCGTGCTCCTCGTCGGCCGGTGCGCGGACGTGCTGGCCGGTGACGAGACCCTGGCCGGCGGATTCCGGTTCGTCGCGGTGCTGGTGGCCGGCTGGTGGGCGTGGGCCAGCACCACGCTCTACGCCAACCGCTTCGACACCGACGACGCGATCTTCCGGCTTCTCACGCTGACCGGCATGGCCGGGGTGCTGGTGATGACCGCCGCGACCGAGCAGGCGATCGGGGCGCACGCGCGCTGGTTCGCCCTCGGCTACCTCCTGCTCCGGCTCGTGCTGATCGCCGGATACCTGCGGGTCTGGCGGCGGCTGCCGGAGGCCCGTGCGGGGATCAGGCCCTATCTGTACGGGCACGCCGCGGGCGGCGCGTGCTGGGCGGTCTCTCTCGCCGTACCGGAGAAGTGGTCCTCTCTGTTGTGGGCGGCCGGTGTCGGGCTGGATCTGCTCGGGCCGGTGATGGCCACCCGCGTGCCGGACGCGCCGCCGCTGCACATGGAGCACCTGCCGGAACGCTTCGGGCTCTTCGTCATCCTGGTGCTCGGCGAGTCGGTGGCGGCGGTCGCGGTCGGGCTGCGGGACGGGCACTGGGAACCGGGCGTGGTCACCGCCGCGGGCTTCGCGTTCCTGGTCGCCGCGGCGCTCTGGTGGTCCTATTTCGACCTCTCCGGCGGCGCCGCCAAACGGCGCCTGGTGCAGGAGGGCGGCGAGCGCATCCGCCGGCGGGTGCACGACTTCTACGTGTACGCCCACCTGCCCGTCGCCATCTCGCTGGCCGCCGTCGCGGTCGGGCTGGAGCACGCGGTGATGCACGGGGCGGACGACCGCCTCGATGCCGGCACGCGGGCGGTGCTCGGGGCGGGGACGGCCGGGTACCTGCTCAGCGCCGCGGTCATCCAGGCGGTGCTGTCCCGGCGGTACCGGACGGCGCTGATCTGGCCCGGCCTGGGCGTGCCGCTGGTGGTGGCGATCGCCGCGATGCCGGGGCTGCCGCCCGCGCTGGTGGTCGCGCTCTTTGCCACGGTGCTGGTGGCCGGCGTGGCGACCGGGATCGCCCAGCATCGGGCCGGTGAGGTGCGCGTGGCCAAGGTCTGAGGTTCCGCGTTCGTCCTCTTTACATTCCTCGTACATCGCGGGCCGACAGTGGCGGCATGCGTTGTCGTGGAATCGCTGCCGTACTGCTCACCGTCGTGGTGCTGACCGCTGGTTGTACGCGTTTCACCCGGCCTGATCCCGTACCGTCCGCCTCCGCCGCCGTGGGTGTCTCGTCGCACACCATGCGGGTGGGGACGCTCGATCGAACATATCGTATTTATCGCCCGGCGTCGCTGCGGGAGGGCGCGCCGATGGTGGTGGTCCTGCACGGCGCGGTCGGTTCGGGGCGCCAGGCCGAGCAGTCGTACGGCTTCGACGCGCTCGCCGACCGGGACGGCTTCCTCGTCGTCTACCCCGACGGCGTGGGGCGTACCTGGAACGTCAGCACGGACTGCTGCGGTGCGGCGGCCCGGGACCAGGTGGACGACGTCGGGTTCATCAAGCAGCTGGTGACGGCCGAGATCGGCGACGCGGGTATCGACCCGTCGAAGGTCTACGCGGCGGGCATCTCGAACGGGGCGATGCTCGCGTACCGGCTGGCCTGCGAGACGACGCTCTTCGCGGCGATCGCCCCGGTCTCCGGCACGATGATCAACGCGTGCCCGTCGCCGGCGCCGGTCTCGATCATCCACATCCACGGTACGGCGGACAGGACGATCCCGTACGGCGGCGGGCCGGGCAAGCGCGACAACGAGGGCGACGGACGGCTGCCCGTGAAGATCGACGGGCCGCCGGTGCCGGATCTGATCACCACGTGGCGCAAGACCGACGACTGCGCGGCGCCGGCGTCGACGGTGTCCGGGGTGGTGACGACGTCGGTGGCCCGGTGCGCCGGCGGGCGGGTCGTCGAGCTGATCACCGTCGACGGGGCGGGGCATCAGTGGCCGGGCGCGCCGGGGCCGGGGAAGCTGGCGTCCTCGCTGCTGAACCTGGACCAGCCGTCGACCGCACTGGACGCGACGACGACGATCTGGAGCTTCTTCGCGTCCCTGTAGCCGGGGCGGCTGTAGGCAGGCCTGCGGTAGCAGGCCGGTGGGGTGGCCGGGGGGTCGGCCACCCCACCTCCCTACGCCGGGCGGAAAGAGGTGTGCGGGGCCGGCGCCGCGTGCTTGATCATTAGGTGGCGGGTCACCGAGTACTCCTGGATCGCCTCCTGGCTCATGTCCTTGCCGAAGCCGCTCCCCTTGACCCCGCCGTGCGGCGCCTCCGACGCGATCGGCAGGTGATCGTTGATCCAGGTCACGCCGAAGTCCAGCCGGTGCGCCACCCGCAGGGCCCGGGCCACGTCGTGCGACCAGATCGACGACGCCAGGCCGTACGGGGTGTCGTTCGCCAGCCGGACCGCCTCGTCCTCCCCCTCATCGAAGGGGACCGCGACCAGCACCGGCCCGAACACCTCGCGCTGGACGATCTCGCTGGCCTGGTCCGCGTCCACGATCAGCGTCGGCGGGTAGTAGAACCCCTTCCCCTCGGGTACGACCCCTCCGGTCAGCACCGACGCGCCCGCCGCCACGGCCCGCTCGACGAATCCGTGCGTCCGGTCCCGCTGCGCCGCCGAGATCATCGGCCCGATGTCGGTACCCGCCGCGGTGGGATCGCCGACCTTGATCTTCGAGAGCACGGCCCGCAGCGCCGCCACCCCGTCGTCGAAGATCTCCCGGGCCAGGTAGACCCGGGTCGCCGCGGTGCAGTCCTGCCCGGTGTTGTAGGTCGCGCCCATCGCCACCCCGGTCGCCATCTCACCGAGGTCCGCGTCCGGGAAGACCAGCGCCGGCGCCTTGCCGCCCAGCTCCAGGTGCAGCCGCTTGAGCCCGGTCACCGCACCCGACATCACCCGACGCCCGGTCTCCGACGAGCCGGTCAGGCTGACCATGTCCACCCCGGGATCGGTCACCAGCGCCTCGCCGACGTCGCCGCCGCCGGTGACCACGGTGACCAGCCCCTCCGGCGCCCCGGCCTCCTCGGCCAGCCGCGCCAGCAGCAGCGTCGACCGCGGCGTCTGCGGGGCCGGCTTGATCACGATCGCGTTCCCGGCCGCGATCGCCGGCCCGATCTTCCAGATCGCCATGATCAGTGGAAAGTTCCACGGCGCGATCGCCCCGACGACCCCGATCGGCCGCCGGACCAGCAGCGACGTGTACCCGCTGGAGAGCACCCCGGCCCCGGTCCCGTCCAGCGACCGCGCGCCCCCGGCGAAGAACCGCAGGTTGTCCACCGCGAACGGCAACTCCCCCTCGGCGAACACCGGCACCGGCTTGCCGGTCTCCGCGACCTCCAGCCGGGTGAATTCCCCGGCCGCGCCCTCCACGAGATCCGCGAGCCGCAACAGCACGCGTGCCCGCTCACCGGGCGTGACGTCCTTCCACTTCAGATAGGCCGCCCGGGCCCGTGCCACCGCCGCCGCGACGGCCGCCGCCTCGGTGTCCTCGACGTCGGCGGCGACGCCACCGTCGGCCGGATTGATGATCACCCTGGGTGCCACTCGTTCTCCCTTTCCTTCCGTACGTCCCACGAGGTCAGCTGTCGAAACCGACGCCGAAGTGGTCGAGCAGCCGGAGCCACGCGCCCCGCCGCCCACCGTTCTCATCGGCGCGGATCATCTGGTGCCGCGTCAGCGCGACCACCGGCCAGCGCAGCGGCTCCGGCGGGAACGGCACGCCCCGGCGGCGGACCATCGCCAGCTCGGTCAGCTCGGAGGGCGCACCCCGGAGCAGGTCCAGCGCCACCCGCGCCCCGAACCGCGACGACGCGACGCCCAGCCCGGTGTAGCCGACCGCGTACGCGACCCGCCCGCCGTGCGCGGTGCCGAAGATCGGCGTGAACCGGCTCGTCGAGTCGATCACCCCGCCCCACCGGTGGGTGAAGCGCACCCCTTCGAGCTGGGGGAACGTGGCGAAGAACTGCCGGGCGAGCAGCTGATGGGTGGCGTCCCGCTGCTCGTACGACGCGTCGACGCGCCCGCCGAAGTGGTAGATCGCGTCGTACCCGCCCCAGAGGATCCGCCCGTCGGCGGTCGGGCGGTAGTAGTGGAACTGGTTGCCGTTGTCGGTCAGCCCCTGCCGTTCGGCCCAGCCGATCGACGACCACTGCGCGTCGCTCAGCGGCTCGGTGACCAGCACGTGGTCGTAGACGGGCAGCACGTACGGCCGGATCCGCCGCAGCGGGGACGGGAACGCGTTGGTCGCGACGAGGACACGGCCGGCGTGGACCGTGCCCGTACCCACGGAAAGACGCAGAGCGGAACCGGAACGCCGGAGGCCGGCCACCGGGGAGCCGTCGAAGCGGCGCACGCCGAGGGCGTCGGCGAGGCGGACCAGGCCGTAGAGCAGGGCGGCGGGGTCGACCAGGCCGCCGGACTCGTGGATGCGCAGGCCGCCGAGGTAGGTCGGGGAGCACACGTCGGCCCGCGCGGCGTCGGCGTCGAGCAGGGTGACCCGGTCGCCCAGGGAGGTGTGCAGGGCGGCCAGCGACTCCAGCTCGCCGAGATGGTGCGGGGCCAGCGCGAACGTGGTCTTGCCGACCAGGCGCAGGTCGGCCTCGATGCCGTGGTCGGCGACCGTCTTGGCGATCTCGGCGAGGTTGCGCCGACCGAGTTCGATCAGGCGCGGGAACTCGGTGGGCCAGCGGGCCTTTCCGTGGCCGAGGCCGTGGGTGAGCGACTCGCTGAGGAATCCGCCGTTGCGGCCGGAGGCGCCGTAGCCGGCGTGCCGCCCCTCCAGGAGCAGCACGTCGGCGCCGGGGTCGTCCTGTTTCGCCTGGATCGCCGCCCAGAGGCCGGTGAACCCGCCGCCCACGATCACCAGGTCGGCGGAGGCGCCGTCGGGGACCGGATCGGTCACCGGCGGCGCGTCCGCGCGATCCGTCCAGAAGACGGTGGGTGCGGCGTCGGCCAGGGAGGCAAGGGAGCGCGAGGTCACGCAAGTCCTTCGATCAGGTCGGCGGCCTTGCGCAGCCCGTCCTGCCCGCGGATCTCCTCACCGGCGGCGGCAACGCGGGCCCGGAGATCAACATCGGTCAGCACGTGATCAACGGCCTCGCGAAGTGAAGCATCGCTGAAGGCGTACGTGTCGAGCCGCACCCCGAAGCCCAGCTCGTCCATCCGCTGGGCGTTGTCGTACTGGTCCCAGAAGAGCGGGAGCAGCACCATCGGCTTGCCGAAGTGCAGCGCCTCGGTGACCGTGTTGTTCCCGCCGTGCGTGATCACCGCGTCGACCTGCGGGAGGATCGAGGTCTGCGGCAGGAACTCGGCGCCGTACATGTTCCCGGCCAGCTCGATCTCGGCGTGCAGCGGGCCCTTGGAGACGATGTAGCGGTGCGGGGTCTGCGCGAGCACGGAGATCACCCGGCGCATCAGCTCGACGTCCGCGGAGCCGAGCGACCCGAGGCTGAAGTAAATGATCTTGCTGGAGGGGGTGGAGGAGAAGGGCGGCTCGAAGGTGGCGTCGGTCTCCCGCACCGACGAGTCCAGCCGGTGCCAGGAGGCGTCCAGCCGTCGATGCGACGTGTAGTCCGCCGCCGCCGGGAAGACGTAGAGGTTCAGGTCGCCCGAGGCGATGAACTCCAGGTCCGGCAGGGGCGCGGCGCCCTGTGCGACGACCCACGCGTTGAAGGACTCCCAGAGCGGGCGGTGGGTCCGATCGTATTCGGCCAGGAAGTCGGTCCAGCCGGAGCGGTCGTCCTGCGGGTATCCGGAGAAGACCGGTGCGATGTCCGGGCCCTTCACCTCGAGGGGGTTGCAGGAGACGATCCGGACGAAGGGGACGCCGGCCGTGGTCAGCGCCGGGAACGCCACCACGTTGTCCTCGACGATGACGTCCGGCCTGACCCGCTCGATGATCTCCAGCAGGCGGGGCTGGCAGTACTTGGCGCCGGTGATCAGCTCCTCCCAGACCGGCTTCACCCAGGTGTCGAGCTGCTCGATGGTCGGCTTGCGGAACTCCGGAGCGGTGTCCCGGATGAAGTCCTTCCAGAACTGACCGGCGTCCTGGTCACCCTCGGTGGGCGGCGCCAGGTCGACCAGGTCCTCCTCGAAGCCGAGCGCGCTCAGCTTCCCCTTCCAGGACGCCTCGGCGGCGAAGACCACGCGGTGGCCGCGCTGCCGGAGAATGTCTCCAATCCCGATGCAGTTGTTGGTCGGTCCGTAGGCGCTCTCGGGCATGAAGAGTATGGTCAGCTTGCGTTCGGACATGAGCACTCCACCTCGCTCGAATCTGAATCAGAATTCAAATACGGTGGCGCCGAACCGTCAAGAGGCGAGAAACCCCGAGACGGTACGGTCGACCAAAACGAAAGACCAGGACGATGACGACTCCCCGTAAGCGCCGTGCCGACCGCCAGCAGGACCTGATCGAGGCCGCCCGCCGCGCGATGGTGCTGCACGGCACCGACGGCGTGCACCTCAAGCAGGTCGCCGCCGAGGCCGGGCTGACCTCCGGCGCGGTGCTGTACCACTACGCCGACCTGCAGGATCTGCTGCTCGACGCGCACCACGCGGGCATGGAGCGCTTCTACGAGCAGCGGGTGCGGGCGATCGCCGAGGTGGCCGACCCGGTCGAGAAGCTGGTGGTGACGGTCCGGTCCGGTCTGCCCAGCGGCTCGGACGACACCGACGTGCGGCTGCTCTGCGAGCTCGGTGGCGCGGCCGGCCGCAACCGGGTCTACGCCGCGCTGCTCACCACGCTCTACGACCGCCAGGTCTCGATGTACCAGACGATCCTGGAGTCCGGCGTCGCGCAGGGCGTCTTCACGCTCGCCGACACCGCGCTCACCATCGGCCGCAACCTGGTGGCCCTCGAGGACGCCTACGGTTACCGGATCGTGGCGCGGCACCCCACCCTCGGTGTGGCCGAGGCGCAGGAGCTGATCCTGAGCTACGCACGGGGGATGACCGGCAATCCGCTGCAGGTCAAGCCGCGTCGCTCGCCCCGGTCCCGGTCGTGACCGGCGGCGGCACCAGCACCCCGTCGGCCGTCTCCCAAACAAGATCGACCTCCGTTTCCGGTACGACCTGAGCCGCGCCCTGCTGCCGCACCAGGAGAGGCGTGGCCATCCCCGTCACGCGTACCGCGATCCGCGAGGTCCCGCCGTAGAAGCTGACGTCGAGCACCGTGCCGCGCAGCACCGGGGTCCCGCCCCCGCCGATCCTGATCTGTTCCGGACGGACGGCCAGGACGGCGGACTCCCCGGCGGCCACCTCGCCGGCCCCGGGAAGCGGCCCGATGCCGGGGCACTCCAGTCCGCCTTCGACGGCCGTACCCGGGAAGAAGTTGTTGCCGCCGATGAAGTCCGCGACGAAGTGCGTGCGGGGCGCGCCGTAGAGGGCGACCGGCGTGCCGACCTGCTCGACCCGGCCGTGGTTGAGCACCGCGATCCGGTCGGCCATCGACATCGCCTCCTCCTGGTCGTGGGTGACCACCACGAACGTGATGCCGACCTCGTGCTGGAGCTGCTTGAGCCAGAGCTGCATCTCGGCGCGCACCTTCCGGTCCAGCGCGGAGAGCGGCTCGTCGAGCAGCAGCAGCTTCGGCCGCTTGACGATGGCCCGGGCCAGGGCGACGCGCTGCCGCTGCCCGCCGGAGAGCTGATGCGGACGGCGCTTGGCGGCCCCGGAGAGCCCGACCCGGTCCAGCACCTCGGCGACGCGTTCCCGGATCTCGGCCTTCGGCAGCTTCTCTCGCTCGAGGCCGTAGGCGACGTTCTTCTCGATGCTCAGGTGCGGGAAGAGCGCGTACGACTGGAACATCAGGTTGACCGGGCGCCGATGGGCCGCAACGGTCGTCAGGTCGTCGCCGCCGAGCGTGACCGTGCCGCTGTCCGGCGTCTCGAACCCGGCCAGGATCCGCAGCAGCGTGGTCTTGCCGCAGCCGCTCGGCCCGAGCAGCGCGAAGAACTCGCCCTCCCGGATGTCGAGCGAGACCCCGTCCAGCGCGGCGACGTCGCCGAACGCCCGTCGGACGTCGGCGATCTTCAGCAGACTTGTCATCGGCGCTCCGTGAGTTTCGTCAGTCGTTGGACGGCGAGGATCGCGGTGAAGGTGACCGCGAGCAGGACCGTGGCGAGGGCGTTGATCTCCGGGGTCACCCCGAAGCGGACCATGGAGTAGATGACGATCGGCAGGGTCGGCGACTGTGGGCCCGCGGTGAAGAACGCGATCACGAACTCGTCGACGGAGAGCGTGAACGCGAGCAGCGCGCCGGCCACGATCCCGGGCGCCAGGGTCGGCAGGGTGATCCGCAGGAACGTGGTCAGCCCGTTCGCGCCGAGGTCCCGGGAGGCCTCCTCCAGGGACGGGTCGGACGAGGCGAGCCGGGTGCGGACCACGGCGGCGACCGCGGCGGTGCCGAAGACCGCGTGCGCGAGCAGCACCGAGTAGAGGCCGAGGGTGAGCTGGATCAGCGTGTAGAACGCGAGCAGCCCGATCGCCATCACGATGTCCGGCAGGATCACCGGCAGCGTGGCGATCGCGTCGAGCACCTTCGACCGGGTGTGCCGGGCCAGGCCGACCGCGAGCAGGGTGCCGAGCACGGTGGCGAGCGCGGTCGAACCGGTCGCCACGATCAGCGTGTTGACCAGCCCGGTGCGGACCTCCTCGTCGCCGAGGAGCTCGCCGTACCAGCCCAGGCCGAAGCCGCTCCACGAGTACGGCGAGTCGCCCGCGTTGAACGACATGACGACGACCACCAGGATCGGGACGTAGAGGAAGACGTAGGAGAACCAGAACGGGATGCGCTTGATCATCGGCCGGCTCCCTGGAGTCGTCGGGCGCTCCAGGCCTGCAGGAGCAGCAGGATCATCAGCATCGCGACCACGGCCAGCGCCA
This sequence comes from Actinoplanes sp. NPDC051851, assembly GCF_040681165.1. Classification (NCBI taxonomy): domain Bacteria; kingdom Bacillati; phylum Actinomycetota; class Actinomycetes; order Micromonosporales; family Micromonosporaceae; genus Actinoplanes; species Actinoplanes sp. NPDC051851. The sequence continues at coordinate 55,576 of NZ_JBFAYF010000004.1, read as the reverse complement.
GGGTCGCGCCGAACGGCCAGTCCCGGGCCTTGAGGAACTGGTCGCGCACCAGATTGCCGACCATCGCGGTGCGGCCGCCGCCGAGCAGTTCGGGCACGATGAAGTTGCCGAGGCTGGGCACGAAGACGAAGACGCAGCCGGTCAGCACGGCCGGCAGCGTCAGCGGCCAGGTGATCGTGAAGAACGCGCGGGCCGGGCGGGCGCCCAGGTTCGCGGCGGCCTCCAGCAGCTCGCCGTCGAGCTTCTCCAGCGCGGCGTAGAGCGGCAGGATCATCAGCGGCAGGTACGCGTAGAGCAGGCCCGCGACGATCGCCGGCTTGGTGTAGAGCAGTTCCAGGGGCTCGTCGATCAGGCCCCAGCCGGTCAGCGCGTCGTTGACCAGACCGGCCGGGCTGAGCAGCACGATCCACGCGTACGTGCGGATCAGGAAGTTGGTCCAGAAGGGCAGGACCAGCGCGATCAGCGCGATCGTCCGGGCCCGCGCGGGCAGCCGGGCGATCACGTACGCGGTGGGGTACCCGATCAGCAGGGCGAGCAGGGTGGTCACCCCGGCGATCCACGCCGAGGTGCCCAGCACGTCCAGGTAGAGCGGGTCGGCGAGCCGGGTGAAGTTCTCCACGGTCGGCTCGTAGACCAGCCCGCCGAAGCGGCCCCGCTGGAAGATCGTGTAGCTCAGCACCAGCGCCAGCGGGACGACCATCAGCGCCGTGAGATAGCCGAGCCCCGGGCCCAGCAGGACGAACCGCTCCAGCTTCGCCTTCACTAGCTGGCCGTCACTTCCGTGACGATCCGGCTGTAGTCGGTGGCCGCCTCGCCGAGGTCGACCAGGGTCTCGCCCTTGAGCAACTCGGCCGGAGTGGTGCCGAGGTTCGGGTACTGCTTGATGAGCGCCGGGTCGAGTGAGTCCATGGCGGCCTTGTTCGGCACCTTGTAGAGGATGTTCTCCGCCGCCCAGGAGTGGATCTCCGGCGTCAGGATGTAGTTGATGAAGGCGTGCGCGGCCTCCTTGTTCCTACTGGTCTTCAGGATCACCATGGTGTCCACCCAGAGGTCGCTGCCCTCCTTCGGCACCGTGAACTTGATCTTGTCGTTGTCGGTGATGCCGTAGTTGCACCAGCCGTCCCACGCCTCGACCAGGGACGCCTCGCCGGAGACCAGACGCGAGTAGAAGGTCGTGTCGTCGTACGCGAGAAGGCTCTTCTTCGCCTCGACCAGCTTCTCCTTGACCTTCGCCATCTCGCCGGCGTCGGTGGTGTTCGCGGAGTAGCCGAGCGACTTCTGCGCCGGGAGCATCAGCCAGCGGTCGGTCGCCAGCATGGTGGTCTTCTTGGCCAGCGCGGTCTTCGGGCTGAGCAGGTCGTTCCAGCTGTCCGGGTCGTAACCGGTCAGGTCGCTGCGGTAACAGAGCCCGGTGGTCCCCCAGGTGTACGGGACCGAGTACTTGTTGCCGGGGTCGTACGCCAGCTGGGTCGCCTCGGGGTAGAGGTTGCTCAGGTTCGGGATCAGGTCGGCGTGGATCGGCTCGACCAGTCCCTGCTCGGCGAGGGCCTGGGCGAACGGCCCGGAGACGAACGCGACGTCGATGCCGCTGTCCCCGCCCGCCGTCAGCTTGGCCATGATCTCTTCGTTGGTGGCGTGCTTGGTCACCGTGACCTTGGTGCCGACCGCCTTCTCGAAGGTGGCGGGCAGGTCCTCCGGCATGTAGGCGTCCCAGTTCGAGACGGTCAGCGTCTGCTTCGTGAGGTCGGCGCTCGGGTTCAGCGCGTCGGGCGCGGCCGACGCGGTGCTGCTCTCGCCACCACAGGCGGCGGTGGTCATCAGAAGAACGGAGGCCGCGGCCCCCGTGAGGGCACGACGGATCGAGGGAATGCGGGACACGTGGTTCTCCTCCAGGTGGAGATTTCCGGCCTGGCGGCTGAGTGTTGCAGTGCAACTCAGCTCACACAAGACTTAGATCCACGCTCGTGACCTGGTAATTTGCATTTTACTTTGAATCTGAGTTCAGAAACTACCGATGAGCTGCGCGGAGAGGGATCGATGACGACTGCTCCGGATGCGGCGGGGGCCTCCACCGCCCTCGTCCGCAGGATCGCAGCGGATGTATCCGATATGTCGGGTGAGGCCGGTCTTCTGCATCGTTTTCCGGGGGCGGTGCCGTCGGTGCCCGCGGATCTCGGCGAGCGGGCGATCACCGTGGACCAGACGCACCGGTCGGTCATCGTGGGGGAGCGGTTCGTGGTGAAGTGGCTGGTGCCGCCGCTGCCCGCGCCGCAGCGCACCCCGGAGCTCCTGGCGCACCTGGCAGAGGTCGGCTTCGACCGGACGGCCCGGCCGTATGCGGCGCTCTATGCCGGGACCGACCTGACCGCGCTGGTGGTGGCGTTCCTGCCGGGTGCGCTCGACGGCTGGGACTGGGCCACCGACGACCTGCTCGCCGAGCTCGACGGGGGAGCACCCGCCGCGATCGGCGCCGAGCTGGGTCGACTCGCCGGTGAGCTGCACGCCGCGCTCGCCACACCCTCCTCGGTGTTGCCGTCACCGGCCGGGACCGCCACCGCGGCCGACCTCGCGAGCTGGGTCGAGCAGGGTGAGCGGGCCCTCGACGACGCCCTGGGCCTGGTCGACGGCGCCGACGGGACGTGGCTGGCCGGGCACGCCGCGGCGATCCGGGCCGACCTGCGGCTTCCCGCGGCACCGACCCCGGTCCAGCGGCTGCACGGTGACCTGCACGTGGGGCAGGTCCTGCGGTGGGACGAGGGCTACGCGGTCGTCGACTTCGACGGGAACCCGACCGCGCCGCAGGACGCCGCCGAACCCGCCGCGCGGGACGTCGCCCAGCTGCTGACCAGCCTGGAGCACGTCGGCGCGATCGCCAACCGGCGGACCGGGCACGCGCACCGCGACCGGGTCCGGGCGTGGGCCGCCCGGGAACGGGCCGCGCTGCTGGACGCCTACCGGCCGCTCGCCGGGGAGCTCTTCGACGAACGGCTCCTGCGCGGGTTCGAGACCGCGCAGGAGTGCCGGGAGCTGGTCTACGCCGCCCGGTTCCTGCCGCGCTGGCGCTACGCGCCGATGGAAGTCCTGCGAAACCGCTATCCCCGAGGAGATCGATGAATCCGGAGTTGTTCCTGCGGGACCTCGAGGCGAAACCGGAGTCGCTGCGGCGGCTGGCGAGCGAGATGGAGGCCGGGGACCCGTTCGCGGGACTGCCGGCGTACCCGGGAAAGGTGTTGATCCTGGGCATGGGGAGCTCGCGCTACGCGGCGCGGGTGGCGGCACTCAGGCTGCGCACCGCCGGGATCGCGGCCTGGGCCGAATACGCCTCGGCGGAGGCCTCGCTGCCACCCGGACCGGACACGCTCGTCGTGGCGATCTCGGCGAGCGGTGGCAGCCGGGAGACCGTGGACGCGGTGGAACGGTACCGGGGGAGGTCGCCGGTCGTGGCGCTGACCAACAGCGCGGAACCGGCGGCGATCGCCGAGGACGCGCTGCTCACCGTGCCGATGCTGGCCTTGCCGGAGCTCGGCGGGGTGGCCTGCCGGAGCTTTCAGCACACCCTCGCCCTGCTGCTCGCGATGAACGCCCGGCTGCTCGGCGGGGACGGATCCGCAACGGTCGCCGCGCTGTGCCGGAAGGCGGCCGACGCGACCGCGCACCTGCTGGACACCCGCGACGCGTGGCTGCCGATGGCGCTGGAGCTGACGGACGCGCCGGACGGCCTCTACACGATCGCGCCGGCCGAGCGGATCTCGTCGGCGGAGCAGTCCGCGCTGATGGTGCGGGAGGGGCCGCGGCGGCGGGCGGACGCGACCGAGACCGGGGACTGGGCGCACGTCGACGTCTACCTGACCAAGACCCTCGACTACCGGGCGCTGCTCTTCCCCGGCTCCCGCTACGACGGGCAGGCGATGGCGTGGATCCGGGAACGCGGCTCGACGGTGCTCGCGGTCGGCGCCCCGGTCGACGGCGCGGCCGGGGTGATCCGCTACCCGCACGACGACGACCCCGATGTCCGGCTGCTCACCGAGACCCTCGTCGCCGAACTGCTCGCGGCCACCTGGTGGCAGGCTTCCTGACGGCTTCCCGAGCGCCGGTTCGCTTCCGTCGGCTCGCTTCCGTCGGCTCGCTCCCGCTCGCGGGAGCGAGCCGGGCTGCTACGGGTGGGGGAGCGTGAACGGGAGCAGCGGGCGCCGCCGTGGGCTCGCCGCCCGGAGCGACGAGGCGGCCTCCGCGGCATGACGGAAGAGCCGGCCGCTGAACCGGAGCCACTGGACCGGGCCGTCGGCGGCGCGGAGGAAGTTCACCCGGGCGTTGAGGACCGTGCCGGTGGCCGGGTCGAGCGGGACCGCGTAGTCGTCGCGGTAGAAGGCGAGCTGGAAGAGCCGCTCGCCGTCGAGGGCGACGTCGAGCCGGCCGTCGGCGGGGGTGATGTCGAGGACCAGCGGGGACACCTCGCCGTAGAAGTTGATCGCGTCGGCGGTGTAGGTGCCGGTGTAGGCCGCCAGCGCACCGGCCGGGAGCGGGTAGGGCTCGGCCGGGAGGTTGTGCAGGCCGGTGAAGTGGTGCAGAGCCCCGTCGCCGGCGAAGAAGTCGTCGAGCAGGGCCGGCCCGCTCTCCGCGTTGGTCAGGATCGTCAGCGCGAAGTCCTGGGAGGGCACGAGCAGGAAGCCGGAGTGCTGGCCGCTCCAGTCGCCGCCGTGCTGGATCACCGTCGGCCCCTCGGCGGTCGGGCGGATCATCCAGGTGACGCCCATGCCGTCGAGTTCGACGAGGAGGGTGCCGCCGGGCCCGGGGTGCGACTGCATCAGGCGCAGGGAACGCGACGAGAGCAGCGGGCGGCCGTCGCCGAGGTGGTACCGCGCCCAGGCCAGCTGGTCACGGGCGGTGGAGATCAGGCCACCGGCCGGGTTGATGCCGCGCGGCATGTCCCAGAGCGCGGGCTCGGCGGTGAGTACGCCGTCGGCGGTGACGTAGTGCGGGACGGCCATTGAGACGCCCGGGATGTCGTCGATCGCGTACCCGCTGTGCCGCAGTCGCAGCGGGTCCAGGACCAGGGTGCGCATCGCCTGCTCGTACGGTGCGCCGGTGACCTTCTCGATCAGGCGGCCGGCGAGCGAGAGCGCCGCGTTGTTGTAGGCGAAGACCTTCCCCGGCGGGGTGAGCTGGGGCAGCCGGGACATGCCGTCGACGTACGCGGCGAGGGCGTCGTCGCCGTCGCCGGTGTCCAGGAAGTAGTCGCCGAGCCAGCCGGCGCTGTGGTTGAGCAACTGGCGGACGGTGACCCGCGCGGAGGCGGCCCCGTCCGAGGTGCGGAAGTCCGGCAGGTAGGAGCGGACGGTCCGGTCCAGGTCGAGGGCGCCCCGTTCGACCAGGCGCATCACCGCGGTGCCGGTGAACGTCTTGCTGGTCGAGGCGACCCGGAACACCGTGGTCTCGTCGACGGGGGTCTGCGTCTCGATGCTGGTCACGCCGTAGGAGCGGACGTACTCGGAGCCCCGGTGGCGCAGGCCCAGCGCGACCCCGGGCACCTGGTAGGCGGCCATCAGCGCGTGGATCCTGGCGTCCAGCTCCCCGAGAGGATCTTTCGACGCGGCGCCGGTCAGGGCCGGGGCGACGGTGGCGGCCACCGCGGTGGTGGCGGCCGCACGGAGGACGGTTCGGCGGGTCAGATACTCCGGCATACCCGCAATCTATGAACGGGTGTCAATGTCACCCGGGTGATAGGAACGCGGCCAGCGCGTCGGCCGTGTGCGCGGCACCGCGGTCGGTGGTGTGGATCAGATCGGGGGTGTAGAGGGCCGCCGTGTTGTCCAGGACGGGGGACGGCTGGCGGGAGCCGAGGTCGAAGTAGGCGACGGACGGGTCCTCGTCGGCGAGCGACCGCCAGGCGTCGGTGACCGCGGTGAAGTCCTCCACGGCGTGGCCGGCGGCGATCCGCGGCGAGCCGTAGACCACGAAGGACGGATCGGTGCGGGTGCCGGCCCGGACCGCCGCGATGACCGACCGCAGGTGGGACTTCAGCACCGCCGCCGCGATCCCGGCCCGCCAGTCGTTCACACCCAGTTGGAGGACGACCAGGTGGGGCTGGATGGTGGCGAGCCGCGGCGCCCACCCGGCCAGGTTGGCGGCGAACGTGCCGGACGTCGTCCCGCCGTGCCCGCCGTGGTAGAGCCGGATCCCCTGGGACTCGTCGCCGTCGAAGGCCGCGAACCCGTGGACGAAGGTGGCCGACGACGAACCGGTCGTCCGGCAGGTGACCACGACCGTGTGGGTGCCCCGGACGAGCGGGCCGGAGGACCAGACGGCGTTCCGGTCGGTGGGTCCCGCCGTCTCCACCGCGGCGGCGACCACGGTGCCGTTGACGGTGACCGAGAACGATCCGCCGCCGGCGAAGCGCGAATACCAGATCTGGACGCCGGTGCCGGTGAACGTGTAGCTCAGCCGCTGCCCCGGTGCGTTCAGGTTGACCGCCTTCAGGCCCCAGCCCGTGGTGCTCGGCACGCCGCCGGTGCGGACCACCGGCCACGCGTAGTCCCGGTGCTCGCCCGGCACGCCCCAGGCCGCGACGTAGTTGTCCCCGCCGTGCGAGCCGGGCACCGGGAACCGGGAGCGCAGGTTCTCCACGAGCAGATGCGCATAGCTTCTTCCGTACGCGGAGACGCCGACACCCTCACTCGTGGACGATCCGATGGTGGCGATCACCGCCGGGGCGTACCGGCGGTTGGCGAGCGCGGCGTGCCAGGTGAGCAGGGGCCGGCGTACCGGGTCGTCGTCGCCGACAGCGTGCGCGACGGCGAGGGGCGTGGCCGCGGTGATCGCGGCCCCGGCGGCGAACAGCCCACCCGCCCGAATGAAGGTACGACGCTTCGCCACCAGATGCCTCCCCCGTGGATTGCCTGGCTGTCGGCAAGCTAACACGCCATCGACAGCCACCGTCATTACCGAAACGGCCGGTTCTATCGCTGAACGTCACCTGACGGGTCCGTGCCGCCGGTCCCGCGCAGGCACCGCCCGACGAGCCCGGCGTGGAGCTCGGCGCTGTAATAGGGGCTGTCGCGAATCCGTCCGATCAGGTCGAGCACCGTCGCCGGGGGCAGACGGTCCACGTCACCGGCGAGCATCCGGAGCACCACGGTGACCGCCGGCCCGGTGATGGCCGTGGCACGCAGATGCGGGCTCCAGGCGAACCCGGTGACCGCGAGCACCGCACGCTGGTAGGCCTCCGCCAGGACCGGGCCCTCACGCAGGGCCGAGGTGAGCCACAGATGCACGAGACTGTGCGCGACCGACTCGGTGTCGTCCTGATCGTGGACGATGAAGTGGGTCAGGCTCTGCGGCAGGTGGTCGATGAACGGCCCCAGCGCGTGCCGCAGGACGTCGTCGCTGAGCGCGCTGGTGAGATTCATCGAGGTGACCGCGAGGTCGAGTTCGAAGTAGCCGCCGAACCCGGTGCCCGGCTGATAGCGGCGCGCCCGGGACTGCGGGTCGTGCCCCGAGCCGTGGGACCAGAACGGGTCGACGCCGGCGTCGGCGACGAGGGTGACACCCCACTCCAGCGCGAAGTCGAGGCGGCCGTCGGCGGTCCACCGGCGGTGCACGGAGACCCGCCGGAACGAGTCGAGCCAGAGGTCGATGGGGCAGGCGGCCTGCCACTGCAGCGCGCTGTCCCGCAGGATCCGGGCCGGATCGGGTGCGTCCGGGTAGAGCTCGACGGTGCTCAGCGGGGTACCGCACGCCACCGTCAGCAGCATCAGGTTGAACGAGTAGATCGCCATCCAGTGGTCCGCCCGCCGGTCGACGGGCTGGTAGGTCCCGGGCGCGTGGTGCGGCCGGGTCGTCGCGACCCGGAGCCGGTCGACCAGCCAGGCCCGCAGCGCCGGGGTGTCCTCGCGGCCCAGCATCGCCGCGGCGAAGGACAGCACGTTGTTCCGGGCGGTCAGCGGCGTGAAACCCAGCAGCGAGCGGAGCAGCTCGTCCTCCTCGGCCTGCCCCAGGCGCAGGGTGCGCGCGGCGGCCCGGGCGGCCGCGTCGCGCACGGCGTGGACCACGAGACGGGCGATCAGGTACTCGCCGAAGGTCGCGTGCAGGAACTCGTACGTCTGCAGGCGGCGGTCGTCGCGCAGGGCCTCGGCCCGCTGGATGAAGAAGAAGCGGCCGACCATCTCCTCGCCCGCGGTGATCGGGGTCCGGAAGCCCGCGGTGGCGGCCGTGCGGCTCGGCTGGAGGCCGAGTCCGGCCAGGTCGGCGTCGAGCTCGGTGGTGGTGACCCAGAGGCGCATCCGGTGGAACATCGCGAACGCGACCACCGAGAGGCGCAGCAGCTCCTCCTCGACCAGGGCGGGTAGCGCCGACTCGGGCCGGCCGTCGTGCACCCGGCCGACCTCTCGCGCGGCGAACTCGGTGAGCAGCCGCTCGTAGAGCAGGCCCTCGTCGAAGTCCTCGTCGTCGTGCGGCAGGCCGGGGCCGGTGGCGTTGTAGAGGGCGAGCATGAGCAGCAGCAACGGCTGGGCGGCCAGATCCGGGAAGCGGTGCAGCCCGGCGGGGGTGAGCTGCCGGAAGTCCGGGTTGGCGCGGTTCCAGATGCCCGCCCACTGGCCGATCTGTTCCTCGGTGAACGGCTCCAGGCGGACCACGAGGCTGCCGCCGGGCATCCGGGCCCGGTCGGCGACCGCGACCCGGCTGGTGACCATCACCGCGACCGGGCGGCCGAGGATCGTCTCGCGGCGCTGGAAATCGACCACCTGCTGCAGATAGTCCGACTGGTGCAGGCCGGTGGTCATCAGCAGCTCGTCGAAGCCGTCGAGGAGGATCACCGGCATCGCGCCGTTCGCCTCGCCCGCCAGGCCGGACCAGCTGACGTCCTCGCCGATGGCCGACCGGAGGGCCTGTTCCACCTGGTCCTGGATCGCGGCCTCGGCGTTGACCTCGCGCAGCGCCACCCGAACCACGAGGAAGTCGGCGGCCGGGAGGCGGGCGGCGAGCACCTTGGTCAGCGTCGACTTGCCCGCCCCGGGCTGTCCGAGCAGCAGCATCGGCACCTCGGCGGCGGCCGGGGTGGTCAGGTAGGCGGCGAGGAAACCGGCGAGGTCGCCCCGCGGTTCGACCTCGCTCCACCAGTCGTCGGCCGCGGGCCGGGCGCCGGTGCCGCCCTGCCGGACCCGGAACACCGGGTCGAGGTAGGCGTCCTGCCGGTGCGGTACCGCCAGGTCCCCGGTGTCCCCGCCGAGCACCGGCCGATCCAGGTCGGCGCGGTACACGGCGGCGAGCACCGCCCGCTGGCGCGCCGGGTCGGTGCGGGAGGAGACCCGGAGCAGCTCGGTCTCGAGCGCGGCCAGCCCACGGGCGGTCGCCCGCTCCTCGGTCTGCCGCATCCAGAACGCGAACTCGGGGATCTCGACGGCGAGCCGCCGCACGGACGCGTCGTAGCGTTCGGTGGCCAGGGCGGGAAGACGGGTGCCGAGCAGGCTCTCGACGGTGAGCTGCCGGTTCTCGCCGGCCCTGTCCCACGCCGCGAGGCCGGTCAGGTGGGTGGCCAGCTTGACCGCGAGCGGCTGGGCCCACCGGCCGACGGCGGCGAGCAACCGGTCGTAGGTCCGGTCGGCGGAGGGCATCGGCAGGCTCTCGGAGACCAGCCGTTCCATCCAGTCCCCGGTGGATGCGGTGCCCGCCAGCCGGAGCTGATCCTCGCGGGAGAGGCCCGGCACGTCCCAGCCCGCCTCGCCGAGGCAGTCGTCGAAGGCCTCGAAGAAGGCGGTGACGACGAGGACCCCGTGCGCGGCGTGCAGGCGCTGGGTGCGGTCGTACCGGCCCAGGCCGCGGACCCTGTCGTTGAGGGTGGTCGCGACCTGATGACCGAGACGGATCACCTCGCCCTTGGCGTCGAAGAAGCTCAGGGCGACCTCGCTGCCGCCCGCGGTGGCCAGGCTCAGCGCCCCGCCGAGCAGGGTGTCCGCGAGGGAGACGAGCGGCCCGGCTCCGCCCAGCAGGCGGACGGCATCGGCGTAGGTGAGGCGCGACGGCATGCCGCCCAATATGGACGACCGTGGCAAGGCCCGGCCACCGGAGCACGGGTGGCCGGGCCGGAGAGGGTCAGTGCGGGGTACGGATGCGGCTCAGCCCGGCGGTCCGGGCCAGCGTGATGCGGTCGATCTCGGTGTACGGCTGCCCGCTGCCCGGCAGGGCGTCCGCCAGCGTGCGTACGGTGAAGGTGGTCTTCGACCCTCGCTTTCCCGGGACGACGTCGACGGCGATGAACGCGTAGTCGTCGTAGCGGACCTGCGACCAGTCCACCTCCTCCGGGATCTTGGTGCCCGCCGGGTAGCCCGACGCGTTCACCGCCGTCCCGTCGAAGGACCACTGGTAGCTGTTCACCACGGTGGTGGTGTTGTTCTCGGCGGTGTTCGCGCCACCGGCGGGCTGGTATCCGCGGTAGCGCTGGCCCTCGGGGAGCAGCTGCGCGCCGGTCGGCTCGACACCCTCCGGGGCGGGCGCCGCCGCCGACGGCGCCGGGCGGAACGGATACCGGGGACGCCCGCCGGAGCCGACACAGATGTAGGTCACGCCGTCGTCGGCCGGGCGGATCGTCGAGCCGTCCGGTGCCGAGCGGGTCTTCTTCCCGTTCTTGATCGGGTCGGTCCGCTCCAGCAGGTGGTTGTGGCCCTGCACGACCAGATCGACCTGGAACCTGGTGAAGAGCGGGTCGAGCGCGTCGCGCAGCCCGCCGTCCGAGGCGTGGTTGTTGGTCGTCGAGTACGCGCAGTGGTGGAAGAACGCCACCACGAAATCCACCCGGTCGGCGAGCTCCCCGGTCCGCCACTGCTTCAGCGTCGACGCGATCCACGCCAGCTGCGCGCCGTTCGAATACCCGGTGTTGGTCTGGATCTCCGCGGAGAGGTCGTTGGCGTCGACCGAGATCACGCCGACGTTGCCGTACACGAAGCGGTAGACCGACGGGCAGGTCTTCGGGCCGTTCCCGGGCAGGTCGAGGCGCTTGAGGTGGCCGCCGTAGCCGTGCGTCGCCGAGCCGCCCAGGTAGGACGTGTCGCCGTAGATCGGCTCCATGTCGTGGTTGCCGGTCGCGAACATCCACGGGGTGAACGCGGCCTGCGGCTCGATCTGGTTGAAGAAGACGTCCCAGACGTACGGGTTGAACGAGTTCTTCCCGGCCGGGGCGGACCCGGTCAGCGAGGTCGAGTCGTCGGCGGGCAGGCCGGTGCCGGACGGGTCGGCGTAGCAGATGTCGCCGGCGAGCAGCGTGAAGACCGGGTGCTGCGAGGCCATCAGGCCGGTCTGGGTGATCGCCGGTGTCGGGTCGGTGCCGCCGGTGCCCGCGACCGGGTCGGCGGTGTTGTAGTAGTTGTTGTCGAAGACACCGGACGGCCACACGCCGCCCGCGGCGGTCACGCTCGCCGGGTCGAGGCCCCACGCGTACGCCGGGTCGGTGGGTGCGGCGTTCGTGCCGACGTCGGCGAACGCGGTGAAGGTGAACGGCTTCGCGGGCTGCGCCAGGTAGTGGCCGCCGGTCGTGCCGGCGTCGGGCGCGGTGCTGAAGTGCGCGTCGCCGGTGACCGTGCCGTCGGAGAGCCGGATCCGGTAGTGGTACAGCGTGCCCGGCCGCAGCCCGCCGACCGTGCCCTTGACGTAGAACTGGCTGGCGACCGGGCCGCCGGCGATCGCGTACTGGCCGGTCAGGTGCTGGATGTCGGCCTCGACCCGGCTGCCGTAGTGCCCCGGCGCCGTGCCGACCTCGACGAAGGCGCGCAGGGTGCGCGGCAGGCTGCCGGTCTTGCTGACCAGCTGCGCGGTGACCGCCATGGCGGCCTTGGGGATGCCGTCCCGGCCGGGGACGAAGGAGAGATGGCGTCCGGAGACGACCACGCCGGCGGTCCCGGCCGTGCCACCACCGGCCGCGAAGGCCGCGTCGGCGAGTGCGAACTGGGCGACCGCGATGCCGCCCGCGCCGGCCATGACCGCCTTGAGCGCGGAGCGCCGGCTGACCGGCTGCCGGGCCAGTTCCCGGGTGTTCCACTCGGTGTATTCGTCCACCGTGAGCGGACGATTGCTGCGGTTAAGCGTCACGCCGATCATCCTGTTCCCGCCCCGGCGGCGCCCGCGTGCTGCTGGCGTGAACATGCGGCGAACCGATCGGAGTGTGCGGGTTAACCGCCCGGCCATCCTGTGTTCCCTGTTGCTGGGTTGTTTCCGTGCCCGATTTTTGTCATGGGCCGACTCGTGACATCCGTCCTTGGCACTTCCTTCTCCGGTACGCAACGAACCCGCGTTGAACCGACCGGAGGCGAACGGTGTACGGGCCGGTACAGGGGGTGATCGCAGCGCCACGCGGTGTCCCTGGAGTCGAGGGGGAGGCGTCATGAACGACTTGATCCTGGTCGACCTGGACGAGAGCGGCCGGCTGCGCGACCTGAAGCTGCACCCGTGGGTCGCCCACCTGGAGCTGGACGAGCTGCGCACCGCGCTGATCGCCGCGTTCGCCGGTGCGCAGGACCGGGCCCGTGCGCGGCTCGACGACGCGATCGCCGGGTACGGGGCCGGCGCCGACGCGCGGGAGCTGACCGAGGGCCTGGCCGCGGTGACCTCGGACGCCGAGCGCCGGTTCGCCGAGATCTCCGTCGCCCTGTACGACCTGAGCCGGCGGGCGGCCCGGCCGTGGTGACCCCCGGGCTCCTCGCGGTCGACCCGGAGAGCATGGCGGACGCGGGGCGGGACCTGGCCGGGGTCGCCCAGCGGATCGCCGACGACACCGCGGCACTCGCCGCCGAGGTGGCGGTGAGCGGGCTCGGGGACGGCCTGCTCGGCGCGGTCTACTCGGTGGTGCTGGCCAAGGCCCTGGACGCGTTCGACTCGTACGCCGAGCAGGTCGGTTTCGCGGCGGCGAACCTGGTCGTGCAGGCCAGGGCGATCGCCGAGACCGACGAGGCGAACGCGGCGGGCCTGTCCGGTGCGGCTCTCGGGGCGTCCGCCGCCGGTGCGGCCGGACTCTACGGGACCGGGACATGACGATCACGCTGCCCGGGGCGCTGACCGAGCCGCTGAGCTGGGTCGGCCTGGAGTGGCCGGAGGCGGACGAGGACCGGCTCTACGCGGACGGCCGGGCCTGGATCGAGCACGGCACCCGGATGCGGGTGCACGCCGAGGAGGCCGGGCAGGCGGCGCGCCGGGTCTGGATGACCAACGAGGGCGCCACCGCGGAGGCCTTCGAGCGCTGGTGGAACGGCGTGGACGGACCCGGGCGGCACCTGGGCGACGCGGCGACGGCGTCCGAGCTGATCGGCGCGGCGCTGGTGTCGTACGCCGGGATCACGCTCGCGCTGAAGACCGCGTATCTCGCGCAGCTGACCGTGCTGGCGATCGAGATCGGTCAGGCGGTCGCGACGGCCTCGGTGACGGCCGGGGCCACGCTCGCCGAGATCCCGGTCTTCGTGGTCGCCGCCCGGGTGGTGATGCGCAAGCTGCTGCAGCAGTCGACGGCGATGGTCGAGAAGGAGGTGGCGGCGCTGCTCCGGCAGGCCGCCGAGATGCTGGAGCGCGCGGGCGCCCGGGAGGTGGCCGGGCAGGTGGCCGTCCGCAGCCGCCGGACCGCGTTCCAGGGACTGATGCGGGAGGTCCAGTACGCCGACGTGCGCAGCCCAGTCGGCGGCGCGCACTTCTACTCCGGGAAGGACGCGTTCGGGACACCGATGCGGCAGTACGCCGAGGCCAAGGTGGACGGGGTCGGCTCGGTGATCCTGGAGCGCACGCCGGGCGGGCGGTACTTCGACGACCTGCGGCTCTACGACGAGGGCTCGCCGGTGGACGGCGCGCAGGCGGGCGACATCTGGCACCGGCTCTCCAAGCGGTACGCGCACGCGGCCGAGGGCGAGGTGACCGCGTGGACGCACCGGGTGAACCCGGAGAGCGTCTGGGTGGGTGCCGAGCGCCCCTCGGTGCTGTCGAACCCGGCCGTGACGAACATCCAGGTGATCGATCCGAGCTGACCGGTCCCGGTTCTGGCTGGTTCTCCGGGGTGCCTCGCTCCGCGTCGGGCACCCCGGAGAACCAGCCAGAACGCGGAGCGGGCTCTTTCGGCGTACCGGAAAATAGTTTTGAGGGTTTTGGTGGTTTATGTCTTTAAAGTCCGGTTGATGGTGCTCCTGCTCGCGCGACGGCTACCGCTCGTCGCCACGATCGCTCTCACGCTGATGCTCGCCGGTGGCTGCGGCACCGCGATCGACCAGCCCTCGCCCGCGGAACGCGACGTCCCGGACGCGACCGCGACCGCGACGACGCCGGCCGCGCGCGCCTACGACGGTACGGACGGCCCGGCCGGCGTCCTGCTCGCCACGCACGCCTTCCTCGCGACGCTGGACGACACCGGGCGGGCCGCCGTGCGCGGCGAGCGGACCGCGGCGAACCTGGAACAGTGGTCGGACCTGCCGGATCGGCTCTTCAAGCGGGCCGGGCTGCGGATGGACGGGCTCGACGAGGGTCAGCGGGCGGCCGCGATGGCGATCCTGCGCGCCGGGCTGAGCCGGGACGGGTACCGGCAGGTCCTGCAGATCACCGCGGCCGACGACCTGCTCGCCCGGCGGACCGAATCCGATCAGGAGTACGGCTCCGGCCATTACTGGATCAGGATCCTGGGCAGTCCGTCGGCCGGCGAGATCTGGACCGTGCAGTACGGCGGCCACCACCTCGGGATCAACCTGACCCTGCGCGGCGACCAGATGACCATGGCGCCCAGCTTCTGGGGAGCGCAGCCCGCGGTCTTCCACGCGTTGGGGGAGGAGATCCAGCCGCTGCGCGAGGTGACCGAGAAGGCCTACACGCTGATCGGCGCGCTCCGGGAGGAGCAGCGCGACGAGGCACGGCTGGACACCCGGATCACCGACGTGATGCTCGGCCCGCAGGAGGACGGCCGGACCCTCGACCCGGAGGGCGTGCGCGCGTCCACGTTCTCCACCCGGCAGCGGACGCTCCTGGCCGACCTGCTCGCCGCGTGGATCGGCGCGCTCAACGCGGAGAGCGCGGCCGAGAAGATCGCCGAGGCCAAGGAGGACCTGGGCGCGACCACGTTCGCCTGGTCCGGCGGGGACGAGCCGGGGCGGCCGGTCTACTACCGGCTGCAGGGGCCCACGTTCAGCATCGAGTTCGCGCACCAGGCGGGCAAGGGGCGCAACGGCGGCGGGGTCGGGCACGTGCACGCGATCTACCGCGAACCGGAGAACGATTACGGCATGTCGTACTCCTGATGGGGTATGCATGACCGATGACATCGCTGTCGCGCCGCAGGCTCCTGTTCACCGCCGGCTCCGGGGTTCTCGGGGTGGCGGTGCTGGGGGCCTGCTCCTCCGCCGAGTCGTCGGCACCGGTCCCGGCCACCTCCTCCGCCGGGTCCGCTCCTGCCTGGCAGCGGGTCGACCTCTCGTTCGTGTCGGCGTACATCCTGGTCCGGGGGAGTGAGGCGGCCGTGGTCGACCTCGGTACCGCGGGCTCGGGTGCCGCGATCACCGACGGGCTCACGGCGGCGGGCTCGGACTGGAGCGCGGTCAAGCACGTGATCCTGACCCACAAGCACCCCGATCACGTGGGCGGCCTGGCCGACGTCGCGTCCGCGATCACCGGGAAGGTCTACACCGGCCGGGCCGACGTCGCGGGCGTCGAGTCGGACCTGACCGTCACGCCGCTCGCCGAGGGTGACGAGGTGTTCGGGCTGCGGATCTACGACACCCCGGGGCACACGGCCGGGCACATCTCGGTCTTCGACCCGTCGACCGGCACGCTGGTGGCCGGCGACGCGCTGCGCACCAACGACGGGCTGACCGGTTCCGACCCGAAGTACACCGCGGACGCGGCCCAGGCGGTGGCGTCGGTGAAGAAGCTGGCCGAACTGGACGTCAGGGCGATCCTGCCCGGCCATGGCGACCCGCTGACCGAGGGCGCGGCGGAGGCGCTCCGGAAGCTGGCCGCCTCGCTCTGAGTGGCGCCCGCGCCGACCCGTTTCCGCAGACTACACGATGGCATCGATGATCTTCGTTTTTGGGTAGACTCCATCGATTGTCGACATCCTGTCTGACGTTCCGGCAGGCGCTCTGTGCTGCGCGTGTAATGCGTGGATAACTCACAGCTAACGCGTTGTTGACAATGATGTTGATGACTGTGAGGCTTGCCACCAGCAGATGTCACTCACCCCTTTTGTGAGCTGGGAGATGACATGTCCGATCATCCGATTCCCTCCGCCCGGGCCCGCGAGATCGTCGCCGGGGCTTATGACACCCATGTCCACGTCGCACCCGACGTGATGAAGCGCCGTATCGACGACATCGCGCTGGCCACCCGGTTCGCCGAGGTCGGCCTGGGCGGATTCGTGCTCAAGTCGCACTACGTACCCACCGCCGAGCGGGCCGAGGTGGTCCGCGCCGCGGTGCCGGACGGGGCCGAGGCGCTCGGCGCGCTCACCCTGAACGGCTCGGTCGGCGGGCTCAACCCGGTGGCCGTCGAGATCGCCGGGCGCCAGGGCGCCCGGGTCGTCTGGCTGCCCACCGTGGACTGCGCCAACGAGCGGTCCTGCCGGGACTCGCTGCCACCCGGCGCGCCGGTCCCGATGTGGGCGGCGCTCCAGGACGAGCTGGCCGCGGAGGGCATCGTCGCGCCGACCATCGAGGTGGTCGACGCGTCCGGCGCGATCGTGCCCGCGCTGCTCGACGTCTTCGCGGTGATCGCCAAGCACGGCATGGTCCTCGCCACCGGCCACCTCAGCGGGCCGGAGATCGTCGCGGCGGTGGACGCGGCGGCCGGCGCGGGCGTCCGGCACATCATCGTCACCCACCCCGAGTTCACCTCCCAGCAGCTCGAGGCGGGCGTCCAGCAGCACCTGGCCGAACGCGGGGCGCTGCTGGAACGCTGCTTCACCACGCCGTACACCGGGAAGGTCGCCTGGGAGACGGTCTTCGCGAACATCCGTGCCGCGGGGCCGGAACACTCGCTGCTCTCCAGCGACCTCGGGCAGCCGTTCAACCCGCCCGTCGAGGACGGCCTCGCCCTGCTCGCCGACCGGCTGTTCGAAGCCGGGTTCACCGACGAGGAGGTGCACACCATGGCGGTCGTCAACAGCCGCCGGGTGGTGGGACGGTGAGCGTCTTCGAGGTCCGTACGCTCTCCAAGCACTTCACCAAGGACGGCCAGGACCTGGTCGCGCTCCGCGGCGTCGACCTGGCCGTCGAGCCGGGCACGTTCCTGGTGCTGCTCGGGCGCAGCGGCTGCGGCAAGTCCACGCTGCTCAACCTGATGGCCGGGCTGACCACCGCGACCGGCGGCGAGATCCTCTACCGGGGTGAGAGGCTGACCGGGCCGCGAACCCAGATCGGCTACCTCACCCAGCACGACACGCTGATGCCCTGGCGAGACGTCCGCCGCAACGTCGAGATGCCGATGGAGCTGCGCGGCGACCCCGCACCGGGCCGGGCCGAGGCCGCACAGGCGCTGATCGAGCGGGTCGGTCTCGCCGGGTACGAGAAGCACTACCCGCGCGAGCTCTCCGGTGGCATGCGCCGCCGGGCCGGGCTGGCCCGGATGCTCGCCGGGGAACCCGAGACGCTCCTGCTCGACGAGCCGTTCAGCGCCCTGGACGCGCAGCTCCGCACCGAGCTGCAGGCCGACCTGCTGCGGCTCTGGCAGGGCAGCGGCCGGACGGTCGTCTTCGTCACCCACGACATCGACGAGGCGCTGCTGCTCGCCGATCGGGTCGTGGTGCTCGGGGCGCTCGGCCGGATCCTGCTCGACCTCGAGGTCGACCTGGACCGCCCGCGCGACCTGGACGAGATCCGGGTCGACCCGCACTACGTGGCCCAGCACCGCGAGCTGGCGGCCACCCTGAAGAAGGCGGCGACCGCATGACCACCGGCCCCCTCCGCATCGCCAGCACCACCACCTGGTGGCAGCGCAACCACCGGTGGGTCACCGTCTGGGGACTGCGCGCCGGAGTCCTGATCACCGCGCTGATCGCCTGGCAGCTGCTCTCCGGCCCGGTGCTCGACCCGCTCTTCGTCAGCTCACCCGGCGGCATCCTGGACCGCCTCGGCGAGTGGATCACCGACGGGACGCTCGCCGAGCACGCCTGGACCACGATCAAGGAGATCGTGCTCGGCTTCGCCGTCGGCGCCCTGGCCGGCGCGCTGCTGGCGTACCTGGTCGCGCCGATCCGCACCATCTGGCAGGTGCTCGACCCGTTCCTGATGGCGCTCTACTCCATCCCCAAGGTGGCGCTCGCGCCGCTCTTCATCGTCTGGTTCGGCATCGGCGTGCAGATGAAGGTGCTGCTCGCCGCGGTCAGTGTCTTCTTCCTGGTCTTCCTCAACACCGCTGCGGGCGTACGCGACGTCGACCGCGGGCTGATCGACGCGGTCCGGCTGATGGGTGGCACCCGGCGGGACATCGCGCTGAAGGTCACCCTGCCCGCCTCGATGACCGGGCTGCTCACCGGCCTGCACGTGGCCATCCCGTACGCCCTGATCGGCGCGGTGATCGGCGAGCTGGTCGCCTCCAACCGAGGGCTCGGCTACCTGATCAGCGACGCCTCCGCCCGCTTCGACACCGACGGCGTCTTCGCCACGCTCGTCGTACTCAGTGCCTTCGCCGCCCTGCTCAACCTGCTCGTCAACCTCCTCGGCGCCCGCGCCAACCGCTGGAAGCCTCTCGACGACTGAACGGGGTTCCACCCATGAAGAGACGCACCCTCCTACTCGGTTCCGTCCTCGTCGCCGCCGGTTGCGCCAAGAACGGCGGTTCGCCCGGCGGCGACACCAGCACCCTCAACGTCGGCCAGGTCAGCAACTCGATCGCCTTCCTCCCGTTCTACATCGCCGAGCAGAAGAAGCTCTTCGAGGGCGTCACGCTCGGCGAACGGCCCCGCCTCGGCACCGGCGCCAAGGTCGCCGCGGCCCTGCAGTCCGGCAGCATCGACGTGGCCGGCTCGGTGATGACCGACGCGTTCAACCTCTACAAGACCAACGACCAGACCCGGGTGATCGGCAGCCTGGTCAACACGTACTACCTGGACATCGTCGCCGGTGCCACGATGCCCACCGCCGGTGACACCGCGCCGGTCGCCGACCGGATCGCGGCGCTCAAGGGGAAGAAGATCGGCATCACCGGGCCGGGCAGCGGCACCGAGGCGCTGGTGAAGTACCTGTTCAAGAAGGGCGGGATGGACGCGACCAAGGACGCCGAGCTGGTCAACCTGGGCAGCGACGCGTCGGCCGCCCTCGGCGCGCTCAGCCAGAGACGGGTCGACGCGCTCTCCTTCCCGCAGCCGGTCGGCCAGCTCGCGGTCGCCGCGGGCGCCGGGCGCCTCTACATCTCGGTCGCCGCCGGTGACGTCCCGGAGATCAAGAGCGCCACCCACGGCGTGATCCTCACGACCCAGTCGGTGCTCGACGCGAAGAGCGACGCGGTCGCGGCGTTCCTGCGGGGCATCGCCAAGGCCGAGGCCCTGGTGCACAGCGACGCCACCGGCACCGGCGAACTGCTCTCCGGATACCAGGAGACGATGAAGCCCGAGACCGTGCAGTCGCTGGTCCCGATCCTGCAACAGGAGATCCCCGAGTCGCCGCTCCCGCCGGAGGAGGGCTACACCGCGTCGGCTACGTTCCACCAGGCGACCGGCTTGATCACGGAGGTGCCGCCGTACAGCACGATCGTTCCGACCACGTGGATCAACTCCGCCCTGGCGTAAGGCGGTTCTGGGCGCTGCTCGGCGCCCACGCGATCCTGGTCATGGTGGTCAGCTACGCGCTGCGCCCGGCCCTCTCGTACGCCGTCCTCGACCTCGGCTACGGGTCGGTCTGGCCGGCCGTGCTGACCGCCGCGTTCGCCGTGCCCCCGCTGATCCTGGCGCTCACCACCGGCCGCCTCGTCGACCGGGTCGGTGAGCGCCCCGGGATGCTGCTCGGTGCCGTGTTCCTGGTGGTGGCCTGCCTGGTCGCCTGGGCCGGGGCCCGGCACCTGGCCGCGCTGATCGTGTCGACCGCGCTGCTCGGCGTCGGGATCATCTTCTCGATGGTCGGCGAGCAGTCCGCGGTCGCCGGCCGGGCCCGGGCCGGTGGGCTGGACTCCACGCTCGGCGTCTACACGTTCCTCACCTCGCTGGGCCAGATGCTCGGCCCGTTGCTGCTGCTGATCCCGCCGCGCCCCGGCTCCCTGGTCCCGCCGCTGCCACCGATCGCGCTCGCCTGCGCCGTCGCGAGCGTGCTGATCCTGCTGACGTCCTGCGGGTTCGGCGGCACCCGCACGGCGCCCGTCGTGGCGGACACCGGCACCTGGTCCGCGCCCCGGCTCCTCGGCCTGCCCGGGATGTGGCGGGCGATGCTGGTCAGCGGGCTGATCCTGGCCTCGATCGACGTGGCCCTGGCGTATCTCCCGGCACTGGTCCACGCGCGCGGGATCGCCCCGTACTGGCTGACCGCCATGCTCGCGGCGCGCGCCGTCGCCCAGATGCTCTCCCGGATCAACCTGGGCCGGCTCTCCGAGCGTTTCGGCCGCCGCGGTCTGACCATGGTGTGCTGCGCGGTGTCGGCGCTGGCCCTCGGCGGCCTGACTGTCCCGGCGCCGATCGCGGTCCTGATCGCGCTCGCCGCGGTCTACGGCTTCACGGCCGGCGTCTGCCAGCCGCTGACGATGGCCTGGGTGACCGAGCTCGCCCCGTCGGGCACCCGCGGCACGGTGCTGTCGCTACGCCTGGCCGGCAACCGCATCGCCCAGACGCTGATCCCGGCGATCACCGGCGCGGCGGCCGCGACGACCGGCGTCTCCGGCGTCCTGATGGTCACCGGCGCCACCCTCGGCGTCGCGGCGTGGTCCGCCGCCGCCATCCCCCGCCCACCCACCTGACCCCGGCTCCCGCCCGGGCGAAGGGCCGGCCGCCCGTCCGGCGCCGTTCGTGTACACCCACCACCCGGCTCGCGCCGTCTGTGCGCGTCCACCGTCCCGGGGCGGACGTATCGGCGGTCCCCGAATTCTGTCCGTCAGGAATCCACCGAGGGCGTTGGCCGGGAGGATCGGTGGGGACGGATGGATGTGTCGACGAGAGGTGCGCCGGTGCTGTGCCGGCGATGCGGGCAGATCGCGGTCGGGAACTCCGGGAGCTGTCCGCACTGCGGGTCGCCGGCCGGCGCCTCGCCGGACGGTGGGGCACCGGGGCCGCGGCCGGCCACACCGCCGCCGATGGACACGGACGGGACCGTGTTCCGGTTCGCTCCGGCGGAGCTCAGCACCGGGCCGCGGCTCAGCCGTAAGGCCTGGCGGCGGGTCGGGTTCGGGGGAGCGGCCCTGGTGATCGCGGTCGCCGCGTTCGTGGTGTTCGGGCCGGAGGCGCCGAGCCCGGGCGGGACCGTACGGGACTACTTCGACGACCTGGCCAAGGGGGACACCGCCGCGGCGCTCGCGCTGGTCGACACCGGGGGAGAGCTGGACGACGCGCCGCTGCTCGTCCCGGAGGCGCTGGCGGCCGAGGCGAACCGGCCGGGCGACCTCAGCGTCACGTCCGAGGAGCCGTACGCGGCGGAGTCCTACTCGGGGAGTGACGAGTACACCGTGGTGACCACCCGGTACACGCTCGGCGGGCAGACGGTCGAGCAGCGGTTCACGGTGCACGAGACCGAGGACGGCGATGTGCCGTACCTGCTGGAGCAGCCGTTCCTGTACCTGACCGTGGCGCTGCCGGGCGGGATGGACGTGGCGGTCAACGGGATCACCGTGGACAGCGCGACGGCGGCCCGGGGCACGCCCGTGTTCCCGGCCGTCTACGCGGCGACGACCAGCGGCAACGTGCTTTTCGCCGGTGCCACGCGAGCCGCCGCCTACGAGTTCTCCGGGCAGGCCGGGCGCGCCGACATCGACCTGTCGCAGCCGGAGATCGCCGCGGGCGCGCAGGGCGCGGTGCAGACCGCCGTCGAGACGTATCTGGACACGAACTGCGTCAACCCGGCGGCGTACTCGTACGGCTGCCCGCTGCGGGCGCCCTCGTCGTGGTGGAGCCAGACGACCACGTGGGCGATCACGGCGTACCCCCAGATCGGGCTCGAGCAGGCGGAAGCGGGAGCGACGCGCCTGCAGTTCGCCACCGGGACCTCGGGGTCCGCGGACTACACGACCACCTACACCGAGTTCGGCGGGGTGGCGAAGAAGGAGACCGGCACGGTGCCGGTCGACATCACCGGCAGCGCGGCCCTCGGCGACGACGGTGCCGTCCAGATCGCACTCGGCTACTGACCGATAGGGAGAAGAACGATGGACGAGGACATCGCCTACCGCACCCAGTCACTCAAATTCACCGGGATGGAACTCGCGCTCGACGAGTCGATCTCGTTCCGCACGCTGATCCGGCTCTGGGTGTACGCCGCCCTCGCCGGCACCCTGACCTACCTGGCCATGTCGCTGTTCGCCCTGCTCCTGCTGGCCGGCGGTGGGGGGACCGGCTCGGTCACCGTGTACGGCCTCGGCAGCATCCTCGGGATCGGCGTCTTCTTCGCCGTCCTGCTCCTGGTCAAGATCGAGGAGCCGGTCGCCGAGTGGAAGACCCTGATCGAGGGGAAGTCCGCGGCGGCCGAGTCGTCGTACGCCGCCATCTACCAGTCGATGTCCCGCCGCCGGATCCCGGTCGGCGTCACGGCCCGCCGGATCCGCAGCGACGTGATGGCCGAGACGGTCAACAACCGGCTGATCATCGTCGAGCGGTCGTACATCGCCTACGTGTCGGTCTTCGCGTTCGGCACCTCGCTCTACGTCGGCTGGACGATGTGGCGGGACCGCCGCGGCTACCAGCTGATCGGCCAGTTCCTCAAGGACATGCTCGGCGCGATGCTCGGGCGCACCGGGATCATCAACCAGATGCTGCGCACCGAGCGGGTCCGCGCGGTCCGCGAGGCCGTGCACTCGGCGGTCCGCGAGGGCGTGGACGCGGCGGTCGACGGCCTCGAGGTGCCGATCGCCGCCACGTTCGGCTACGACATCCCGATCGAGTCGGTGTCGTCGAGCTCCTCGGCGATGGCGCCGGGCCGCCCGGCGCACCTGGCGGGCTGACCGGATGACGGCGATGTCCGGCCGGGACCTGGGGAGGTTCCCGGACGGGCCGGCGGCGGACGTGCTGACCGCCGCCGGCCCGCACGGCTTCCGCTCGTGGGCCGCCCTGCTCGTGGAGCCGGTCCCCGGGCGGGAGTCCGGTGAGGGTTCGCAGGGGGAGCGGCGCGCCGAGGCGGCCATCGCCGACGCGGGCTGGCTCGCCGGGCTCGGTGATCCGGCCGGCGGCGCCCGGCTGGAGCTGCGCTATCTGCACCGGCCGGGGGAGAAGCTGCGGTGCGTGCTGCTCGGCCGGGTGGACACACCCACCGCCGGTGCCGCCACCTCCGCGGCGCGGCGTCTGCGCGACCGTCTCGCTTCGCTTCCTCCGCATGTACGCGCCACCTCGGCCGGTTCCGCCGCCGACATCCAGCGCCTGCTGAACCCGTTCCGGCCGCACCCGTCCGGGCTCGCCGAGGTCCGCAAGCAGATCCGGTGGGCCCGGCCGATCCGGCGGGACGCGGGGGTCGCGTACTACCTCGCGGTGCCGCGGCTGGCCACCGGGGCGTCCAGCTGGGATCCGCTCTGGCAGGGTGTCGCCGATCTGCCGCAGCCGTTCCTGCTGACCGTGGGGCTGGAGCCGTACGCGCCGCCCCCGCAGTTCGGCGGCATGCTCGCCGACCTGGCCATCCGGTACGGCCGGCTCGCCACCCCGGGCCGGTCCGCGCAGAGCTCGCTGCGGCAGCACAGCTACGAGCTGCCCGCCGACCCGTTCGCGGCGTACGCGGCCCCGCTCTTCACCGAGGCGTGGCGGCACTACCAGTCCGGCGTCTTCCGGGCCCGGATCACCCTCGCCTCGCCCGAGCCGCTCCCGGAGCCGCTGGTGGCCCGGGTGGCGGCGACGATCTGCGCGCCGCGCGGCAACGGCGAGACCACGCACGTCGTGGTCACCCCCGCGCCGGACGAGAGGGACACCGCCTGGCGCAACGTGACGATGCTGGAGAACGAGCGCTGGGACCGGGGTTACCTGGCCCACCTTCCCGAGCCGCCACCGTCCGGACTGCGGCTGCTGGCCGAGACGATGGACGCGTCCGAGGCGGCGTCGGCCTGGCGCCTGCCACCCGCTCCCAGCCCCGGAGGCC
The DNA here is from genome assembly GCF_040681165.1 of Actinoplanes sp. NPDC051851. Lineage (NCBI taxonomy): Bacteria > Bacillati > Actinomycetota > Actinomycetes > Micromonosporales > Micromonosporaceae > Actinoplanes > Actinoplanes sp. NPDC051851. The sequence goes on along the minus strand of NZ_JBFAYF010000004.1, from coordinate 31,385 downwards.
GGACCGTGTTCCACATCAGCGGTGACCACGCGACCGTCGTGAACGAGAGCGTCGTGCACGGCTCGTTCAACGTCGGCGGCGGCTCGGCTGCCGGTGCCGAGGAGGCGGGACCGAAACTGAACATCCTGCTCGCGTGCGCCAACCCGCGGGGCAGCAAGGACCTGCGGCTCGGCGAGGAGGACCGCACACTGCGCGAGTCGATCAAGCTGTCGGCGGGCCGGGACCGGATCACGATCGAGACCCTCAACGCGGTCACCGTCGACGACCTGCGCCGTGCCCTGATGGCCACCCGCTTCGACGTCGTGCACTTCTCCGGCCACGGCGCCCCGGACGGGCGGCTGGCCTTCGAGGACGCCGTCGGCAACCTCTTCGAACCGCCGACCGCGGCGCTCGCCCAGCTCTTCGCCCGGCGGGGTATCCGGGTCGCGGTGCTGAACGCCTGCTATTCACTCTCGGTCGACAGCATCACCGGGATCGGCACCGAGTACACCATCGCCTCGGACGGCCCGCTCGCCGACCCTGCCGCGATCGAGTTCACCCGCGGTTTCTACGACGCGCTCGGCCACGGTCTGGAGGTACCGGACGCCTTCGAGGAGGGCAGGGACGCCGCCGCGCTGAAGGGCCAGACGTTCACCGGGATCCTGCTGCGTGCAGGGGAGCGACACGTCGCGTCCACATAGGTGAGAATCGGTCCGTGCCGGAGCGATCGTGGTGGGAACGGGTGGTGAGCCGGGTGCGCGGGCTGCCGCCGCCGGTGGTCGACGTCGGGCTGGCGGTGATCGCGCTGATCGCCCAGCTCGCCCCGTTCGTCTCCGGCGGCGGGCCCTGGCCGCCCGGCGCCTACGCGGTGGCCGTCGCGGTGTCGCTGCCGGTGGTCTGGCGGCGGCGGGCGCCGTTCGCCGTGCTGCTCGCCAGCGAACTCGCGGCCGCCCTGTACACGCTGGTGCCGACCGGCCCGCGGCAGCCGCTCTGGTACGGCGCGCTGATCGCCATGTTCACGGTCGCCGCGCAGGCGCCCCGATGGCAGCGGATCAGCGCCCTCGTGATCATCGGGTGGGGCGCGTTCATCCTCACCGGCTCGATCGAGACGGCGGCGCGGGGTGCACTGCTCTGGACCACGGCGTACGTGATGGGCAGGGCCTGGGCGAATCGCCGGGAGGAGGTGCGCACCCTGCGGGAACGCGCCCGCCACCTGGAACGCGAGCGGGAGCTCTCGGCGGCGCGCGAGCGGTCCCGGATCGCCCGCGACATGCACGACATCCTCGCCCACGCGGTGAGCATCACGATCGCGCAGGCGGAGGCGGGCCCGGTGGTGATGAAGCAGGGCCCGGAGCGGACCGAGGCGGCGTTCGACGCGATCGCCGAGGCGGGCCGGGACGCGATGGCCCAGCTGCGCCGGATCCTGGGCGTCCTCGACGCGGACGGCGAGGGGGACCGCAGCCCGCAGCCCACGCTCGCCGGCCTCCCGGACCTGGTCGGCCAGGTCGCCCGTACCGGATCCACCGCGGTCACGCTGGACGTGCTCGGCGAGCCCGGCAGCGTGCCGCCGGAGACCGAGGTCGCGGCGTACCGGATCGTTCAGGAGGCGCTGACCAACGTGCTCAAACACGCGCGGGCGACGACGGTCGCGGTCACGCTCGACTGGCACGAGGGTGGACTGGCCCTCACCGTGACCGACGACGGCCGCGGCCCACGGGCGGCGGACGGCCACGGGCACGGGCTGATCGGGATCCGGGAGCGGGCGGTGTCCTGCGGCGGGACCGCGTCGTCCGGTCCGGCGCCCGGCGGCCGGGGATTCCAGGTGCGGGCGAGCCTGCCCGGCGCGACGGCGGCGGTGGCCCGGTGACGATCCGCATCGTGGTCGCCGATGATCAGGAACTGATCCGGAACGCCTTCGCGATGATCCTGGACAACGAGGCCGACATGACGGTGGTCGCCGAGGCCGCGGACGGCGCCGAGGCGGTGGCCGCGGTCCACGAGCACGCGCCGGACGTACTCGTGCTCGACATCCGGATGCCGGTGATGGACGGGATCGAGGCCACCCGGCGGCTCAGCGGCGGGTCGGTCCGGGTGCTCATGCTGACCACTTTCGGCCAGGACGACTACGTCTACGACGCGCTCCGGGCCGGTGCGAGCGGGTTCCTGCTCAAGGACGTACGCCGGGCCGAACTGGTCCACGCGGTCCGCGTCGTCGCCGCCGGTGAGTCGCTGCTCGCCCCGGCGGTCACCACCCGGCTGATCGAGACGGCGGTCCGCGGTCAGGCGCCGCCGGCCACGCCCTGGCCCGGGCTGGACCGGCTCACCCCGCGGGAGCGGGAGACGCTGCGGCTGCTCGGGCGCGGGCTGACCAACGCCGAACTGGCCGCCGCCCTGGTGGTCAGCGAGCACACGGTGAAGACGCACGTCAGCAGCGTGCTGGCGAAGCTCGGCCTGCGCGACCGGGCCCAGGCGGTGGTGGCCGCCTACGAGTCCGGCTTGGTGGTGGCGGGGGAGCCCTCCCCCTGACGGAGACCTCCTCCCCCTGACGGAGACCTCCTCTCCCTCTGGAGAGTGAGTCCGGAACCGCTCTCGGCGGCGATGGCCGGGCGCGCCGTTTCATCGACGATCATCTGGTGAAGACACGCATCCTGGTCCCGCTCCTCGCCGTCGCCGCGCTGATCGGCGCGCCCTCCGCCGCCTCCGCAGCCCCGGTCCCGCCGTCGATCCCGGCCGATCTGACCACGACCGACATCGCCGTTCCCACCAGGGACGGCACGATCCTTTCCGGTACGGTCGTCGCGCCCCGCACGACCTCCGGCCCGCTACCCGGGCTGGTGCTGGTGAGCGGCTCCGGCACCGGCAAGCGGTCGGGTCTCACCCCGGAGGCGATCGCCTTCGCCCGGCAGGGGATCGCGGTGCTGTCGTACGACAAACGCCCGCTCGATCAACCGGTCTACTCGACGCTCGCCGACGACGTGGTCTCCGCGGTCGGCGTGCTGCGGCGGCAGCCCGGGGTGCGGCCGGACGCCGTGGGACTCTGGGGGATCAGCGAGGGCGGCTGGGTGATGCCGCTCGCCGCGAGCCGTTCGCCGGAGATCGCCTTCCTGGTCCTCGCCTCCGCACCGGCCCTCTCGCCGGTCCGGGTGCAGAACTGGAACATGCGGAACAAGCTGGCCGCCGCCGGGGTCACCGGCGCACTCGCCGAGACCCTCTCCACCCGGTTCTACCGCCTCGCCGACGACGCGGGACTCTTCGCCGAGGCCGGCTACGACACGCGTCCCGCGCTCGCCGCCGTCACCCAGCCCGTCCTCGCGGTCTACGGCTCGGCCGACACCCAGGTCCCGGCCACGGAGAGCGCCGCCGTGCTGCGCGCGACGATCCGTACCCCGCTGACCGTCCGGGTCCTGCCCGGCGCCGGCCACACGCTGCGCGTCCTCGACGAGACCGGCATGTACACGAACGAGCTCTACCCCGGCTACCCGGAGATGGTCGGCGCCTACGTCCGGTCGGTCGCCGCCGGCACGGTCCCGGCGCCCCGCGTCGACCCGTCCCCGGCGCAGTCGGCCACCAGCGTCGCGCTCTCCCCGTCGGCGTGGTGGGAGTCCTGGCCCGCGCAGCTCACCGTCCTCGCCGTGCTCCTGACCGGCTTCCTCGCCTACCCGGTCATCGCGCTGATCCGGCGGCTGCGGCGCGGCACGGTCGCGGCCGGTTGGGTCCGCCGCCGTTCCGCCCCGGTCGCCGTCGCGGTCGCCGTCCCGGTCACCGTCCCGGCCCGGGTCCTGGCCGCCGTCGGCGCCGCCGCGGTCACCGGTTTCGTCGCGTACTTCGTCCTCGTCGCCGACAGCGCCGACTGGAAGGGCATCTCGCCGGGCCCGATGCTGGCCGGCCGCCCGGTGTTCTGGCTGGCGCTGCAGGCAGCCGCCCTCGTCGTGGTCATCACCACCGCCATGACGATCCACGCGTGGCGCACCGCCGCCGGCGACCGCCTGCGTCTCGGCTTCCTGATCACGGCCGGCGCCCTCTTCCTCCCCTGGTCCCTGTACTGGGGCCTCCTCCTCCCCTGACGCCCGCCCCGCCCCGCACCGTCCGCCGAGGCCGGCAGGCGCACAACGCCAGCCACGAAGATCATCCCCGCAGTTGATCATGAAAAACCGAGAACGCCCACCCCGCCGGTGACGGTCCCGCTGGAATCGACCAGCGGGGGGTGTGTCGGGTCGTGTGACACACCCCCGGGACGCCAGCCATGGAGGGTGGGCGGTCGGGGTCAGCGGTGGGTGGCGGTCAGCTCCACGCGATAGGTGGACTGGGTGGAGCCGTCCTCGCTGGTCGTGGTGACCGTGCGGGTGCGGCCGGTGCCGGTGACCGTGACCGTGGCGTACGGGTCGGTCGCGGTCGCGGTCACGACGGCCTTGGACGGGTTCGGGACGGTGACCCGGTACGTGGTGGTGGACGGGGTGAAGCCGTGGACCGGAACGCCGTCGACCAGCAGGGACGAGACCGAGGCGTCGGAGCCGGTGCCGGGGGCCTTGGCGTACACCTGAAGCTCGGAGACGGTCAGATAGCCGTTGGGCACCGCCGTCAGTCGCAGGCAGAGGGACGTGGTGGCGCCGGACGGCACCGGGATGTCGACGGCGAGGGGGCTGTCGACGCCGACCGGGATGACCGCGCCGGTGAGCACGCAGGCGCCGGACGCGTCCGGGATGCCGGCCTGGACGGACTGGGCGAGGCCGCCGCCCGACGAGTTGTCGCGGTAGAACGTCAGCGTCAGCTTGGACGGGACGGTACCGGCGGGGAGGGCGACGGTCAGGGTCTCGGCCGCGTTGCGGTCCGTGGACTTCCAGTCGGACCAGGCCTTGTCGGTGGTGTCGCCGTTGGTGAGGCCGGCGGTGGAGTATCCGGGCTCGGTGTACGACGCGGTCACCGTGTGGCCCGAGGTCAGCCCGTCGACCGGTGCGGTGACCTGGACGCGGGCGGTGGCCGGGAGCGTGGTGCCGTCGACGACGGTGGCGGTGCCGGTCAGCGTGGCGACGCCGAGCGTGTCGAACGTCCCGGTGGACCACGTGACCGGGATGTCGGCCTCTCCGCCGTGCCTGCCGACCGCGACGACCGTGGTGGGCAGCGCGGGCCGGCCGCCGGGGAAGGTCTTGGCGCGGCCGGGCAGCGTCGAGGTGAAGACGTCGACGGTGACCTTCGCGGTGGCCTTGTGGGTCTTGCCGAGCACGTCGGTGGCGGTGCCGTGGACCGTGACCACGCCGGGCTTGCGCCAGCACGACGCGGCCGGGAGGGACCAGGTCACCGGCAGGGCGCGGGTGGTGCCGTCGGCCAGGGTCGCGGAGACCGTCGCGGGCAGCACCGGGGTACGCCCGGGAACGGTGTAGGTGACGGCCGGGGCGAGCGTGGTCACCGTCTCGTCCTTCAGGGCCCAGCGCTGGTTGCCGGCCGAGGTGGGCTGCCAGAGGCTGACCGGGGAGCCGTCGGTGACCGCGCCGCTGGAGACGTCGAGCAGCAGCTGCGCGGCCACGTTGATCAGGGTGTACGTCCCGTCCCCGGTGGTGGAGACTCGCCAGAGGTCACCGCCGCCCGCGGTCAGGGTCGCTCCGGTCGCCACGTTGACGAGCCGGTAGGTCGCGTCGATGGTGCCCGCGCCGGCCACCGCGTGCAGCGTCCACAGCTGATCGGTGTCGGTCACGTCGTTGGTGCGGATGGTGGTGTCCGAGGAGAGGCTGCGACCGCTGGCCACCCCCTGGATCCGGTACGTGTCCCCGTCCACGAGGTGTGCCGAGGACGCCGACGAGACGCCGGTGACGAGGAACGAGGTCACGGACTGCGCCGGTACGTCCAGCGTGACGGTGCCGCCGGTGACGCGTACCGGAGAACCCTGCACGAGCTTGCCCGACGCGTCGGTGACCACCGGGGTGACGGTCGCGGAACGCGACACGGAACCGAACTTCGACAGGTCGAGGGTGACCGATTCCGCCGTCGTCGCCGGGTTGGTGTGCACGACCGTGAGGCCGGTGCCGTCGGCGGTGATCGCGGCGACGCTGCGGGTGTCGCTCACCTTGACCACGTGGTCGCCGGGCCGGATGTAGTGGGTGAAGTTCCGGATCGTGTCGAACTTGGTGTTGGTCTTGACCGGGCAGGTCGCGAGGGTGTCCGACGCCGTGCAGTCGAACGGCACGTGGATCTCGCCCCACTGCAGGTTGCCCTCGGCGACCATGTTGTCGAGGTCCTCGATCGGCTGCCAGAGTACCCAGGCGGACGGCTCCAGCTCACGGATGTCGTCGATGATCCGCTGGGCCATGCCGAGTCCGGAGTTCATGCTCGTGTAGTCGTTGCCCCAGCTGCCCTCGACCTCGCTCATCCAGAGTGGCGTCTGCGAGGCCTTCGCGATGTCCCGGACGCTGGTCCGCTGCCCGGTGCCGTAGGTGTGCACGTTGAGCCGGTCGACGGCGTCGCGGGCCGACGAGGTCCAGCCGTAGTAGTCGGTGACCATCGTGCCGGGGTTGGTCTCGTCCGGTGCGGAGATCTCCCACTCGTCCGACTTGTCCGCCAGGGCGCTGATCACCGCGGCCTGGAGAGCGGGAGAGGCGTGCGCCCCCTCCTGCCGTCCGCCCGTGGGCTGGCCGTTCGAGCCCAGCGTCGTTCCCCAGTAGTTGGTGTTGGGCTCGTTCAGCGGCTCGATCGAGTCGAAGGTGATGCCGTGCGCCTGCTCGAGGTGCGAAGCGACGGAAGTAAGATATGTCGCGAAATCATCGACCTTTTCGGTACGGATCTGGTCGGTGGTCGCGCTGAACCCGCCGCTGACGTACCCGGAGACGGTCTGGAAGTAGGGCGGCGAGTTGCTGAACGCCTCCCAGTGCGTGACCCTGTCCTTGATCTGGTCCACCCACCAGCGCTGGTTGGGGTCGGCGTCCCAGTCCCAGTCGTCGGCGGACGCCGGATCCCACCAGTCCTTGTCGGTCGGGCCGTACTGCTGGCCGGCCTTCCAGAAGCCCGGAACCGCGCCGCCCGGTCGCAGGTAGTCGGTGACCGTCGGTGCGTTCCCGCCGCCGATGTTGTACCGGGCGATGTTGAGGTTCAGCCCCTCTGCGCCGAAGACCAGGTCGACCAGCTTCTGCCGGATCTCGTCCGGGTAGTCCCCGGTGGCCTCGGCCATCCAGGCCAGGCTGGTGCCCCAGCCCTGCCAGGCGGCCTCCTGGTAGGAGGGGTCGACGACGACGGTGGTGGTGGCGATATCGACGGCAGCGGACGCGGGCGACGCCGGCACGGTGGCGAGACCGAGAGTGAGCAGGGTGGCGAGGCCGATACGTAACGACATGGGCGGTCCCTTGTTTACGTAAACATCGGAGGATGCAACAGTTTCGACATTCGATTGACTCAATGTCAAGAAAGACGGGCCCGGCGTCCCACGCCGGGCCCGTCGCGAAGGATCAGGCGAGCTTGTCGCCGACCAGGGCGAGGTTCTGGATCGCCGCGAGCCCGTACAGGGCGGTGGTGTTCGTGTCCACCCAGGACGCTTCGTCCACCGCGTTGAGCACCTCCGGGCCCTCGCGCCGGGTGGTCGTCCACGGCGAGGCGTCGGTGTATCCGTCGGTTCCGGTGAACTCGCTCCACGCCCGGGCCGCCAGGGTGGCGTCGGTCAGCCGGACCGAGGCGTACGCGGTGAGCCGGGAGTGCCCCTGCTTGAGGATGAGCGTCCCGAAGTCCGCGCCGCACTCCGCGGCCTGCTCGGCCTTGGTCGCGTTGAAGAGCCGGCAGTACTGCAGCCACGCGGCCTCGAAGCCCGGCACGTCGACCAGGTCGATCAGCTCGGCGCAGATCTCCACCTGGCCGAACATGGCGCTCAGGTGCGAGACGCTGACCAGCTTCTCGGCCTCGGCGAACTCGCCGGTGTCGATGTCGTAGAGCCCGCTGCCGGTGACGAAGCCGTTCGGCATCCGGGCGATCGTCCGCATGGTGGCGAGCAGCTTCTTCTCCGCGATCGCCGCCTGCGGGCCGCGCCGCTCCCACTCGGTCAGCCAGGCCGCGGCGAGGCCGCTCCAGTCGGTGCCGAGGCCGATCGAGAGCGCGTGCGGGTCCGGCGTGTACGGCTCCGTCCGGATCTTGCGTAGCGGGTCGAGCACCAGGAACGTCTCGTCCGAGTCGACCAGGTCGGCCATCAGGTCCCCGACGCGTTCGTCCGCGGTGAGGAAGTAGAAGATCCGCCGGTACACGGCCGTGCTGATCCGCTGCTGCTTGGCGCTGTCCGCCCAGTGCATCACGCCGTGCCGGGTGCCGAGGCCGGCCCACTCGCCGAGGTGGTAGACGTCGACCTCGCCGGTGTGCCGGGTCATCGCCTCGGCGAACCGGTAGATGTCGGCGCGGCCGGAGCGCAGGTACGCGAACCAGAGCCACAGGTCCGGCGAGAGCTCCGAGTTGTCCCAGGCGTACCCGCCGACGTCGTACCGCCAGACGTGCCGGTCGGCGTCCGGGGTGTGCATGATGTCGCCGTAGTTCCAGAAGCCGTACCAGTGCCGCACCTCGCGCTGGTCCCGGTAGTAGTCGAAGAGGAAGTCCAGCCGGTCCTCGACCTTGGCGCGCGCCGGGGTGGACCGGTCCACCGGGCTGAACAGCCCGCCGAACGCCTTACTGGTGACCAGGTGCTCGACCGGGGCCACCACCTGCGGCGGGGTGGCGACCGCACCGGCCAGCGCGGCGAGCCGCTCGGCGGACGGGGTGGCGGCGAGTGCCCAGAACGTCAGCTCGGTGGTGCGGGCGATGCCGTACGGCGTACCGAAGCCCGGCTCGTAGTCCTCATAGGTGATGTTGAGGCCTTCCAACTGCTCCGGGTACGTGTCCTGGCCCATCCCGTCGTGGTAGAAGCGGGTGTCCATCGGCCCGGCCTCCGGCGACCAGAGCCAGAGCGTGGCCTGCGCCTCGTCCCCGGCGGCACCCCGGATGTCCAGCTGGGTCGGCGTCCGCTGCCAGAAGTCCCGCATCCCGAAGCCGAGCCCGCCGGTGACCCCTCCGACGTACCCGAACCCGCCGGCCCGCTGACCGGAGTCGACGCCGATCCACCCGTACCCCGGCTTGGTCCTCTTCTTGATGGTGTAACCCTCGGAGCTGAGCTGGCTCAGCGTGTAGTCGCCCCAGGTGGGGATCAGGTCGAGCCGGGTGGTGACCCGCTGGTCCCAGGTGGACGGGTCGGCGAGCTTCTCCCCGGCGATCTGCGCGGTGCGGATGCTCGCGCCCGGGTCGCGCCGCAGCCCGGTGATCCCGCGGACCGCCTCGCGCAGCAGCCCGTCCCCGTCGCCGGAGATCCGGATGTGCCGGTCGTAGTACGCGTCCCGCATCGGCACCCCGACCCGGACGCCGAGCCCGGCGATGAACTCGTCCTGCCCCTCGCTGTCGAAGACGAAGGTGTGCACCATCCGGACGTGCTCGGCGCCGGCGTAGAAGTAGAGCCGCACGCTGAACGGCAGCCAGGACCGCCCGCGCCGCTTGTGCTTCCCCTCGATCCGCACGACGGCGCGGACCGGCCCGCGCTGCTCGATCTTCACGTTCTTGACATCCGAGATCAGCCGCTCGCGGGACGACTTCGTCTCGTCGCCGTCGTCGGCCGTGGTCTGCCGCAGGCTCACCAGCTGCATGGTGCGGGCGATCTCGACGCCGTCCCGGGTGATCGAGCCGACCACCGCCGAGCCCTTCTTCGGGATGGTCACCTTGATGATTCCGGTGTTGACGATCACCCGGTCCTTCTCGTCGGCGACCAGGATCGGCGGCGTCACGTCCTGCGCGGTGGTCCGGGTCAGCGTGTAGCCGTCCGCGAGGAACTCGTCGGCGGCCGGGATGGCGTGCGCGCTCCACTTCAGCGTGCCGTCCGGCCAGTAGGCGATCGGCCAGCTCTGCACCGGCACCGTCGCACCACCGGTGGCGGTGAGCGCGAACTGCTCACCCGGCGCCACCGTCCCTTTCGGCCACGGCACACCCCAGGTGCTGCCGGTGCCGACGCTGGGCTTCCCCTCCAGCCAGCTCAGATTTACCGACTGCGGCGCATCCGCGCCTTTCAGCAGCTGGGTGGGGGTCAGGGTGGGTGGTTCCGCGTGCGCTTGCGTCGATGTCGCAAGACCGCTGAGGGGTACGGCCGCACCTGCGGCAGCCACGCCTCGGACGAAGGTTCGTCGGGAGATCTCCGACATGACCGGCTCCTCCTGTGTGGGGATGGGGTTCAGCCTTTGAGCCCTGATGTCGCGAAGCCCTCGACCAGGAGCCGCTGGAAGGCGGCGAAGAAGAGCAGGATCGGTACCAGCGCGAGGGCGGAGAGCGCCAGCATCGGGCCGTACAGGTTCTGGTCGGTGACGTCGATGAAGAGCCGCAGGGCCAGCGGCAGGGTGTACTTCTCCGGATCGGAGAGGTAGATCAGCTGACTCAGGAAGTCGTTCCAGGTCCAGATGAAGGTGAAGATCGCCGTGGTGACCAGGGCCGGCCGGATCAGCGGCAGGATGATCCGGCCGAAGATCCGGATCGAGCCGCAGCCGTCCAGACGGGCCGCCTCGTCCAGCTCCCGCGGGATGTTCCGCATGAACTGCACCATCAGGAAGACGAAGAACGCGTCGGTGGCGAGCAGCTTCGGCAGGATCAGCGGCCAGAACGTGTCGACCATGCCGAGCCGCTGGTAGATCGTGTACTGCGGGATCAGCACGGCGTGCGTGGGCAGCATGATGGTGGCGAGCATGAAGCCGAAGAGCAGGCCGTGCAGGCGGAACCGGAGGCGGGCGAAGGCGTACCCGGCCAGCGAGCAGCTGATCAGGTTGCCCAGCGCGGCGCCGGCCGAGACCAGGATCGAGTTGGCGAAGAACCGCCAGATGGGTACGTCGGCCAGCGCGCCACCGAGGTCGCGGTAGTTGTCCAGCACGATCCGCTTCGGGATCAGCGCGAGACTCTGCAGGATCTCCGGGCCGGGCTTGAACGACGCGACGGCCAGCCAGACGATCGGGTAGAGCAACGGCGCCAGCAGGGCGAGCACCACCAGGTGCCAGCCGGCCCGTCGCAGGACCCGGCTCACGATTCGTCCCCGGAGTAGAAGACCCAGCTCCTGGCGGTCCGGAAGAGCAGCGCGGTGACCGCCGCGACGGCGATCAGCAGCATCCATCCCATCGCCGACGCGTATCCCATCTTGAACTCCACGAAGCCCTTCTCGTACAGGTAGAGCGTGTAGAAGAGGGTCGAGTCGCTGGGGCCACCGGTGCCGTTGCTGACCACGTACGCCGCGGTGAAGACCTGGAACGCGCGGATCGTGTCGATCACCAGGTTGAAGAAGATCACCGGGGAGAGCATCGGCACCGTGATCGACCGGAAGGTGCGCCACGGACCGGCCCCGTCCACCGCTGCGGCGTCGTAGTACTCCGGCGGGATCTGCTGCAGCCCGGCCAGGAAGATCACCATCGGCGCGCCGAACTGCCAGACCGCGAGCAGCACCAGCGCGGTCAGCGCCCGGTCCGGGTCACCGATCCAGTCGTGGAAGATCACCCGCCAGACCACCGCCACGCTGACGCTCGCGCCGAGCAGCGACGGCGCGTAGAACGCCGACCGGTACACGCCCTGCGCCCGGCTCCGCCGGTTGATCAGCATGGCCACCGCGAGCGCGGCCGCCATCTGCACCGGCACCGCGACCAGCACGTACTTGGTGGTGGCCCAGACCGAGTTCCAGAAGTGCGGGTCGACGGTGAGCGCCCGGACGTAGTTGTCCAGCCCGACCCACTCCGGCGCGGTGAACAGGTCGTAGTCGGTGAACGAGAGGTAGAGAGAGGCGGCCATCGGCCCCAGGGTGAGCAGCAGCGCGCCGAGCACCCAGGGGGAGAGGAAGAGGTACGCGATCGACGGCCGCTCGCCGTACCGGCGTGGCGTGGCGGCGGGTGCGACCGGGCGAACCCGGGGACGGTCCAGCACCGTGGTCATCGCCTCAGACCCCGAGCGCCTGCTGGATCTCGCTCATCAGCCGGGGAGCCGCCTCCTCCGGGGTGGCCTTGGCGTTCATCACGTCGTCGTAGATCCGCTGGAACTGGGTCTTCACCACGCCGGCGCCCTTCGGCGGGGGCGACGGGGCGGGCAGCAGGCTCGGGCTGACCTTCGTCTCGTAGTCGGCGACCATCTTCCACTCGTCGGTCAGCGTCGAGCTCAGCGTCTCGCGGATCTTCAGGTTGGCCGGCAGGCCGCGGCTCATCCCGAGGAGCGCGCCGGCCTCCGGGTCGTTCAGGAAGAAGTCGACGAACTGCAGCGCGGCCTCCTGGTTCTTGGTGCGCTGCGCGACGCTGATCAGCATCGGCGGCTGGGTGACCTGCCCGATCGTGGTGCCGGCGGTGGGGAAGGCGGAGAGCTTGAACTCCGAGCCGTACGTGTCCCACGAGGTCATCCCGACCGTCGAGTCCGGGCTGAACTCGCCGGTGGACTCCTTGCGCGGGAACGGCGTACCGGTGGTGTTGCTGGTGACCGCGGGCGGGGTGAGCGCCTTGGCGTCGCGGAACTCGTTCGCCAGCTGCCACCAGCGGACCACGTCGTCCTGGGCGTACCCGAGCTTGCCGTCCGCGGTGTACAGGTCCTTGCCCTGCTGCCGCAGCCAGTCGCCGAACCAGTCCTCGATGCCGAACGGGTCGCTGATCCCGCTGACCTTCGGCCCGAACTTCGCGGAGACCTTGCTCGCCGCCACCTTCAGATCGTCCCAGGTCCAGCCGTCGGCGGGGAGTTTCGCGCCGGCCTCGGTCCACTTCGCGGCGTCGTACTGCAGCACGTGGGTGGTCTGGCCCATCGGCAACCCGTACGTCTGCTCGCCGATCTTGCCCTGGGTGAAGAGCTTCGGCTCCAGGTCGGCGGTCTGGATCGTGCCGGTGAGGTGCGAGGTCAGGTCGAGCAGGGTGTTGCGCTCGGCGTACTCGCGGATGTAGCGCTCGCTCATCTGCAGCACGTCGGGGGCGTTGCCGCCGCTCATCTCGGTGGCGAGCTTCTGGAAGTACGGGTCGAAGGCGGCGTACGAGGTCTTGATGGTGATGTCCGGGTGCTTGGTGTGGAAGAGATCCACCACCTTCTGCGTGATGGTGGCCCGCTCCTCGCTGCCCCACCAGGCGAACCGCAGCGTCTTGCCGTCCGAGTCACCGGACCCGCCACAGGCGGCGGCCGAACCCGTCCCGGCCAGCGCCAGGCCGGCCAGTCCACCGCGCAGCAACGTCCTTCTATTGACAGGCATGGGAGCCTCCCCAAGGCTAAAACGTTTCATTGACGGTGCAAGTTAATTCAGCATGCTCAATATGTTCCGGCAGCATGACACGACGATCATCACTGCGTCAACGACTGCTGAATCGTTTACCCACCTCGGGGAAAGCGCTGTCCTGAGGAGGGTGTTCCACGCCCTTTTCAGCCGGTTTCGAGGGCATCGGTGGACGCGAGCGCCGGGTTCGTAGGATGGGCGGCGCTCTGCCGCCCCGACCCCCCTGGAGTGACGACCATGCCCGACGAGCCGTCCGGCGGGCCGGTGCAGGCGTTCTGCGCCGAACTGAGCGAGCTGCGGCGGTCCTCGGGCCGGAGTCTGGCCGGGCTGGCCCACGATCTCAAGATCAGTCGCGGGCACCTCTACACGATCCTGAACGGCGAGGTGAAGCGCCCGCCGGACTGGAACCGGGTGGTCGAGCCGCTCCTGCGGGCCTGCTCCGCCGACGACGCCACGGTCGCCGCCTGGCGTACCCGCCACGACGTGCTGGAACAGGTCTACGAGCAGCTCCGCCGCCACCAGCGCCCGGACCCGGCCGCCTCCTCCGCTCCGCCCGCGCCCTCCGCTCCGCCTGCCCCCTCCACATCGGCTGCCCCCTCCACATCGCCCACCCCTTCCGCTTTCTCCGCCGCGCCTGACATTCCCGAACCTGCCCCGGCCGGGCGGCCACATCGGACCCGGCGGCTGTTCTGGGTCGCGCAGGTCGTCGCGCTCCTGGTGGCCGTCGCCGGGGGAGTGGTGATCGGGCGGGTCACGGCGCCCCGGACCGCGGCCGTGGCGCCCGCCGCCTCCGCGAGCGGGTGCGGGACGGTCACCCCGGCGGCCGGCGTGAACCTGCTCGCGCTCCCCTCGGCCAACTCGGGGCGGGCCGTCTGGTGGCGCAACGATCCGCGGGTGACCGAGCCCGGCGACGACCCGGCCGGGTTCGGCGCGACCGTGCCCGGCGGCTCGCAGGACCCGTGGGACCGGATGGTGCTGCACAGCTGCAACCCCGTGGTGCGGGGGCGGGCGTACACGCTCACCTTCACCGCGTCGGCCACCGTCCCGGTCACGATCACCGTCCGGGTGCAGGACAACCGGCCGCCGGAGTACGTGGCGTCGCTCAACGAGCAGCTGCGGCTGGAGACCACCCCGCGGCGGTTCACCTACCGCTTCACCGGGGCCACCACCAACCCGGAGTCCGAACTGACCTTCCAGCTCGGCGGTCATGCCGGCGACTTCCGGATCGAGCTGACCGGCGCGTCCCTGGCTGTGGCCTGAGCGTTGTCCGGTCTTGTCGGGTGCGGGTGTCCTCGCGCTCGCTCATGACCAGCGGCGATGGTCGTACCGTAAGCAATCGACGGGAGAAACTGACCGAGAGTGCCGCACCCGGCTCTACTGTCCCCTGCGCCGCGCATCCACCGCGTGGCGTGAGAGGGGAAGCCGATGGGAGCGCACCGCCTGCTGACGGCGATGGCCGCGATGGTGATGCTGGCCGCCTGTTCCGGGACCGACGGGGGTTCGGAGAAGGCCGATGCGACACCGTCCTCGTGGCCGCAGCCGGTGGGCGGCCGGCTCACCACCGAGATGTGCGACCTGCTGACCGCGGACGACTTCGCCGACGCCGGCGTGATCGCGCTGCAGTGGGCGGACCGGACGGCCGCCGAGCCCACCGAGCCGAGCGGCCTGACCTGCCACGCGCTCGGCGGCCACTGGCTCAACCTGATGCTGCAACCGGACCCGGACTCGGCGGACCTGTACTACGACTACCTGCTCGCCCAGCACGAGCAGCGCGCCGAGGCGAGCGATCCGCAGGACGGCGGCGTCACCGGCGCCGACGAGAGCTGGTTCGACGTCTCGGAGACCGGTGAGCTGGGCGGGCACGACCTGTGGGCCCGGCGCGGCGCCCTGCTGGTCGGCCTGAACGTCGGCTTCCTGCACGACGACGGCGGCTTCGACCCGCGGGCGGCCGCCGCCACCCTGGTCGCGAAGCTGTTGAGCCGGATTCCGGACGCCGGCGCGACGGGCACCGGCGAGCCGCACGAGCTGGTGCTGACCGTCAAGGGCTCCGGTCTGTCGAAGGCCCGGGTCATGTACTACGAGCCGGTCTCCGGGGAGAAGCACGAGGAGGTCGTCGCGCTGCCGTGGGAGTACCGCGCACGGTTCCCCTGGTACGGCTCCCGCGGCCAGCTGATCACGCTGCTCGCCTCGCCCGCGACGACGCCGACGAAGCTGCCGCTGCCGACGCTGACCTGCACCGCCACGGTCGACGGCGAGCAGGTCGCCACCGCCGGTCCGATCTCGGTGGTGACCTGCCAGACCACGTTCAAGGACGGTTCATGAGTACGGCCATCCCGGCCAGGTAGTCCTCCCGCTCGGTGCCGTCGGCCAGCAGGTGCTGGATGACGTAGCCCTGGATCGAGCCCAGCATCGCCGCGCCGATCTGCTCCGGCGTCGCAGACGGATGCGGGTCCCCGGTGGACTGCCGGCGGCGGGTGATCTCCGCTTTCTCGGCGGCCTGCCAGCGGCGGGCGATCTCCGCGCAGTGGCCCCGCAGGCGCCGGAAGACCTCCTTGGCCCGGGCGGAGAGCTCCGGACTCCGTAGCGCCTCCGCCCACACCTGCAGGGCGATCCGGGTCAGGTCGGCGCCGCTCGTCCCGTCCCGGGTGATCCGGTCGTCGACGGCGCGGATGAGGACCGCCACCGCGTACGCGGGGGACGGGGCGGCGCCGTCGGCGAGCAGGTCCACGATGACCTCCTCCGCCTCGGCGAGCGCGTTCTCCGAGACGGCCGTGATCAGCTCCTCCTTGCTGCGGAAATACCGGTAGAACGCGCCCGCCGAGGAGCCGGACTCGCGGATCACGTCGGCCATCGAGGTGGCGTGGAAGCCGTTCGCGGCGAAGAGCCGGGCGGCCGCGGCGACGATGACGGCGCGGCGCCCGGCCAGGTACTCCTCCGACACGCGTGGCATCTCCCCAAGGTAAAGCGAACGTTCGTTCTTGACAACCGGGCGTGGCGGCGCGACAGTGAAAACGAACGCTCATTCGCTTGCTGAGTCACGCACTCGTTCGCTGAACCGGCGCTCCTCTGCGTGAGCCACACCCTCATCTGCGTGAGCCATACGCTCATCTGCTGAATCACACGGGAGTCGAGAGATGAAGTCACCCTGGCCCAAGGTCGCCGGCGCGGTCGCCCTGCTCACGGTGATCATCAGCGTGCTGCTGACCGCTTTCGCCTGGCCTTCGGTACGCTCCTCCGTCCACGACGTGCCCATCGCCGTCGCGGGCCCGGCCGCCGCGACCGCGCAGGTCACCACGGTCCTGGAACAGCACGGCTTCACGATCACCCCGGTCGGCGACACCGCGGCGGCCGAGAAGCTGATCCGGGAGCGCGAGGTCTACGGCGCGATCGACCTGAGCACCGGCACACCGCAGGTCCTCACCGCGTCGGCCGCCAGCGCCACCGTCGCCCAGGGCCTGCAGTCGATCGCGACCGCACTCGGCCAGCTGCAGAGCGGCCAGCTGCAGAGCGGGGCCACCGGGATCGCGGTCCGCGACGTCGTCGCGCTCCCCGCCGACGACCCGCGCGGCGCCGGGCTGGCGGCGGGCGCACTGCCGCTGGTCATGGGCGGCCTGCTCGCCGCGGTACTGCTCACCAATCTGATCAAGGGTGCGGTCCGGCGGGTCGCCGGCGCGGTGGCGTTCGCGATCACCGGCGGACTGGCGATGGCCGCGATCCTGCAGTTCTGGTTCGGCTCGCTGGACGGGAACTACCTCGCCGCGGCGGGTGCGATCGCGCTGACCGTCGGCGCCACGTCGCTGACGCTGCTCGGCCTGGAGTCGCTCTTCGGGTACCCCGGCTTCGGCGCCGGTGCGGCCCTGATGATGCTGGTCGGCAACCCGTTCTCCGGCGCGGCGACCGCCCCGGAGATGCTGCCCGGCTGGAGCGGCACGCTCGGCCAGCTTCTCCCGCCGGGCGCGGGCGGCCAACTGCTGCGCTCCGCCTCCTTCTTCGACGGCGAGGGCGCCACCCACTCCCTCATCGTCCTGCTCTCCTGGCTGACCGCCGGCCTCCTGCTCTGCGCCGCCGGCGCCCTGCGCGCCCGCCGCCGCCCGGCCCTCTCGCCCGAGCCCACCCCCATCCCCCAACCCGCCACCGTCTGACCACCACCACCACCGAGGCGTCGCCCGCCTCTCCGTCCCGATCTTGGCAAGTCGCGCCCACGTTTCGACCACGACTTGCCAGGATCGGAGGAGGGCGGTGGTTGCGTTACGCGGAGCCGTGGTCGAGCCAGTGGAGGGGGAAGGTGTTCGCCAGCGTGGCGTAGCCGGGCGGGTTCAGGTGCAGGTGGTCGCCGGTGTCGTAGGGCGGGGCCAGGCGGGACGGTGAACCGGGGGCGCGGACGGCCGCGTCGAAGTCCACGTAGTCGTCGAACAGCCCGCCGCGGATCGCCGCGTTGACGGTGGTTCGCGAGGATTCCGCGGCGTCGTACTCGTGGCCGCCGAACGGGGTCAGCGTCGCGCCGAGGATTCGCAGGCCGGCGGCGTGGGAGCGGGTCACGAGTTGCCGGTACGCGGCGATCACGGCGCCCGGCGGGGTACCGGTGCCGATGTCGTTGACCCCGGCGAAGACGAAGACCCCGAACGCCCCGCTCACCCCCAGCATATCGCGATCGAAACGGGACAGCATGTTCGGGCCGTTCGCGTCGCCGAGCAGTTGGTTCCCGCCCGCCGCCTGGTTGAGCAGCGCGATGCCCGGCGCCCGTACGGCGAGCAGATCCGGCCAGCGGTCGTTCCCGTTGGTGGTCGAGCCCCGCCCGTCGGTCAGCGAGTCGCCGAGCAGCACCAGCCCCGGCGCCGCCGACACCACCTCGACCCCGCTGATCACGAACCAGTGGTCGACCGGGGTGGAGTCGAGCCAGGACGTCGTCCGCGAGCCCGGGTGGTACGTCGAGACCGGGCCGCCGAGGCGCAGGGTGATGGCGAGGTCGCTGCGCGGGGCGAGCGGCATCACGACCGGATCGGACACCATCGGCGCACCGGGCGGCACCTCCACCGAGGAGTGCCCGCCGAAGCGGAGCTCCCGCGCGCTCCCCGGCACGATCTCGCGGGAGCCCGCATGCCGGGGGACCGCGACCGTCGCCGCCGAGATGCGGAGGCCGGAGAGGCCGTACGCGTTGGAGAAACGGACCCGGAGGGTGTCCCCGCCGACCGTGACCCGCACGGTCTGATGCACGGCGCCGCAGTCCACAGGAGACGGCAGGGACTGTGGCATCGCGGTCCAGGTGTGCACCCATCGATCGGCCATTTCGGTAATCACCTTTCCTAGATCGAATCTCTTGACTGAGTCCTTGTGAGCGTTAACACTCAGGCAACGCCTCCGTCACGCGATCGACTCGCGCGCTCGCGGACCTCTCCTCCTGCTGGCAAGGGGAATTCATGCCCATAACCGCACCGCGGCCCGCCGTGTTAGCGCCCCTCACCGCCCTCGCTCTCCTGGCCGGCAGCCTGATCGCCGGTCCCGCGCACGCCGCCGACGCCGACGCCGTGACCGACGGCCTCGTCCTGCGGTACAAGCTCGACGAGACCTCCGGCACCACCGCCACCGACTCCTCCGGCAACGGCCGGAACGGGGAGGTGAAAGGCACCCCCACCTGGTCGGGAACGGGACAGGGTCTGTCGTTCAACGGCACCGACACGTACGTGAAGGTGCCGGACGACATCATGGCCGGACTGAGTTCGATCAGCGTCGACTTCGACGTGAAGATCGACAGTGCACAGCAGACGCCGTACTTCCTGTACGGCTTCGGCAACACCAGCAGCAGCACCGGGTACGGCAACGGGTACCTCTTCGCCACCGGCAACACGTTCCGCAACGCCGCGTCGCTGAGCAACTGGTCCGGCGAGCAGAACACCACGCCGGGCGGCACGCTCGGGCGCGGCATGTGGAAGCACGTCACGTACACGCAGACCGGCACCACCGGGACGCTCTACGAGGACGGGACCGCGGTCGCGACGAACACCGCGATCAGCATCCTGCCCAGTGCCATCGGCAACGGCGTGACGACCGCGAACTACCTCGGCCGCTCGCTCTACACCAGCGACAAGTACCTGCTCGGCAGCATGCGCGAGGTGCGCGTCTACGACCGGGCGCTCGCCGCGAGCGAGGTGGAGACGCTCGCGACGCCGGCCAACACCGAGTCGGTCGCCGCCGACGAGGCCGCGCTCGACCTGGGCGACACGAGCGCGCTCACCGCCGATCTCACGCTCCCGTCTACCGCCACCTACGGCAGCAAGGTCACCTGGTCCACCAGCGACGCAGGCGTGATCAGCTCCGCGGGCAGGGTCACCCGGCCCGCGGCGGGCGAGCCGGACGCGCACGCGACGCTGACCGCGTCGCTGCGGCGCGGTGCGATCTCCGCGAGCAAGACGTTCGAGGTCACCGTCGAGGCCGCCTTCGACGACGCGGCCAACGCGAGTGCCGCAGCCGAGGCGCTGGTGGTGCACAACCTCTCCGACGTACGCGGAAATCTCGATCTGCCCGCCGACGGCCTGAACGGCAGTTCGGTGACCTGGGCCAGCGACGAGCCCGCGGTGATCGCCACGACCGGTGAGGTGCACCGGCCGGCGCACGGATCCGGGGCGTCGACGGTGACCCTGACCGCGTCGGTGACCTACGGCGGCGCGACCGTGACCCGGGACTTCACCGCGCAGGTGCCCGAGCTGCCCGCGACGGCCGACTACAAGGGCTACCTGTTCAGCTACTTCACCGGCGAGGGGTACTCGAACGGGGAGCAGATCTACAACGCGCTCTCCGACGGGAACGACCCGCTGAGCTGGCGGGAGATCAACGACGGGCAGCCGGTGCTGACCTCGACGCTGGGCACCACCGGCCTGCGCGACCCGTTCATCATCCGCTCGCCGGAGGGCGACAAGTTCTACCAGATCGCCACCGACCTCAAGATCTACGGCAACGGCGACTGGGACGCCTCGCAGCGCACCGGCAGCAAGTCGATCATGGTGTGGGAGTCGACCGACCTGGTCAACTGGACGAACCAGCGGCTGGTGAAGGTCTCCCCGGACACCGCCGGCAACACCTGGGCGCCGGAGGCGTTCTACGACAAGACGCTCGGGGCATACGTGGTCTTCTGGGCCTCGAAGCTCTACGACGCGGCGGACACCTCGCACAGCGGCAGCACCTACAACCGGATGATGTACGCGACCACCCGCGACTTCTACACGTTCAGCGAGCCGAAGGTCTGGAAGGACCCGGGGTACTCGGTGATCGACTCGACGATGGTGGAGAACGACGGGACGTACTACCGCTTCACCAAGGACGAGCGGAACAACGACTCCTCCTCGCCGTGCAGCAAGTACATCATCGAGGAGAAGTCCACCGAGATCCTCGACCTGGACTACGACTTCGTCGCCGAGTGCATCGGCTCGTCCGACCTGTCCCGTGGCGAGGGCCCGCTGATCTTCAAGAGCAACACGGAAGAGAAGTGGTACCTCTTCATCGACGAGTACGGCAGCCGCGGCTACGTCCCGTTCTCGACGACCGATCTCGACTCCGGCGTCTGGACCATGGAGAAGACCTACACGCTGCCGTCGCGCCCCCGCCACGGCACGGTCCTCCCGGTCACCCAGGCCGAATACGATCGGATCTCCGCGGCGTACGAGGACCCGGTCCCGGCCGCGGGCCTGCGGGTGAGGTACGACTTCGACGAGACGAGCGGCACGGTCGCCGAGGACTCCTCGGGCAACGGGCTGGACGGCACGTACGTCAACTCGCCGTCCTTCGGCACCGGCGTCAGCGGTGGCTCGGTCACGCTCTCCGGCGGATCCAGCTCGTCGACGACCGCGCCGTACGTGACCATCCCGAACGGCGTGCTGCGCGGCGCGACCGGGGCTACCGTCTCGTTCTGGGCCAAGTGGACCGCGTCCACCACGGTCAACCAGTGGGTGTACGGCCTCGGCCCGGACAGCACCGAGTACCTGTTCACCAGCCCGCGCAACGGCGGCAGCGTGCTCTACTCGGCGATCACCAGCGGAAGCTGGTCGGCCGAGTCGAAGCTGCCCGGCAGCGAGCCGTTGACCGGCGGGAGCTGGCAGCACGTCGCGGTGACCGTGGACGATGCGACCGGCACGGCGGCGATGTACCTGAACGGCGTGAAGATCGCCTCGGCGACCGGGGTGACCGTGAAGGCCGCCGATCTCTATGACGCGTCGAAGAGCTACTCCGGTTACATCGGGAAGTCGCTCTACGCGGCGGATCCGTACTTCGCGGGCGAGGTCGACGACTTCCGGATCTACAACACCGCGCTCGACGCCGGGGAGATCCTCGAGCTGGCCGGGAAGGGCACCTCGGTCGCGGCCGTCTCGCTCGCCGAGCTCAAGGTGCCGGCGATCATCGACGACGCGAGCGGCACGATCAAGCTGCCGGTCGCCGAGGGCACCGGTGTGACCGCGCTGGCGCCGGAGTTCACGCTGGCCCACGGCGCGACGATCGATCCTCCGTCGGGCACGGTTCGCGACTTCACGCAGCCCGTGACGTACACGGTGAAGGGTTCGGACGGCAGTGAGCGGAAGTGGACCGCCCAGGCCCTGGTGATGAAGAGCCCGGTCCTGCCGGGCTACTACGCCGATCCCAACATCACGGTCTTCGGGGACACCTTCTGGATCTACCCCACCACCGACGGGTACGACAGCTGGGCGGGCACTCAGTTCCACGCCTTCTCCTCGACCGACCTGGTGCACTGGACCGACCACGGCGTGATCCTGGACCTCGGCCCGGACGTCTCGTGGGCGGACGACAGCGCGTGGGCGCCGACCGTCGCCACGAAGAACGGGAAGTACTACTTCTACTTCTCCGGCGGTCTGAGCAGCGGCAACACGGCCAAGCAGCTCGGCGTGGCGGTGGCGGACAATCCGGCCGGTCCGTTCGTCGACGCGCTCGGGAAGCCGCTCGTCGCGTCCGGCACCTACAGCGGGCAGATGATCGACTCGGCGGTCTTCACCGACGACGACGGGAAGTCCTACCTGTACTGGGGCAACGGCAACTCGTACCAGGTGCCGCTGAACGACGACATGATCTCGTTCGACGCGTCGCAGGTGAAGACCTACCACCCGACGAACTACAACGAGGGCTCGTTCGTCATCAAGCGCGACGGCACCTACTACTTCATGTGGTCGGAGAACGACACCCGCAGCGCCGACTACCGGGTGGCCTACGCGACCGGCACCTCACCGACGGGACCGTGGAGCGACCGGGTCGGCGTCATCCTCGCCAAGGACGCTTCCCAGGGCATTCTGGGTACGGGTCACCACTCGGTCGTACGCGTGCCGAACAGCGACGACTGGTACATCGCGTACCACCGGTTCGGCATCCCGGGTGGCGACGGCACGCACCGGGAGACGACGATCGACAAGCTCACCTTCGCGGCGGACGGCTCGATCAACCCGGTGGTGCCGACGCTGACGAGCGTGGACCCGGTGACGGTCGCCCACGTCGGAGCGGACGTCTCCGGTCGCGAGGGCAGCCCGATCGCGATCACCGGGTCGACCTCCAACAACGCGAACCCGTTGACCTGGAGCGTCTCCTCGCCCTCGTGCGTCATCCGTGACGCGCACACCATCGGCACGACGGTGACCTGCGCGGACGACGGGGTCTACACGGTCACGCTGACCAGCGGCGGCAGCAGCGACACGCTGACCGTGACGGTGGCCAACGTGGCGCCGTCGATCGTCGCGCCGCCCGCCCACCCGGGTGCGCCGGTCGGGGTGGGGGAGACGTACCGGATCTCGGTGAAGGTCTCGGATCCCGGTGCCGACACGCTGACCTGCGCGGTGACGTGGGGCGACGGGAAGTCGTCGGCCGGGCGGGTCGCGGGCGGCACGTGCACGGCCTCGCACACCTACGCGAAGGCGGGCACCTACCGTCCGGTCGTCACGGTCCGCGACGACGACGGGGCGTCCACGTCGCTGTCCCTCGCACCGGTGACGGTCTGCAAGCCGCGCCACCGCTGATTCTGTTGTTCACCGGACGGCGGCACCTCCCGGTGCCGCCATCCGCGATCGGCACGCTGCCCATGCCCCCGATGCGCCTGCGGATCGGCCACTACCTCTTCGGCGCCGTGCGCCCGGCGACGACCGCTTCCTGCGATGGGTGGCGGCTATGGGGAACCTTCGGCAGGTGCGGTGCGTCAAACCTGTGTGACACCGTGCCGCGGGTCCTCGGAAGCGGATGTCCTGAGTCTGCGGGAGTTCTACGGGGAGGCTGACAAAGCCATGTGGAGTGGGATGAAGTTCCTGGGTGTGGCGCTGATTCTTCCGGTTCTCGCCGCCGGGCTGGTGTCGGGGTGCTCGTCGGAGGGGGAGGCGGAGTCGTCGTGTGCGGCTGGCTACCTGTTCGACGGCACCTTCTATCGGGAGATGGACGGGAGCGCCGGTGAGGATCCGGACTTCGTGGTGGGGGACCGGGCCGGAGAAGCGCAGCAGAACGTCTGTCAGGACGTCTTCGTGAACGGGACGCCGCAGAGCGACGGCGGCGACGGCGGCGAAGCGGAGCGGATCGGTGCCTATCGGATCGAGGGGGTGGACACCACGGTGGCCATCGCCGTCGGTGAGTCGCCCGAGCAGGCCGGGGTCTATGCCGCGTTCGAGGGCAGTGAGGTCCCCGACGCCGTCGCGAAGCTGATCGACGGCGAGTAACGGGGGCGAAGGCGTCAGGAGCGGATGGGCTCGGCGGCCAGGAGTTCGCGGGGGACCGCGGCGGCCAGGGCCCGGTGGCCGGCCGGGCTCAGGTGGAGGTGGTCGCCGGAGTCGTACGCGGGGGCCAGGCGGTCCGGGCGCCGGGGGTCGCGGACGGTGGTGTCGAAGTCCACGTGGGCGTCGAAGATGCCGCCGCGGATCACGCCGTTGATGGCCATGCGGGCCCGTTCCCGGCGGCCGTCCCGGTCGTCGTAGGCGTGGCCGCCGAACGGGGTCAGGGTGGCGCCGTAGACCAGCAGGTCCTGGGCGTGCGCGCGCAGCACCACCTGGCGGTAGGCGGCGGTCAGGTCGGCGATCACCTGGCGCAGGCCGGCCTCGGTGGGCAGCGCCGTGCCGATGTCGCCGGCGCCCTCGAAGACCAGCAGCCAGGTCGCGCCGCTGATGCCGAGGACGTCGCGGTCCATGCGTGCCAGGGCGTTCGGGCCGGGGCCGTCGCGGAGCATCCGGTTGCCGTCGGCGGCCTGGTTGAGCACGGCCACGCCGGGCAGGCGCTCCCGCAGATGGCCGGGCCAGCCGCCGGAGCGGTCGGTCAGCGAGTCGCCGAGCAGGATCAGGCCGGGGGCGCTGGTCCAGACCTCGACGCCGCAGACCAGGAACCAGCGGTCGACCGCGGTGGCGCCGGTCAGCTCGGCGGCGGTGTGCTGGTCGCCGGGGGCGAGCCAGGACGTGGTGCGGGCACCGGCGTGTGAGGTGAGGCCGCGTCCGGGCTGGCCGGTGGCGATGTACGTGGTGACGGTCAGCGCCGAGCCGTCGGCGACCGGCAGCGGGATCGGGTCGGAGACGATCTGGGCGCCGGGCGGCACGGTGACCGAGCGCTGCCCGCCGAAGGTGAGCGGCCGCGAGGTGCCGGGCGTGATACCGCCCATCGCGGATCCGGCGCCGGGCGGCCCGGTGGGAAGGCCGGGGGAGGGTGGCCCGGCGGCGGGTGGCCCGGTGGGAAAGCCGGGGGAGGATGGCCCGGCGGCGGGTGGCCCGGTGGCGGGGGCGGGGAGGGCGACGGCCGCCGCGGAGATCGGGAGCGGGAAGGTGCCGTACGCGTTGGAGAAACGCACCCGCAGGCGCGGTCCGCCCGCCGAGAGGTGCACGGTCTGGCGGATGGTGGTGTCGGCCAGGACCAGGTCGCCGCCGAAACGGCCCGGTGGCAGGTCGCCCGGAGCGGTGGGTTGCGGGGCGGCGGTCCACGTGTGTGCCCAGCGCCGGACGGCGAGGGGCGGGCCGGTCGCGGCGCCGCAGGTCACTCCGGAATGGACGAGAAGGGTACGCCGGCGCATAAGTACCTCCGGGAAGCCCGCCGAAAATTCCGGAAACCGTACCGAGGCGTCCTCGTAACGTATAGCCAACAATCTATGCCGTCAATGCACTCGCGGCAGCCTGCAAAACCGGCATCCTGTTGCCGGAAGTTTCGGAGGCGTGACGGAAGCTCTCTTAAGCCTGTCTTAAGTCTCGGCGGGCGAGGAAACCGCTTTCCCTCCATCTCCGTGCCTATCGCTGACAACGTCCCCTCGAGCGGAAGGTCCAGCGATGACGAAACTGCGAGGCAGGCGGGCACTCGCCGTGGGGGTGGCGCTGACCGGCGCGGCCGCGGCGGTCATCTTCGCGAACTTCGCCTCGGCGGCGGTCCCGGAGGCCACCGGCGAGCAGACCGTGACCGAGACCATCCAGGTCGACGGGGTCTTCGACGGCGAGAACCAGCGCTTCATCGGCGGCGGTGACCTCGGCGACGGCGGCCAGGACGAGGGCCAGGACGCGCTCTTCGAGCTGGCCGACGGCGCCACGCTGCAGAATGTGATCATCGGCAGCCCGGCCGCGGACGGCGTGCACTGCTCCGGCAGCTGCACGATCACCAACGTGCACTGGGAGGACGTCGGCGAGGACGCGGCCACCTTCCGCGGCGAGAACGCGACCGTGGTGATCGACGGCGGCAGCGCGGTCTCCGCGACCGACAAGGTGTTCCAGGACAACCGGGGCGCCGGCGGCTCGGTGACCATCCGGAACTTCGAGGTCTCCGATTTCGGCAAGCTCTACCGGTCCTGCGGCAACTGCACCACGCAGGCGGCGCGCACCGCGACCCTGGAGAACATCACGGCCACCGCGCCGGGCAACACCCTCGCCGGGATCAACCCCAACCTCGGCGACAAGCTCACGCTGAACGGCATCACGCTGGTCGGCGACGACATCTCGCTCTGCGACCTCTTCGAGGGCAACGACACCGGCGACGAGCCCACCAAGGTCGGCTCGGGCCCGGACGGGACGAGCTGCATCGCCACCGGCGTCACCGGCCCCTGATCGGGAAGACGGCTCCCTGATCAAAAAACGGCGCCGTACCGGGCAGAAGCCCGGTGCGGCGCCGTTGCTGTGAGTGACTGCGATCAGAACTTGATCGAGTTGGTGAGGCTGTCGAAGACATCCGAGATGTGGCTGCCGAAGGCCGAGATGGCGATGATGCAGACGCCCGCGATCAGGGCGGCCAGCAGCGAGTACTCGACGGCGGTCGCACCCTCGTCGTCACGGCCGGTGAAGCGGGCGTAGACGTAGGCGAACAGCATGGTGACTCGTTCCATGGCGCAGATCCTCACAGTCAGTGGCCGTCGTTCCCCTCGCCGGCCGGACACCAGATTGATCGGACCGCCGTGCCGGACCCTGAAGTGAAAGGGGTTGCAAAGCGGTTGGTCAGTGTTGCGAAACCGTTCCGCCAGTTCGCGGGTGAATCTCTTGAGGCGCGGAGCGCGGTGCCGATGTGAGCCGGGTCAAGCCGAGCCCGGGAGGCCGCCGCATGGAACGTGCAGCACAGCGGCGGCGCCGGCACGCACTCCGCAGCGGTCTCGGCAACGGCCTGGTCCCGGCGGTCCTCACCACCGCGTACGCGATCGGGACGTGGCACCTCCCGCACCGCACCGAGATGCTCGCGCTGGTCGCGGTGATGCTGGTGACCGCGCTGACCTGCTGGGTGAGCGCCGGACGGCTCTGCCGGACCCGCTGGTGGGGCGCCGCCCTGCTCGGCGCCGCGACCGTCAACCTGATCGCGGTGGCCGCGCTCGCGCTGCTCGACGGCGGGGTGAGCGGGCCGCTCGGCGCGTTCATCCCGGCCTCGACGGTGCTGTTGGCGACCGTGGTGCCGCCCCGGCCGTTCCTGGGTGTGGCCCTGCTCAGCGGACTCGCGTACGCCCTGGTGGTCCTCCTCGGCGACCCGGCCCCGCCCGGGTACTGGCTGGTCCACGCGCTCGGCTTCGGCGGTGCCGCGCTGCTCTGCCTGCGGCACGCCGGAGTGCTCGGCTCGCTGCGGCGGCGGCTCGCGGAGAGCTCCCGGACCGACCCGCTGACCGGGTGCCTGAACCGGCGCGGCTTCGACGACCGGCTCGCGGCCGAGATCGAGGAGGGCCACCCGGTCGCGCTGGTGCTGCTCGACCTCGACCACTTCAAGCAGGTCAACGACGCGTACGGCCATCGCGCCGGCGACGAACTGCTCGCCTGGACCGGCCGGGAACTGCGGGGTCTCGCCGGGCCCGGCGACGTCGTCGGGCG
Source organism: Actinoplanes sp. NPDC051851 (assembly GCF_040681165.1). NCBI lineage: Bacteria > Bacillati > Actinomycetota > Actinomycetes > Micromonosporales > Micromonosporaceae > Actinoplanes > Actinoplanes sp. NPDC051851. Next base: position 3,896 of record NZ_JBFAYF010000004.1, on the reverse strand, counting down.
GCTCGGCGGCGACGAGTTCGCGCTGCTGCTCACCGGTCCCCGCGCCGCGGGCGCGCCCGCCGTCGTGGACGGGATCCGCGCCCTGCTGCGGGACCACGCGCCGGCCAGCCTCGGCGTCGCGCGCTTCCCGGAGGAGGCTCGCGACGCCGTGACGCTGGCGGCCGCGGCCGACGGGCGGCTCTACGCGGACAAGGCCGCCCGGGAACGGTGCGCGCCGACGGCCGCCGCGGTCGCCGAGGCCCGGGCCCGGATCGGCGAGCCCGGGCGGGTGGCCACCGTCGCCGCCCGCGAGCGTCTGCGGCACTCGATCGCCGACCCGGGCCGGATGGCGATGGCGCAGACCGTGGTCGCCGCCGCCTACCTGGCCTTCTTCGCCGTCGGTAAGCCGCACTGGGCCGCGATGGCGGGCATCTGCGCGTGGGGTTTCACCGCGGGCGTCGCCGTGGTCCTCGGCGCGGACTGGCTGAGCCGTTCGCCACTGGCCCGTCCGCTGATGCTGGCCTTCTCGCTGAGCTCGTTCGTCAGCTGCGCCGCGATCGCGGTCCTGGACGGCGGGGTGGACAGCCCGCTCGGCATCGGCATGCTGCTCTCCATCCCGCTGCTGATGCTCGGCATGCGCCCGCGGGTGGCCACTCCGGTCGCGATCGGCGCCGGACTGCTCTACCTGCTGGTCGCGTCGCTGGTCGGCGGCCCCGGCTTCTGGTACGTCGCGATCAATCTGACCGGCACCACGCTCGCCGCGCTCGTCACCGCCGGGCAGGGTCGTGCCGCCGCCCGCCAGCGCCGCCTGCTCACCCGTCTCGGCCGGGTCGACGTCCTCACCGATCTCCTCAACCGCCGCGGGTTCTCCGAGAGATTCGAGACCCGGCTCGGGTACGTCCGGAGGGCCGGACACCACGCGACGCTGATCATCGTGGACCTGGACGAGTTCAAGCAGCTCAACGACGTCCGGGGCCACGCGGCCGGCGACGAGCTGCTGCGCTGGGTGGCCGGCGTGCTGCGGGCCTCGGTCGGCCCGCAGGACACGGTCGGCCGGCTGGGCGGCGACGAGTTCGTGGCGCTGGTCGAGGGCGAGGCGGGGGAGACCGTCGCGCGGATCCGGTCCGCGCTGGCCGAGCGGACCGGCGCGAGCCTGGGTGCCGCGCTGCTCGACCTGGACGGCGCCGACTTCGACACGCTCTACGCGGCCGCCGACGCTCGTCTCTACGAGGAGAAGAACGGTGGAGAGAAGCGCGGGGAGGAGAAGAGTGGCCGGTCAGGCGCGCGCCGGGGTCTTGACGGCCTCGGTGCGGGCCAGCCAGGTGGCGAGCAGACCCGCCACGCAGAGTACGGCCAGGCTCAGGAAGCCGATCCGGAACGAACCGGTCGCGTCCTTGGCCGCGCCTAGGACGTACACGAAGGCGAAGCTGCCCAGGTTGGCGCAGAAGTTGCCGAAGCCGCTGATCAGGCCGGCCCGCTCGGCGCCGAGCACGTCGATCGGGAGGGCGAAGAGTGGCCCGAAATAGACCTGCACGCAGACCGAGATCGCGGCGACCACCACCAGCACGGCGATCATGCCGGGTGCGTAGGTGAGCGCGGCCAGCCCGGCGGCGAGCACGGTCTGCGCCGCACCGATCACCAGCAGCGGGCGGCCGATCCGGTCGGAGAGCACGCCGCCGAGGTAGTTGGCGGGCGCGGTGCAGGCCGCGCCGAGCGCCGCGACCAGCCCGGCGGTGGCCAGTGACTGCCCGCGGTCCGCCACCAGGTAGCTGGGCAGCCAGAAGGTGAAGCCCTGCGCCACCGCGAGCCGGACGAACTGGATCGCCGCGGTGATCCAGATGATCCGCCGCTTGAGCAGCGCGGGCAGGTCGGCGAGGCGGACCGGGTTCGCCGCCGGGCCGGTGTCGTGCCGGGTGGCCCGGGTGTAGAGCAGCAGCGCGAGCAGCCCGGTCCCGGCGAAGAGTGCGAAGAGCAGCCGCCAGCCGAGCGGCTCGACGATCAGCGGCCCGATCGAGCTGAGCAGGATGTTCGACGAGAACCCGCCGACCACGTAGAGGCCCATCGAGGTGGCCCGCCGGTCGGCCGGGAAGAGCGAGCTGATCAGCAGCATGCCCGGGGCGAAGACCAGCGCCCGGAAGAACCCGGAGAGCGCCTGATTGATCAGGAGCGCGTAGTAGTCGCTCTCCACCGCGAAGAGCATCGCGAGCAGGTTCGTGCCGAGCAGCCCGATCAGGAACAGCCGCCGCGGCGTGAACCGGTCGGCGAGGTAGCCGGACGGCACCTGCATCAGCGCGTACGTGAGGCTGCTCGCCGCGGCGATCGTCCCGGCCTGCCCGAAGCTCAGCCCCAGGTCGGAGCGGATCAGCGGGAGGAAGAGCGCGATTCCGCCGAAGATCAGCCCTTGCGTGCTCTGACAGACCACGAGCAACGTGATGATCAATCGGCGCATCGCGAGATGATCTCATGACATCCGGCCCTCAGCGGTGCGGAGAAGTTGCCGATGGGTTGATCGTGGTGCGAATGCCCCGAATGACCATCAAGCTTCGGCTGATCATCTGCGTGGTACTGATCACCGGGCTGTCTCTGGTGCTCGTCGTCACGTTCATCGCGCGGCGGAGTCTCGCCGAGGCCCGGGACACCGGGTTCTCGTACGCGCAGGAGACCGCGGAGCGGTACGGCGCACAGGTGCAGCAGCAGCTGATGATGGGGATGGGCACCTCGCGGGACATGAGCCAGGCGATGCTCGCCGAGTCCACCTCCGGCGGGAACCGGGCGACCGCGAACGCCGAGCTCAAGGCGGTGCTCTCCGGGCACTCCGGCTATCTCGCCGTCTGGACCGCGTGGGAACCGAACGCGTTCGACGGTAAGGACCGGAGGTACCGCAACGCCGACGCGCGCAGCGACGCGACCGGGCGGTTCGTGCCGTACTGGTACCGCGACGGCGACACCATCACGTCCTCCGCGCTCACCGACTACACCGAGGAGGGCGCCGGGGACTACTACCTGATCGCGCAGCAGAGCGGCAAGGAGAAGGTCCTCGAACCGTACGAGTACGAGGTCGGCGGCGAGACGGTGCTGATGACCTCGCTGGTCGCCCCGATCGTGAAGAGCGGCTCGACCGTCGGGGTGGCCGGCATCGACCTGCCGCTGGACACGCTCGGCACGCTCTTCGCCTCGCTCAAGCCGCTCGACACCGGCAGCGCCATGCTGGTCAGCGCGGGCGGTCTGCTGGTGGCCGGCGGGGACAGCGCCGGGGCGGGCAAGGCCGCGGACGCCGCAGTGGTGGCCCTGGCGTCGACGGCGACCGCGCAGGGCTCCGCGGCCCGGCGGGTGATCAGCGGGGACGACGAGCAGGTGCAGATCGCCGCGCCGCTGAGCCTCGGCGACACCGACACCTGGTCGATCATCGTCACCGTGCCGACCTCGACGATCCTGGCCACCGCGCACCAGTCGCTGACCATCAGCATCTGGATCACGGTCGCCGCGCTGCTGGTGGCCGCCGGTGTCGCGCTGCTGGTGGGCCGCTCCATGGTCCGGCCGATCGACCGGCTGCGCCGGCGGATGGCCGAGATCGCGGACGGGGACGGCGACCTGACCCAGCGGGCCACGGTCCGGACCGAGGACGAGGCGGGTCAGCTGGCGGGTGCGTTCAACCGGTTCGTGGAGAAGGTCGCCGGGACGGTACGCGGCATCGCGGGCTCGGCGACCGAGGTCCAGGCGGCCGCGGACCGTCTCGCCGAGTCCACCGACCGGCTCAACGGCGACGCGGCGCAGGTGTCGGATAAATCGGGTACCGCGGCCGAGGCGACGCAGACGGTGAATTACAGCGTGCAGTCGGTGGCGGCGGGTGCCGAGGAGATGAACGCGGCGATCGGGGAGATCGCGAGCAGTGCCGCGCAGGCCGCGCAGGTGGCCAA